>JABUUA010000005.1:64545-71308 GCA_021443405.1 Bacteroidaceae bacterium
TGCAGACGCCTGCGGTGTAGATGTCCGTCACGCCGGCCTGTTGCAGCAGCCAACGGTTCGCGTCCCAGAGGTCGAGGTGCCATTTCTCGTAGCGCTGCGCGATGCGGTTCATGGGGAAACCGGCCGCGCGGAACGCCTCATATACTTCGTCGCCCACCTCAAAGCTTTGCAACGAGATGCCGGGACCGATGATGGCCGACACGTCGGCGCCACGACTGTCCATGGCCACCAGCGTCTTGGTCACGATGTCCTTCACCGTGCCGCGCCAGCCAGCGTGTACTGCGGCCACACGGCGCTGGACGCGGTCGTAGAGAAGAACGGGGATGCAGTCCGCCGTCTTCACGGCCAGGCACAGACCCGACACGTCGGTAATCACGGCGTCCGTGGCTTCGGGGCGTCCGGCCTCGTGCATCCACACCACATGGTCCGTGTGGGTTTGCCGCGGAAGACCTAAAGACGCCACGGGCAGGGGGAAGTCCTCCTGCCCAGTGGTAAAGGCGGTAAGCCAGTCGGGTGTGGGATACGTCAGCATGTCACGCAGTTATTCGTCCCAGTCTTCCTCCTGGTCTTCGATGTCTTCGTACTCAAATTCCTCCAAGTCTTCGATATCCGCGTCATCGATGAACTCGATGTCCTCGTCCTCGCCTTCTTCCTCCATCTCGAGTTGAAGGTGCGACAAGTCCTTGTTCGTATGGATGATGGCGTCCTGAATGCTAATGGCGGCCAGTTTGTTGCTCTCGCTGTTGAGCGCCGCCCACAGGATGTCCTTCAGTTGGGCTATGCCTTTGTTGGCCACGGCAGAAATGAAAACATGGGGAAGGTCGTCGGGAAGGTCCTTCGAGAGCAGTTCCACGAGTTCGTCGTCGAGCAGGTCACTCTTGGTGATGGCCAGCACGCGTTGCTTGTCGAGCAACTGCGGATTGAAGGTGGCCACCTCGTTCAGCAATATCTCGTACTCCTTGCGGATGTCGTCAGTATCGCCCGGCACCATGAAGAGAAGCAGAGAGTTGCGCTCGATGTGGCGCAGGAAGCGCAGTCCGAGACCGCGTCCCTCCGAGGCGCCCTCTATGATTCCGGGGATGTCCGCCATGACGAACGACTGGTTGTCGCGGTACGACACGATGCCGAGCGAAGGTTCCATCGTGGTGAAGGGATAGCCGGCAATCTTGGGACGAGCGCTCGACACGGCACTCAGCAGTGTGGACTTACCAGCATTGGGAAAGCCCACCAAACCTACGTCGGCCAGTAGTTTCAGTTCCATGATGACGGTGCGCTCCTGCATAGGTTCGCCCGGCTGGGCAAAGCGAGGCGCTTGTCGGGTCGCCGTCGCAAAGTGCTTGTTACCCAAGCCACCGCGTCCCCCCTTGAGCAGCATCACTACTTGTCCGTCCTCGGTGACGTCGCACAGATACTCACCCGTCTCGGCATCATAGACCACAGTGCCGCACGGCACGTCGATGTAACGGTCTTCCCCGTCGGCTCCCGTGCTGCCGCTCTTGCCGCCGTTCACGCCGTGACCGGCAAACACGTGGCGCTCGAAGCGCAGATGCAACAGGGTCCAGTAGTTGTGGTTACCGCGCAGATACACGTGGCCGCCGCGTCCACCGTCGCCACCGTCGGGGCCGCCGTTGGGCGCATACTTGGCCCGATGCATGTGCATGGAACCTCTGCCGCCCTTTCCCGAGCGGCAGCATATCTTCACATAATCAACAAAATTCGATTCGGCTGCCATGAGTTTTCGTAGGGATTACGCGTTGGCGGCGTCGATGCACGCGCAGATGTCGGCCACCATCTGCTCCTTGCTGCCGGCCCACGTGAAGGTGTTGCGGATGCCTTCCTTGGCAAACCACTCCGACAGCGGCGCTGTCTGGTTGTGATACACTGCGAAACGCTTCTTGATGGTCTCTTCATTGTCGTCGGCACGTCCTTGTTCCTTGGCTCGGTTGAGCAGTCGCGCCATCAGCACTTCCTCGTCCACGATGAGTTCAATCATCATGCCCATCTCGTGGCCACGGGCGGCCAGCATCTTCTTCAGCGCCTCGGCCTGCGGAATGGTGCGGGGGAAACCGTCGAAGATAACGCCCTGACCGGCGGGCAGCGCGTCGTAGGTCTTGGCCAGAATGTCAATCATCAGTTCGTCGGGAATGAGTTGACCGTTATCGATGTAGCCCTTGGCAATCTTGCCGAGCTCCGTCTCGTTCTTGATTTCACCGCGCAAAACATCGCCGGTGCTAATGTGGCCCATGTGATATTTGGCAACAATTTCGTCGCTGTAGGTGCCCTTGCCAGAGCCGGGTGCACCGAAGATGATGATGTTCTTCATATATAATAGGTGTTTGAGAGTTAGTCGTCTGTGATGAGTCGGCCCGTCGCTCGTGTGCCGGCGACTGGCCGACGGGTTCTTCATTCCACGATGGTGTAGATGTCTTTCGTGTTGCGTCCGTAGCCGTCGTAGTCGAGACCGTAGCCCACGATGAAGTCGTTGGGAATGGTGAGCGCGGTGTAACGGATGTCGAGGTCCACTTGCAACTTGTCGGGCTTCACCAAGAGGGCGCAGATGTCCACGCTCTTGGGCTTGCGGACTGCCAGTTTCTCGAGCAGATGCGCCATGGTGGTGCCCGTATCGACAATGTCTTCCACGACGATGACTGGGCGGTCGGTGATGTCGAGGGTCACACCCAGTTCCTCCCGAATAGTGCCTGTGGAGCACGTGCCTTCGTAGGAAGCTAACTTCACGAAGCAGATTTCGCAGGGCAGCGACACTTCGCGCACCAGGTCGGCCGCGAAGATAAACGCGCCGCTGAGCACGACGAGGAAGACGGGTTCCTGGCCTGCGTAGTCGCGACTGATTTCGTCGGCCACGCGCTTCACCTGCTTGCTGATTGCCTCACGTGCAATCGACACGCGAAACTCTTTATCCTTTACTCGTATGGTCTCCATTGTATATAGGCTATATTCGCCACAAAGATAGTTAATTTTACGGAATTATCCGAATTTATTACTATCTTTGTGGCATGAAAATTCTTACGGGACGACAATTTCACGACCTGGACCTTTACACCATTGAGCACGAACCCGTGCCGAGCATCGACTTGATGGAGCGCGCTGCCACGCAGATAGCGCGCGAAATCATGAGCCGATGGAGCAAGGCTCACCCCGTGTGCGTGTTCGCCGGACCCGGCAACAACGGCGGCGACGGCCTGGCCGTGGCACGTCTGTTAGGCAGTAACGGCTACCGGGTGCGCGTATGGCTGTTCAACGTGAAAGGGCATCTGAGTCCCGACTGTCAGCGCAACCGAGAGCGCATGACGCGCGTGCCGCAGGTGGAACTGCGCGAGGTGAACCGCGAACTGACCTTTCCCGACATTGCAGACGACGAGGTGGTGGTGGACGCTCTCTTCGGAACCGGACTGAACAAGCCCATAAGCGGCGGCTTCGCCGTAGTGGTGCATAAGATAAATTCTCTGCATGTCCCCGTAGTAAGCATCGATGTGCCCTCGGGTCTGATGTGCGAAGACAACACCTACAACGACCGCAACAACATCATCCACGCTACGCTGACCCTCACCGTACAACTGCCCAAGCTGGCTTTCTTCTTTGCCGACAACGAACCATTCGTGGGCACATGGAAGTGCGTGGATATTCAACTTTCGGCCGAGGGACTGGTGCAGATGAGCACGCCCTTCCGCACACTCGAGGACCAGGAGGTGAAGGCGATGTGGCGCAAACGCCCCCGCTTCGCCCACAAGGGAACGATGGGTCACGCCCTGTTGGTGGCCGGCAGCGAGGGCATGGCGGGCGCCGCCTTGTTGGCCGCCAAGGCATGTCTGCGCAGCGGTGCGGGCAAACTGACCGTGCACACGGCGAAGGCCAACCTACCGCTTCTGCAGACGGCAGTGCCCGAGGCCATTGTGCATCCCGACCGCGATAAGGTCATGGTGACCGAATCGACCTTGCTCGACCCCTACAAGGCCATAGGCATCGGCCCCGGACTGGGCACCAACGAGGCCACGGCCACGGCGCTGAATCGCTATCTGCAACTGGCCGACCAACCCATCGTGCTCGATGCCGACGGCATCAATCTGCTGGCCAAGCACCCCGCATGGGCCGCGAAACTGCCCCACGAGAGCATACTCACGCCCCACCCTCGCGAGCTCGAAGGGCTCACGGGAAAGGCGAACACCGACTACAAGCGCCTGATGTTGGCGCAGGAATATGCGCTGCAACACATGGTGTACGTGGTATTGAAGGGCCACCACACGGCCATTTGTATGCCTTCGGGCCGCGTGGTGTTCTGCATGGCGGGCAACCCCGGCATGGCCACGGCGGGCAGTGGCGACGTGCTGACCGGTCTTATCACCGGACTGCTGGCACAGGGTTATGAGCCCGCGGAAGCCGTGCAGATGGGCGTCTGGCTCCACGCCACGGCGGGTGATTTCGCCGCAGAAGCGCTCACCGAGGAGTGCATGCTGGCGAGCGACATCGTGGCGCAACTGCCGCAGGCGTTCCGACAACTCAAAGACAACGAATAAAAGAATGCAAGATATGAAAAAGTTCTTACTGATAGCAGGACTGGCCGCATGCAGCATGGCACAGGCACAGACCGAGGTGGCTCCCTTCCAAGCAGGGGCCACGGTGGACGGCATCAACTACTACCTCCCGCAGACGGCACTGCGCGTGACCGTGGTGGCGGAGAAGAAAGTGGTGAGACCCGGCCGTTACAACAAGTACGCGTTCCGCTACCTTCGTCTGCAGGACGTGCCCACGGAGTCGAGCACCACGTGGAGCATCAAGCAGGTGACGGTGGAGCCTTACGGCGTGCCCGACACGCAGAAGGCCTATAACGTGAAGCTGAAGCAAAAGACGTCGGCCCCGCTGCTCTCGCTCACCCACGACGGCCTCATCCTGGCCATCAACGCCGACAAGCAGGAGACCGCCCTGCCTGCAGCGCCAGCCCGCGTGCCCGCTCCCGCACCGCTGAACCCCGACCAGTACATGAATCAGGAGATGTTGCAAGCGGGTTCGTCGGCAAAGATTGCGGAGCTGTGCGCTCAAGAAATATACGACATCCGCGAGAGCCGCAACGAACTGGTGCGCGGCGAAAGCGACAACATGCCCAAGGACGGCGCACAACTGCAACTCATGCTGCAGCAGCTCGACACGCAGAACCAGGCGCTCACGGAACTGTTCAGCGGCAGCACGCACACGAGCACCGAGGTGATGACCTTCACGTATCTGCCCACCAAGGCCACCGACCGCGAAGTGTTGTTCCGTTTCTCGCAGCGCGAGGGCGTGGTGGATGCCGACGACCTGTTGGGGCAGCCCGTATATATCCGTGTGAGTCCCGCCGTCATCCCTGTGGTGCCGAACGCGGAAACCGACAAGAAGAAGGCGAAGATGACGGAGAAAGGCATCTTCTATAATATGCCCGCACGCACACACGTGAGCGTGTTCGACGTGAACGGCGAACTGACATCACTGGAAGCGCCCATGGGACAGTTCGGTACGGTGGAGATTCTCAGCGATGTGTTGTTCGACAAACACATGGGCACCAAGGTCTATTTCCACCAGTCAACGGGCGGTGTCGAGAAGGTGGAGCAGTAAATTCCCCCAATCCCCTCGCCCCCAAGACCGGGACGAATCAACAAAGGGTTCTGTACGTCATGGCGTGCGGAACCCTTTGCTTTTGTCAAGTCGATGAAACACCCCATGAGATTCATCTGCAGGGTGCAGAATAGACATGCAGACGAATGAACTCAGACATAAGGACGTGTGAGCTCAAACATAAGGACGTGTGAGCCCAGACATAAGCATGTGTGAGGCGAGACGTGCGGACGTCTATCGCTGCACGAAAGAATTCAGTGAATGAGGGGGCAGGGCGCAGGTGAGCACACGCTGGCCCAACTGCACACTCACGGTGCGGGGCGTGTCGGTGAGATTGCCCGCCACCACCACGGTTTTGCCCGCGGGCGTGAGGGCCACGAGCACGGGGGTGCGGTCGGCTCCCGTGGGTCGGAAGCCCACGATGCGGGTACCTTCGCCTATAAACTGCGAGTAATGGCGGTAGGCATACCACTCGGGAACATACTCAAACGTGCGGTCGGCGGAGTTGACGCGCACCAAGGCGTTCTGCCGCCAGCCCCAGGAACTCTCGCCACGGTCGCAGAGGACGAGGTTCCAATTGTTATACTCCGAGCAGCCGTTGCCCACGTAATGATTGATAAGATGGAAGGTGTGTTCGGCGGCGCTCCAGTCCATGCTGCCGTTGCCGCACTCGCTCTCTGTGGAAATATAACGGTACTGCGGATGCTCCGCGCGGATGCGGGGCAGTATCTGTCCGCCCTCCCACTGGAAGCCGACGCCCACAATGTTCTCAGCCATGCGCGGGTCGGCCAACAACTGACTGACGTGGTCGTAGCGATTGGTGTTGAACGTGCCCAGACACAACTCCACGTCGGGGTGTCGCTGCCGCAGTGTGGGGGCGAGGTACTCCAGATTGAAGCGGAGGATTCCTTCGGTGGTCCAGGGGCAACCCGGGTAGGGCGTGTAAGAATAAGCCTCGTTCTGATACATCACCATACGGATGTCGATGCCCTGTTCCTTATAGAGTTCGATGAAACGACAGAACTGTTCGGCGTAGCATTGCAGGTAGCGGGGCTCCTGTATGAAGTAGTCCTGTACGGCCATGCGCCGCGGAAAGAGGTGCTTGTCGGGCGTCACCTGCTCGTTGATGGAGCGGTCTCCGTCGCGGAAGAGCAGATGG
>JABUUA010000060.1:0-3362 GCA_021443405.1 Bacteroidaceae bacterium
TGTGCATAAAAATCAACAACCGCAAGATTCTGTCCGGAATCGCTGAGATGATAGGGGAGGCGGATAAGATTGTGGATATCACTGTAGCCATTGACAAACTGGATAAAATCGGGCTGGAGAATGTCAATCAGGAGCTTCGCGAGGCCGGCATTCCTGCCGAAGCCATCGAAAAGTTGCAGCCCATCATCAATCTTTCGGGCACAAATGCTGCAAAGTTAGCCACCATGAAGCAAGTGCTGGCCAATAGCGCGACCGGGCTGAAAGGAGTGGAAGAGGTGGAATTTGTGCTGACGACCTTGGAATCGCTGGGCGTGCAGGCTCCCGTGGAGTTAGACCTCACGCTGGCCCGCGGCTTGAATTACTATACCGGATGTATCTTTGAGGTGAAGGCGCTGGATGTGGAAATCGGAAGCATCACGGGTGGTGGTCGTTACGACAACCTGACGGGCATCTTCGGCATGCCCGGCGTGAGTGGCGTAGGGATAAGCTTTGGGGCCGACCGTATTTACGACGTGCTGAATCAACTGAATCTTTATCCTGAGACCGTCTCGACGGTGACGCAAGTCTTGTTCGTCGGGTTTGGCGAGGCCGAGATAGCTTACTGCCTGCCTCTGATGGCTAAGGCCCGTAAGGCTGGAGTGCGTTGCGAGATTTACCCCGATGTGGCCAAGATGAAGAAGCAGATGCAGTATGCCAATGCCAAGCAGATTCCCTTTGTGGCGATTGCTGGAGAGACGGAGATGCAGCAGGGCAAGGTGATGCTGAAGAACATGACTACGGGCGAACAGCAACTTGTGTCGGCCGACGAATTGATAGCTCTTGTAACTGAAGCGGTATGATTATCGATTCCTTGCAAAATCTTTCCCTCTACCAGGGACTGAATCCTTATTTTCCGGAGGTCGTTGCGTTTCTGCAGAAACATCCGTTGGAGGAACTCCCCTTGGGGAAGACCGTCATCGGTGAACACGCCTTCATCAACATTGTGGAATCACCCGTTCGGAGTAAGGAAGAAGCTCGGCTGGAGACGCACAACCGGATGATTGACATCCAACTACCGATTTCTGCCTCCGAGGAGCACGGATATGCGCATCGGGCTCGCCTGCCCGAAGCGACGTATGACGACGCAAATGACATTAGTTTCTATGAAGCGCCGTGCGACGGCTACGTCGTCGTTCGCCCCGGGCAGTTCGTCATCTATTTCCCGCAAGACGGCCATGCGCCCGCCATTACGCCCGTCGGTCTGAAGAAAGCCATCGTCAAGGTAGAATACGTAGATGCTCGCTAAAGTCCATACGGTGGCCGTGCAGGGATTGAAGGCGATTCCTGTCACTGCGGAAGTCAATAGCGCCCGGGGAGTGCATTTCATCATGGTGGGACTGCCCGAGCAAGCCGTGAAGGAAAGCCACGAGCGGATTGTTGCCGCCATACAAAACTGCGGGTTCGATTTTCCTGTGCTGAACATCGTCGTCAATCTTACGCCGGCCGACATCAAGAAGGAGGGGGCTGCGTACGATTTGCCCATTGCCATCGGGGTGCTGGCCGTTTGCAAGGAGGTGGAGACCGCGCGCCTGGAGAAGTTCCTGATGGTGGGCGAACTGAGTCTCGACGGCTCGTTGCTGTCCGTGCGAGGCATTCTCCCCACGGCCATCATGGCCCGCAGCATGGGTTACGAAGGCCTGATTGTCCCGAAGGCGAATGTTAGGGAGGCGGCCGTGGTCAACAACATCGATGTGTATGGAGCGAGCAACTTGCAGGAAGTCATCGATTTGGTGAACGGGAAACCCTCGGCGATAGAGCCGACGGTGGTGAACACCCGCGAGGAGTTCTACGCGCGGCAAAGCACCTATGATATTGATTTTGCGGACGTAAAAGGGCAGGAAGCTGTCAAGCGTGCTATGGAGGTCGCGGCGGCTGGCGGGCACAACCTGATTATGGTGGGTCCTCCCGGTTCGGGAAAAAGCATGATGGCCAAGCGCCTGCCCACCATCCTGCCGCCGTTGTCGTTGCGCGAGAGTCTCGAGACCACGCAGATACACAGCGTGGCGGGGAAGCTCGAAAGCACCACCTCGCTCATTGCCAATCGTCCGTTCCGCAGCCCTCACCACACCATTTCCCAGGTCGCCCTGGTCGGCGGCGGCCAGAATCCGCAGCCGGGCGAAATCAGTCTGGCTCACAATGGAGTGCTCTTCTGCGACGAGTTGCCGGAGTTCTCTCGCTCCGTCCTCGAGGTGTTGCGCCAGCCTTTGGAGGACAGGGAGATACACATCTCCCGTGCAAAGTATGCGGTCGATTACCCCGCTTCGTTCATGTTCGTGGCGTCCATGAACCCCTGTCCCTGCGGCTATTACAACCATCCCACCCGTCAGTGCGTCTGCACGCCAGGACAAGTGGTGCGCTATCTGAATAAAATTAGTGGCCCTTTGCTGGACCGAATCGACATCCAGGTGATGATAACGCCCCTGACGTTTGACGAGATGTCCAACATCGAGCAAGGAGAAAGCAGCGAGGCCATACGCCAGAGAGTGGTGAAGGCGCGTGAGATACAAGAGCGACGTTACGCCGCCACTCCCCATGTTCATTGCAACGCCCAGATGACCAGCGCGCTGATGCGTGAGTTTGCCCAGCCTGCGGCGGAGGACCTTGAACTCCTGCGCTCGGCCATGCAGCGTTACAAATTGTCGGCCCGCGCCTATGACCGCATTCTCCGATTGGCCCGAACGATTGCCGACCTCGACGGACAGGAGACGATAGGGCGGCAACATCTGATTGAGGCTATCGGTTATCGTAATCTCGACCGTTCGACATGGGGAGAATAGGAACATTATGAAGATTCTGATAAAAGCTGACGACGAGGCCATTGCCCAGCGAGTGAAGGAATTACTCGAATCGTTTGGGCACGGACTTCACATTTACACCAAGGACGACGGCATCAGTTATTATGGCTGTGTGATTGGCGTTGGCGACTGCCGTGTGTTCGTGAAGCCAGACTTGTTCGTCGCGTTGCCCGTCCCTCGTTCCGCCGCCGACTGGGAGTCGCTGCAGAAGGATTTGTGGGCGTTCTACCGCGACCACCTCAAAGACACGGTGGGGAATCGTTGCAGTTGCGGTTTGTTTGAGTTTTGCCATTGCCATTGAGCGAGCTCATGGTCTCTCGCTTACTCGCAGCCTTGGGGGAGCAATGGAGTTCCATCGTGACCGCAGAGAGACGCAGAAGTGGCAAGCCAGAGGCTGAAAGCATACGAAGAGGCCGTCGGACGGCCTAATGAGCGATTTGGCTTTAATGGCTGATCTTACTCTTGTACTTTACCTTACATTTCAACGCTCTGCCTCAGGTCATCCCCCCCATCTCAATATCTCATATC
>JABUUA010000060.1:3922-13322 GCA_021443405.1 Bacteroidaceae bacterium
ATCAGTTCATTCATAAGAGCAAAATAAGCCCCAATGCCAAATAGTATATAGTTACCATTTTTTGAGATAGAATTTTCTCGCTGGGAGGGAGCGATGGAGGTCCATCGTGACCGAGGGGCGGGGAAATTATAGTCAAAAAGAGGCTGACAAGCATTGATTGCCCTAATGGTCTTTTTGGGTTTAAAGTGTATCCCCCTCAGCCGAGAGGTGGCGATTCCAGTCCGGAGAATGTCGTCGCAGCTGTCGGTCGTGCTCCCAGCAGCAAGGCGAAGCGTAAGGCCCGAGGTGAGGTTGGGAATGCTGGGTCAGCCGAGCTCAACGACCTCTAAGTCCTTGAACTCGCGCCCGTCCACGGTGAAGCGAATCAGCGTTCGCACTTGTTGCCAGCCGTGCAGTCCGGCGGCGCCGGGGTTGATGTGAAGGCAGTCGATTTGGCTGTCGTAAGCCACTTTCAGTATGTGGCTGTGTCCGGCGATGAAGAGGTGCGGGGGCTGCAGGTAGAGCTGCTGGCGGATGCGCGGGTTGTATTTGCCGGGATAGCCGCCGATGTGCGTCATCAGCACGTCGGCGTCCTCGCAGCGCCACCGCAGTGTTTCGGGGTATTTCTTACGAACGTCCCATCCGTCGATGTTGCCGTGAACGGCGCGCAGGGGGCGGAAGGCGGCCAGTTGTTCGGCCACGCTCATGCAACCGATGTCGCCAGCGTGCCAAATTTCGTCACACTGTTCGAAATGAAGAAGATAGCGGTCGTCCCAGTGGGCGTGCGTGTCACTCAGAAGGCCGATGCGTTTCATGAGCGCTTGTGCTTCAAGTGCCATACCAACCACCACAGCATCAGCCACGTAACGACGGCGCTGAGTGTGTCGGACATTGGCATGGCAAACCACACGCCGTTCAGTCCGTAGGCCTTGGGCATGAGCCAAAGCAGCGGGAGCAGGAACAGCATCTGGCGCGTGACACTCTGAAACATGCTCTTGGCGGCATGACCGATGCTTTGGAAGAAATTGGTGATGACCATCTGCGAACCAACCACGGGGAACACGCAGACGATGATGCGGAAACCACGGACGGCGTGCTCCATGAAGGCCTCCACCTGCGGGTCGTCGGCACTGATGAACCAGCTCACAATCTGACGGGGGAACAGCATGCCCACGAGGAATCCCAACGTGGTCACGCTCGTGCCGGCGATGATGGTCAGCCGCAGGGCTCGCCACACGCGCTCGTCCTGCTTGGCGCCCCAGTTGTACCCGACAATCGGCTGCATGCCTTGGTTAAAGCCCATCACTATCATGATGAAAATGAAGATGATGCCGTTCACAATGCCGTAAGCACCTTTGGCCAGTCCTCCGCCGTAGCGCTCCAGTTGATTGTTGATGAGCCCCACCACGAGACAGGCGCAGGCGTTCATCAGGAACGGGCTCATGCCGATGGCCAGAATCTGACGTACGATGGGGAAGCTCGGCCGGTAGATGCCCCGGCAGAAGTGCATCGCCTCGCGTTTGTCGGAAAGAAGGCGCAGTTGTATGGCCAGGGAGATGGCCTGACTCAGAATGGTGGCGATGGCGGCGCCGCGTATTCCCCAGCCGAACCACCAGATGAAGATGGGGTCGAGAATCGTATTCACCACCACGGTTAACAGCGTGCACATCATGGCGCTTTGCGGACGTCCGGCGGCTCGCAATACGGCGTTCAGCCCGAAGTAACAATGCGTCAGTGTGTTGCCGAGCAGAATTACTTGCATGTAGTCGCGTGCATAACTAATGTCGTTAGCGGTGGCGCCGAACAGATAGAGAATGTCGTCGAGCCACCACCAGCAGAGCAAGGTGAAGAGAATGCCCAAAATGATGTTCACCGACACGGTGTTGCCCAGCACGTGTTTCGCGGTCGCCACGTCCTTCTGCCCCAGTCGCACCGAGATGACCGTGCTGGCTCCCACGCCCACCATTGCGCCCACCGCGGCCGAAAGATTCATGAAAGGAAAGGTGGTGGCCAGACCTGCGATTGCCTGGACGCCAACACCTTGACCGATGAAGAAACGGTCCACATTGTTGTAGAGACTGGAGGCCGTCATGGCGACGATGGAGGGCAGGGCATACTGCCAAAGCAGTCGTCCTATCGGCTGTGTGCCCAGTTCGGCGGGAGTGCGCTGTTTCATATTGAGCACAAAGATACAAACAATTTGCGGAATTCGATTGTTCGTGTGGAAATAAATTTGTATCTTTGTGCGAATTTCCGAACGTCTCCATCTCTTTGTCTGGACGTGGACGACCACAGACCATAAAAAGGAAGAGAGGCGCGGCCGCTTATGAACTGCGAAATATCGAAATAAACGACAAACATAAAAACAATGAGTACTCAAACAGAAAAGGTGAAGGAGTTGGTAGAACTCCGCGCGAAAGCCCGTCTGGGTGGTGGCGAAAAAGCAATTGAGAAGCAGCACGAGAAGGGCAAGTTCACGGCCCGCGAGCGCATTGCCATGCTGCTCGATGAAGGAAGCTTCGAGGAAATGGACATGTTCGTCCAGCATCGCTGCACGAACTTCGGCATGGAGAAGAAACATTATCTGGGCGACGGCGTGGTTACCGGTTGCGGAACTATCGACGGTCGTCTCGTTTATGTGTTCGCACAGGACTTTACGGTCAGCGCCGGTTCTCTGTCCGAAATGCTGGCAAGCAAAATTTGCAAGGTGATGGACATCGCCATGAAGGTGGGCGCTCCCGTCATCGGTCTGAACGACTCGGGCGGTGCTCGTCTGCAGGAAGGTGTCAATGCCTTGGCCGGTTACTCGGAAATCTTCCAGCGCAACATCATGGCCTCGGGCGTGATTCCTCAGATCAGCGCCATCATGGGCCCGTGTGCTGGCGGTGCAGTCTATAGCCCGGCACTTACCGACTTCACCATCATGATTGAGAACACCTCTTACATGTTCCTCACCGGTCCCGGCCCGGTCAAGGCCGTTCTGGGCGAGGTGGTTACTCAGGAGCAGTTGGGTGGCGCTTCGATTCACAGCACGAAGTCGGGCGTGACGCACTTTACCGCCTCGACCGAGGAAGAAGGAATCGCCATGATCAAGCAGCTCATGAGCTACATTCCTCAGAACAACATGGAGAAGACTCCCCGCGTAGAGTGCAACGACCCCATCGACCGTCAGGCCGATTTCCTCAACGAGATTCTTCCCGACAATGCAAACCAGCCTTACGACATGTACGAGGTGATTGCCAGCATCGTGGACAACGGGGAGTTCATGGAGATTCAGCCGAAGTATGCCAAGAACATCATCATCGGCTTTGCTCGTTTCAACGGCGAGAGCGTGGGCATAGTGGCCAACCAGCCCAACCAGTTGGCTGGTGTGCTCGACTGCAATGCCAGCCGCAAGGCCGCTCGTTTTGTGCGCTTCTGCGACTGCTTCAATATTCCTATTGTCACGCTCGTCGATGTTCCCGGCTTCCTGCCCGGCACGGGTCAGGAGTACAATGCCGTCATCCTTCACGGCGCCAAGCTGCTCTACGCCTACGGAGAATGCACCGTTCCCAAGGTTACAGTTACCCTGCGCAAGTCGTATGGCGGTAGCCACATCGTGATGAGCTGTAAGCAGCTGCGCGGCGACGCCAACTATGCTTGGCCCTCAGCCGAAATCGCCGTCATGGGCGCAAGTGGCGCTGCCAGTGTGCTCTACGCAAAGGAGGCCAAGGCGCTGAAGACCGAAGGCAAGGAGGAAGAGGCCAAGCAATATATGGCCGACAAGATTGCCGAGTACGAGAATCTCTTCTCGAATCCCTATCAGGCTGCCAAGTTTGGTTACATCGACGATGTGATTGAGCCGCGTAACACTCGCTTCCGCATCATCCGTGCTTTGGCTCAGCTTCAGAACAAGAAGTTGCACAATCCCGCTAAAAAGCACGGCAACATTCCTTTGTAACCCGATAGACAATACCGTAAATTTATCAAGCAATGAATTTCTTAGCAATAACAAGTCAGACATGGCTGATGGCGGGCGTAAGCATCTGCATCGTGTTCTGCATCCTGGTGCTGCTGGTGCTGCTGCTCTATGTCTTCAGCTGGTTCAGCTCCATGTACACCATCAAGCGGAAGAACCCTGACAACACGTTGCCCGAGTCGCCCTCTCGTCCTTTGGCTGCGGGTCAGCCTTCCGATAGTGCGGAGGACGATTTGCTGGCGGCCATCGCAGTGGCTGTGCATCTGCATCTCAGTTGTGAGCATGACGACGAGAGTGGCGTGCTGACGATTACGCAGGCTCCTTCGTTCGGCTGGCACACCGAGTTGAATCCTCAGCTGTGACAAGCGGGCTTATAATACATTATTTATAACTAATCATCATAGACAACATCACAATGAAAGAATATAAGTTTAAGATAGGTGACAAGGAATACACGGCAACAGTGGTCGATACTGAAAGCGGTGCATTGGAGGTTACCGTAGGAGGCAAAATCTATAACGTGGAATTGCCTGAGCACAAACATGCTATCAAGCCCGTCGTGAAGCCGGCGGTCGCTCCCGCTGCTCCCGCGGCAGCTCCTGCCGCTCCCAAGCCCGCTGCCGTTGCGGGCGGCAACGCTGTCAGTGCGCCTCTCAATGGCAAGATTACACAAGTGCTGGTGAAGGTCGGCGATCAAGTGGCCGCTGGCGACACCGTGGTCATGCTCGAGGCCATGAAGATGGAGAACGCCATCACGGCGGAGAACGCAGGAACGGTGAAGGCTGTGCTGGTAAATGTCGGCGATCAAGTGGACGGCGGCCAGGCGCTCGTTGAACTCGCTTAATGTTGATAATGCAGATTTCAGTATTATGAAGAATACGATTAAATCGTTAGGCTTGATTGTCTTGCTGTTGTTCATTGCATCACCTGTCATGGCTGCCGCGGCAAACGAATTCAGCTTGGGCGATACGATGACTAAGTTTGCAAGCGAGATGGGCTTTGCAGCATTCTTTGAAGGCGAAGGCTGGAAGTATGCTGTGATGATAGCCTTGGGTTGTTTCCTGCTCTATTTGGCTATTGTCAAGAAGTATGAGCCCTTGCTCTTGCTTCCCATCGCCTTTGGCATGGTGCTCACCAATCTGCCGGATGCAGGTTTGTTCCACAGTGAATTGTGGGCACAGTTCTTGGACCATAACAGTCCTAATTACCACAGCTACGGCGCGATAATGCGTGACGGAGGCTTGCTCGATATTCTCTATATCGGCGTAAAAGCGGGCGTCTATCCTTGCTTGATATTTTTGGGCGTGGGTGCTATGACGGACTTTGGTCCGCTGATTGCCAATCCCAAGAGCCTTTTGCTGGGCGCAGCTGCACAGATTGGTATTTTTGTGACGTTCATCGTCTGCCAATTCGACTTCACCGGCTTCACTCCGGAGCAGGCTGCTTCTATTGGCATTATCGGCGGCGCCGATGGTCCTACGGCCATTTTCCTCACTTCGAAGTTGGCTCCCGAACTGCTGGGCCCCATTGCCGTGGCTGCATATAGTTACATGGCCCTGGTTCCGGTGATTCAACCTCCTATTATGAGAATGCTGACCACAAAGAGCGAACGCATGATTCGCATGGCTCAGTTGCGTCAGGTAAGTAAGCAGGAGAAAATCATCTTCCCCATTGTTGTGGCCATTGTCGTCAGTCTGATTCTTCCCTCGGCCGCCACGCTCATCGGTTGCTTGATGCTTGGTAACCTGATGAAGGAGAGCGGCGTGGTGGAGCGTCTCAGCAATTGTGTGCAGAACGAACTGAACAACATCGTCGTCATCTTCCTGGGTGTGACCGTGGGTGCTACGGCGACAGCGGAGTCGTTCCTGAATGTTCAGACGATACTCATCCTGTGTGTCGGCATTGTTGCCTTCGGATTCGGAACTGCAGGTGGCGTTCTGTTAGCGAAGTTCATGAATCTTTTCCAGAAAGAGAAGATGAACCCGCTGATTGGTTCTGCAGGCGTGAGCGCTGTGCCCATGGCGGCTCGTGTCAGCCAGACCCTGGGAAGAGAGGCCGATCCTCGTAACTTCTTGCTGATGCACGCCATGGGTCCCAATGTGGCTGGCGTTATCGGCTCGGCAGTTGCCGCAGGTATCTTGCTGAGTTTCCTTGGTTAAGCCTTAGTTGATAAAGTAACTGCAATAGATTCGAGCGGCATGTTTCACGGCATGCTGCTCGAATCTTTTTCACTGAATGAAACTTCTTAGCGGACAGCGCGTAAATAAATTTGGTTTTTCGCTCGCTTTTTCGTACCTTTGCCTTCGGCAAGTCTGCCCACGCTTGACAGAATAGAGTTGGCTCGTTCTGCGCTCGCTTTCCTGCAGACTTGCGCACTAAATAAAACCTGCTCGGCATGCAACCACTCGCGGAAAGAATGCGTCCCACGACGCTTGACGACTACATCGGACAGCAACATCTTGTTGGACCGGGCGCGGTGTTGCGTCGGATGATAGAGGGAGGACGGCTGAGCAGTTTCATCTTGTGGGGACCTCCCGGTGTGGGCAAAACTACGTTGGCCACCATCATTGCCCACACGCTCAAGATTCCTTTCTATACACTTTCGGCCGTTACCAGCGGCGTGAAGGATGTGCGTGAGGTGATTGACAAGGCAAAGTCCAATCATTTCTTTGGAACCGTCAGCCCGATTCTGTTCATTGACGAAATCCATCGGTTCAGCAAGTCGCAACAAGACTCGTTGCTCGGGGCGGTGGAACAAGGCGTGGTAACGCTCATCGGAGCCACCACGGAAAATCCTTCGTTCGAAGTCATCCGGCCGCTTTTGAGCCGTTGTCAGGTCTATGTGCTGAAGAGCTTGGAAGAAGACGACCTGCTTACGCTGGCCCGTCGTGTGCTTGAAAAAGACGTGGTGCTGCGTGACCTGCCCATTCAACTCAAGGAAACGGCGGCGTTGCTTCGGTACAGCGGTGGCGACGCGCGCAAATTGCTCAATATTCTGGACCTTGTGAGCGAGGCGGCGGTGAAAGAACCTCTCGACATCACCGATGAGGTGGTGACGGAGATGCTGCAACAGAATCCGATGGCTTACGACAAGGATGGCGAGATGCACTACGACATTATCTCTGCCTTCATCAAGAGCATCCGCGGAAGTGACCCCGACGCGGCCATATATTGGCTGGCCCGCATGATAGAGGGTGGGGAAGACCCGGCGTTCATCGCGCGGCGGTTGGTGATATCGGCCAGCGAGGACATAGGCTTGGCCAATCCCAATGCACTGCTGCTGGCGAACGCGGCGTTCGACACCGTGATGAAAATAGGCTGGCCCGAGGGTCGTATTCCGCTGGCGGAAGCAACCGTTTATCTGGCCACCAGTCCCAAGAGCAACTCTGCTTACATGGCCATTAACCAGGCGCTTTCGCTTGTTCAACAGACCGGTAACCTGCCTGTGCCGTTGCATCTTCGCAACGCTCCGACGAAACTCATGTCCCAACTTGGTTACGGCGATAACTATAAGTATGCACACGACTACCCGGGCAATTTCGTGAAACAGCAATTCTTGCCCGACGCTCTGAAGGACACGCGCTTATGGAAACCGCAAAACAATGCGGCGGAGGCGAAACTGGCCGAGCGCATGAACCAGTTGTGGGGCGAAGGAGACAGCAAGGTCAATAAGTAATTTTATAGAATATGAAGTCAGATATAGAGATAGCGAGAGAAACACCATTGCTCCCCATCGAGCAGATTGCCGACCAGTTGGGCATAGGACACGACTGCCTTGAACCTTACGGCCACTACATCGCCAAGGTGCCTCAGTCGCTCATCGATGAGGAACAAATCAAACGACATAAGCTCATCTTGGTGACCGCCATCACTCCTACGAAGGCGGGCATCGGCAAGACGACGGTGAGTGTCGGTTTGGCATTGGGCCTTAACCGCATTGGCAAGCAAGCCACTGTGGCGCTGCGCGAGCCATCGCTCGGGCCGTGCTTCGGCATGAAAGGCGGTGCGGCAGGCGGCGGCTATGCACAAGTGCTGCCCATGGAGAAAATAAATCTTCATTTTACGGGCGACTTTCATGCCGTCACCACGGCGCACAACATGATTACCGCCCTGATGGACAACTACATCTATCAGCATCGCGACGAAGGTTTCGCCTTGAAGGAGGTGCTGTGGAAGCGCGTGCTCGACGTGAACGACCGTAATCTTCGGCAGATTGTCACGGGACTTGGCGCTAAGTCCAACGGCGTGACGGGCGAGGGTGGATTCGACATCACCCCTGCCAGCGAGATTATGGCCATCCTGTGTCTGGCGCAGGATTTCGATGATTTGCGCCGTCGTATCGAGAACATTCTGCTCGGATTCACCATGGACGGCAAGCCGTTTTATGTGAGAGATATGGGCGTGGCGGGTTCCATCTGCGTATTGCTCAAGGACGCCATCCAACCCAATCTGGTGCAGACTACCGAGAACACGCCGGCCATCATCCATGGCGGACCCTTCGCCAATATTGCGCATGGCTGCAATTCCGTTATCGCCACGCGACTGGCGCTCTCACTGAGCGACTATGTTGTGACGGAAGCTGGCTTCGGAGCCGACTTGGGCGCCGAGAAATTCTTCGACATCAAGTGCCGCAAGAGCGGTCTTCAACCCGCACTCACCGTATTGGTGGCCACTACACAAGGGCTGAAAATGCACGGCGGCGTTCTGCAAGAGGGCATAAAAGAGCCGAACATGGAAGGACTTCGTGAGGGCATGAAGAATTTGGATAAGCACATCGCGAATCTGCGCAGCTTTGGACAGACGGTGGTTGTCTGCTTCAATCGTTTCGCGTTCGACAAGGATGAGGAGATAGCGTTCTGTCGTGACCATTGCGCTCAGCTGGGGATTGGCTTTGCCGTCAATAACGCCTTCAACGAGGGCGGCAGTGGTGCAGAAGAACTCGCGCGCTTGGTGGTGAAGACCATCGACGAGCAACCGTCCGAGCCCTTGGCATTTGTCTATGAGGAAGCCCAGAGCGTGGAGGAGAAAGCCGCGGCGGTCTGCCAGAAAATCTACGGTGCCGACGGCGTGACGTTCTCACCCGCGGCCAAGAAGATGCTGGCGAGCATTCGTGAGATGGGCCTCACGCATTTCCCCATCTGCATTGCCAAGACGCAGTTCTCCTTCTCGGCCGACCCGAAAGCTTACGGTGTGGCGACAGGCTTCACCATTAACATCCGTGAAGTGGTGCTGAACACCGGCGCTGAAATGATAGTGCTCGTCGCCGGCGACATGATTCGCATGCCGGGCCTCCCCAAGAGTCCGCAGGCCGAACGTATCGACATCGTAAACGGCGAAATAGAAGGTTTGTCATAAACCGCTTAATTTCCGATTATTAGGCAACAAATTAGTTCAGTATTAATAATGTTAACACACACACCTAATGAAAATTATATACTTATACTATCTAAGTACACAAGATAA
>JABUUA010000061.1:0-2993 GCA_021443405.1 Bacteroidaceae bacterium
ACTGGGCTTCGGGGCAACGAATTGTGCTGTTTTGAGTTTTACCGGACAGCAATAGAAAATAATATAATAAGTTATTATTTAGCGTGTTACATTTATTTTGTGAAAGGTGAAAGGTTTTGTCGCTTGTCACATGGAAGAGGGAAAAGGGATAATAGAAAAGGCGCTCAGCTGGAACGCGATGAACTCCCGTGTTTCTGCTGAGCGCCTTGAGTTGGACTGATGGTTTACTTCTTTGCTTTCTTCTGAGCGGTCTTTTCCTTGGCCTTGTCATATTTCTCCCACATCTTCTTTTTGGCGGTGAGAGCCTTCTGAGCCTCGGTGCTGGCTTTTGCGGCAGCCTCGGTGGCGGCCTCCTGCTCGGCGGGCGCATAGGCGTGCTGATAGCCCTTGTTCACGTTCCAGTAGCCGCGTGTGAAGTCGGGGAATGAAACGGCGGCGCAGTTGTGGTCCATGGAGAGCGAGCCCAGTTCGGCCAGACAGCACCACTCAGCGAGGTCATAGACGTCCATATCCAGCGGCAGACCGTTCTGAAGGCAATATACCAGACGAGCGTCCATGATGAAATCCATGCCGCCGTGGCCTCCCACTTCCTTGGCCATTGCGCCGTACTTCTTGAGGATGCGGTGCTGGTATTTCGCCACGAGGGCTTGCTGCTGTTCGGCTGACATGAACTCGTGAGTGTTGAGTTTGTCCACCTGCGGAACGCTGGCGTCTTGCAGGGCCGAACCGCCTAGGGCGTAGTGCTCTTCGGGATATTTCGTGGCATAGCCGTCGGTGCCGGTGAGTTTGTACAGGCGGTTGTAGGGCTGCGGGTTCATCACATTGTGCTGAATCTCCACCACCTTACCGTTGGCGGTTCGCATGAGCGTGGTGGTGTGGTCGCCGTTGCGGAAGTCCTTGCACTCCTTGCCGGTCTTCTTTTCCACGAACTCCTTGCCGTGAACGCTCTTGGTGTCCATGGCCACAAGGGTGGTGAAGCGGTCGCCGCGATGGATGTCGAGCACCTGAGCCACGGGGCCGAGGCCGTGCGTTGCATACACGTCACCGCGGTTCTCCATGTTGTACTTCATGCGCCAGTGCAGTCCTTCGGGGTCGGAGCCGTCGGGGTTCTGCCAGTAGTAGTTCCAGAAATCGTCGAGGTTGTGGATGTAAGCACCCTCGGCACGGAGCACTTCGCCGAAGAGGCCTTGCTGCGCCATGTTGAGCGTGTTCATTTCATACCAGTCGTAGCAGCAGTTCTCCAGAATCATGCAGTGCTTGCGCGTTTTTTCGCTCAGGTCGATGAGCTGCCAGCACTGGTCGAGATTCATGGCCGACGGCACTTCGATGGCCGTGTGCTTCCCGTTCTCCAGGGCGCATTTGGCCACGGGGAAGTGGTGATCCCAGTCGGTGGCTACGTAAACGAGGTCGATGTCGGGGCGCTTGCACAGTTCCTCATAGCCCTTTTCGCCGTAATAGATGGCGGCGGGAGCAAGACCGGCCTGGCGCAGATATTTCTGGCAAGCTTCGGCGCGCGCTTCCTCGTAATCGCATAGCGCAACAATCTGCACACCGGGAATATAGCAGAAACGAGCCACGGCGCCGGGACCGCGCATGCCGAGACCGACGAAGGCGACGCGGACGGTGGTCATTTTGGGGGCCGACAAACCGAGGACATGCTGCTGACCGGCGGGGCGCTGCGGCGTGTCCACAACGATGGTTCCTTCCTCCCAATGCCATTTTGTGTTGGGAGAGAGGCTTTGTGCCATCACACTTCCGCTCAAACAGAGAAAAGCGGCGGAGAGAATTGTTTTTAGTTTCATGGTGATTTTGATTTATGGGTTAATTATTAGTACCATAGGGCATTGAGGCTCTGCGGCTGAACGACGAGTGGCTGGCGCAGACTGCTGGCCTGCGTCTGCAGGAGCGTTTCCCACACCGCCATGTTGGGAACGTCGTATTTGCTCCAGCCCGTCCCGAAGTAATAGACAAAGACGGAGCCGGGCTGATAGGTCTGCTGACCGATGACGTGGCCCACGGCCCCCGATTTCTTCTCGGTCATGGGCAGATAGCTCAGCTTGGTCTTGTCGAGGAACAGACATCCGATGAAGAGTTGACCGTTAGTTCCTTGCGGTGTGTCGAGAATATCGCCGTAGGCAATGTAGTTGTTCTTCTTGTTTATAATGCAGCCGAAGGGATAACTTTCGTGAACGACCATGCCGGCACACACGGGCGTGGCCTGGCTGACGCCCTCGTAGGTTACTTCGCAGCGGGCGAAGTGACTGCCGCGGTCTTGCGAAATCAGTCGGACCTCGCGCACGCCGTTCTGCTCATACATGGTCAGGCGGACGCGGAAACGCAGCGGACCGTTGTCGAGAATCTCCGCTTTTTCATAGACGTCGGGCAGAATGAGTTCGTTGCCGTTCATCAGCGCAGGAGCTCCCGCACCCAAAGTTGCGCCCACGGTGTAGGCATCCATGCCTTGTCCGCGGTCGCGGTGGTAAGTGTAGTTGTCGCGATGTAGCTGGTTCCACTCGCCGCCCCGGCCCTGTTTCTTCAGCTGTTCGTTGACGCCGTAGCTGGTGAGCTCGCTCTGGTAGAGCACATCTTGAATGGGGTAGGCGACGTTCTTGGTGAAGATGTCGAAGCCGTTCACACCTTTGTTGTGCATCTTTGGCCCGTAGAATCGCCAGGCGTTTCGGTCGTTCTCCCAAGCGAGGTCGTCTTCGCGGTTGGGATAGATGCGGCCGTTGCAGTCGAGTCGATAGGTCTTAGGCTCTCCGCGAACAATGGTGAATTCCTGTATTTGTCCCGGCGCGACAAATGTCTGCACCAAGATTCGGCCGTCACTTGTAAGCTGATAAGGAACTTCCACTCTGTCGCCGTTGAGGACGATGAACTGACGACCACCCGCAAGACTGAGCTGGTCGAACACCTCTTGCGCCTTCAGTTCCACAAGTTCGTTGCGCATATCGCCGTTGGGATTGTTTACGGTTGATGTGAATTCGTCCAGA
>JABUUA010000061.1:3191-9939 GCA_021443405.1 Bacteroidaceae bacterium
ACCGATGCTTCCGTCGGCTTGCAGTGCTGTGTTGCGGAGATAGTTCCAAGCCTTTGCTGCGGCTTGGTGGAACTCACCGCCCTTGAGATAACCGTGGTTCAGTCCCCACGTAAGACCGTAGCAGAAGAAGGCCGTGCCGCTGGTTTCAGGACCGGGAGCATCGCCTTCGCAGAGCATCGAACGGCTCCAGTAGCCATCGGGGCGCTGGCAGCGTACAACGCCCTCAGCCAGTTGCAGGAAGCGCTGCACGAAGAAATCGCGGTGATGGTAGTCGGTGGGCATGTCGGCCAGCACTTTGGCCAGTCCGGCCAGCACCCATCCGTCGCCGCGCGCCCAGAAGCTCTTGCCGCCGTCGCACGAAGTCGTCACTTTCGGCCAGATGTATTTCCCGTCGCGGTAGTAGAGCTGCGCCTCGGCGTCCCACATCAGCGAGTCACTCCAAAGGAAGTTCTCGTAGAGTTTGTCGAGATACATCTCCTCGCCCGTGAGCAGATACATCTTGGTCATCACGGGCATGACCATGTAGAGCGCGTCGGCCCACCACCAGAACTTGTTGTCGGGATGGTTGCATTCGTAGGCCATGACCTCTTTGGCGCGGGCCACCTTGTAGTCGGCCGGCACAAGGTTATACATATCTATATAGGTCTGGAAGCAGATTTGCCAGTCGCCGAAGAGCACAAAGTCGTCGCCTTCGCCGTACCACGCATATTTCCAGTTCTTTTGGTCGTTACTCTTGGCGCCTTTCCACTGGTTGTGTCGGCAGAATTTGTCGCTGTAGGCGTAGTAGTCGGCCTTGCCTAACAGTCGGTAGGCCTCCATGTTGCCCGTGAAATAAGCGGCGTTGTCCCAGAAGCCGCGGCAATACGGAGTGTTGTTCGCCTGCCAGTAGTCGTTCACTTTTTCCACAAGACTGAGCACTTCTCTCGACTCTTGCAGACGGGCCTTCCGTATGGCTTCCCAGTCTTGCGACGCTGCCGACAAGGCCACGCAACAAAACGCGGCAATGACAAAGGTTCGTAGGTTTCTCATTACAGACTTAGGTTAGAATTTCCACAAAGATACGTAAAATATTGGTGTATTACAAAAGTATTTTGTATTTTTGTGGAAACATATTCGTAATAATTATATCAGAAAGCTATGAAAATGATGAAAAGAATGGCCCTTGTGGCCGCGTTGTTCATGAGCGCCAGCGCCATGGCACAGACCGAGAAGACCGCCCTCGACTGGCAGAATCAGTTTGCCAAGGAGGTAGAAGTGCTGAAACTCGACGTCAAGCATCTCGAGGGTCAACTGAAACTCGACAAGGGCAATGCCGACCTGAAGAATCAGCTGGACCAGAAGAAACTGGATCTGAAGGCTGCCGAGCAGAACCTGAAGTTGGTGAAGGAAGGAATAAAGGACGAAACCAATGCCGAGAAGGACTTGCAGAACGCCATTAAGCAGAGCGCCAAGACACAGTCGCAGAAAGACAAGGACGAGGCCGCCATCGCCAAGGCTGAGCAGAACGTGACCAAGGTGCAGAGCAAGGTGGGCGCTGCCGAAAAGAAGGTGAATGCCGCCCAGCAGAAAGTGGACGCCGCCAAACAAAAAGTGACCGAGGCTGAGAACAAGGTGAAGGACGCACAAAGCGAGGTGGAGAAGGCAAAGAACGAAGTGAAGAAGTCACAGGACGAAGTTGCTGAAGTGAAGCAGAAGGCCGAGAATAGCAAGAAGGCTCACGAGGACGCTCTCAAGGCCATCGACAGCGCTAAGGCCCGCAAGGAAGCGGCCCGCAAGGAATTCCTGCAGAAACTCATCCTGAAGGCGAACGGCGCAAGCGGTTCGAACTAACCACGAATGACCTATCGCGACTACGGAAGCTGGCTTCGGGCGGAACTTGGCTGCAAGGCGCAGAAGATTTCGCTCAACGCCGGCTTCACGTGTCCCAATCGCGATGGGAGTATCGGGGTGGGAGGCTGCACGTTCTGCAACAACCAGACCTTCAATCCCGATTATTGCAACACTGGCAAGTCGGTGACCGAACAACTGGAGGAGGGGAAGCGCTTTTTCGCCCGGAAATATCCGGACATGAAGTATCTCGCCTATTTTCAAGCATACACGAGCTCTTACGCCTCCATCGAACATTGCATCCGCCTCTATGAAGAAGCGCTCGCAGTTCCCGATGTGGTGGGGTTGGTCATCGGCACTCGCCCCGACTGCATGCCCGACGACTTGCTCGACTATCTGTCCGAACTCAACCGCAGGACCTTCCTCGTGGTGGAGTATGGAGTGGAGAGTGCCAACGACGCCACGCTGCGTCGCGTCCACCGAGGCCACACTTTCGCCTGTTCGTGCGAGGCCATCCGTCGCACGGCGGAACGAGGCATCCGTGTGGGAGCGCACATTATTTTAGGATTGCCTGGCGAGGACCGCGACGAACTGCTCCGCCAAGCCCGTGAAATCGCCCGGCTGCCCCTCACCACACTCAAGCTGCACCAGTTGCAGATTATCCGCGGAACACAGATGGAACGCGAGTGGCGCGAAAGCCCGTGGCCGCTGTTCTCCGTAGATGAATACATCGAGCTTGTGCTTGACTACATGGCGTTGCTGCCTGCCGACCTCGTTTTCGAGCGGTTCACCAGCAGCAGTCCCGCCCACTTGCTCGTGGCGCCGCAGTGGGGACTCAAGAACTATGAGTTAGCCCATCGGCTCGAGCAAGCCCTGAAGAAGAGAAAACAACAACAAAAACTAGATACATCACATGAAGAAAATTCTTAGCATTGCCTTGCTCGTAGTCGGCACACTGACCGCCATGGCGGGCGAGGACTTCACCCTGCCGGAACTGTGCAGCGGCGCTTTTGTTGGGCAGCGCGTTCAAGGCGTGAATCCTTTGCTCGACGGCGAGTCGTATTCGCAACTATCGCCCGACGCCAAGCAGATTATCGTTCGTTCGTTCAAGAACGGAGCGCCGACGCGCGTGCTCTTCGACGTGGCCGAAACGAAGGGGAAAGTTCGTCTTCAGCGCATCGACGGCTATATCATGAGTCCCGACGAGAAGAACATCCTCGTTCGCACCGAGACTCAGCCCATCTATCGCCGCAGCAAGACGGCGGTCTATTACATCTACAACGTGCAGAACCGCACACTCGTCCCGCTGAGCGACGGCGGTCCGCAGGAATGTCCCGTGTTCAGCCCCGATGGTTACATGGTGGCGTTCGTCCGCCAGAACAACATCTTCCTGGTGAAATTGCTCTTCAACAACAGCGAGAGCCAGGTGACGAAGGACGGCGAGTGGAACAAGGTCATCAACGGCAAGCCCGACTGGGTGAACGAAGAAGAGTTTGTGACCGACCGCTCGCTCTGCTTCAATGCCGACAACACCATGCTTTGCTGGATTCGCTACGACGAGACAGCCGTGCCCGAGTTCACCTTCCCGCTCTACCAGGGAATGAAACCCGCGCAGGAACAATACGCCGTCTATCCCGGCTCGTTCAGCTACAAATACCCCATGGCGGGCGAGCAGAACAGCACAGTGACGGTGCATTCCTACGACATAAAGGCTCATAAGGAACGTCAGTTGCAAGTACCTCTCGAGTCCGACGGTTACATCCCGCGCATCATCCCCACCAGCGACCCCACAAAGCTGGCGGTGGTCACGCTCAATCGTCATCAGGACCGCATGGACATCTACATGACCAACCCGCGAAGCACCGAGTGCCGACTGGCCGTTCGCGACAATGTGGAGCACTACATCACCGAGAATGCTTATGACCAGATAAAGTTCTTCAACGGCGGCTTCATCATGTGCAGCGAGCGCGACGGCTACAACCACATTTATCAATATGACCTCAACGGAACCTTGCGCCGCCAACTGACCAAGGGTCAGTTCGTGGTGACCGACCTCTACGGCTTCGACCCCGCCACGGGAACGGTCTATTATTCGTCCACTGAGGAAAGTCCGCTCTGCCGCGCCACCTACAAGACTGACGCCAAGGGAAAAACCACGAAAATCTCTACGCAGCGAGGAACGAACAGCGACATTTTCTCGCGTAACTTCCGTTATCACCTCAATGTATTTAGCAATCTGAACACGCCGCCCGTCTCCACGCTTCGCGACGCCTCGGGCAAAGTGCTCGCCACGCTCATCGACAATCACGAAGTGCGCGACCGTCTCGCCACCAAGACGTTGGGCACGAAGGAGTTCTTCTCCTTCACCACGTCGCAAGGAACACAACTCAACGGCTATATGGTGAAGCCAGCCGATTTCTCTCCCGCTAAGCGCTATCCCGTGGTCATGTTCCAGTACAGCGGTCCGGGCTCGCAGCAGGTCATCGACAGTTGGAGCGCTGGTAACATGGGCGGCTGCAGTTATGAACTCTACCTCGCCCAACTGGGTTTCATCGCCGTCTGCGTTGATGGACGCGGAACGGGAGGTCGTGGCGCCGCCTTCGAGAAGCAGACTTATCAGCATCTCGGCCACATGGAGTCGGAAGATCAGGTGGAGGCCGCGCTGTGGCTGGGCTCGCAGTCCTACGTCGATGCCCGTCGCATCGGCATCTGGGGCTGGAGCTATGGAGGTTTCTGCACGCTGATGAGCATGAGCGAGGGCCGTCCTGTGTTTGCTGCCGGCGTGGCAGTGGCGCCGCCCACCAGCTATCGCTACTACGACTCTGTTTACACCGAACGTTTCATGCGCACTCCCAAGGAAAATCCCGCTGGCTACGGTGAGAACGCCATCAGCCGTGCTCCCCAGCTCTCGGGCCGTCTGCTCCTCTGCCACGGCTTGGCCGACGACAATGTGCATTTCCGCAATACGGCGGAATATACCGAGGCGCTCGTGCAGGCCGACAAGGACTTTAGCATGATTACTTACACCAATCGGAATCACAGCATCTACGGAGGCAACACGCGCAACCACCTGTTCCGCCAAATCACGAATTGGTTTTTGCAGCAGATGTAATCCAACGTTTCCCGCCGCCGGCTTCTCTGTTGTTGATTTCTCCGTCAGCGGAGGTCCGGCGGTCGGGGACAGCCGTCATTAAATCGAAATCAACAATGAACGTCTCACTATTTCCGCAGCTTCGTACCGCCGTTCTGTTCGTGGGACTGCTGTTGAGTCCTCTCGCGCTCGCGGCTCAGGACTCCACCCAAGTGCATCTGGAGTTCATGGGCCATCCCATCTGCGGGACCATCACGCAGTTTGCCGATGCCGTGCGCCAGCGCTATCCGCTGCAGCGGCGAGTGGGTGGCGACAACTATTACATCTTTCGGGGGACGGTGTTCGGCCACATCCATTACCTCAAGGCGGAATACTCCCGTAAGAACCGCACGGTGTTCAAAATCACGGTGGAGACGAAGAATATTGACGAGAATGCGCTGCTCGATTCGCTTGTGACGCATTTCGGAACTCCTGCCGAGACGGGGAACGGCTACGCCTGGTCGCCGCCCGGTGGAGCGGTCTATCTTATCACCCCGCAGGGCTACGACCCCATGCTCGTCTTTATCGACCGGCAAGGCGCCGCCGCCTACAAGGAAGAACGCTGACTGCTTTTGCGCTCAGCATAAGTTACAACAAAACTTCATTTCAAATCCCAAAATTAATGGTAACTATATACTATTTGGCATTGGGGCTTATTTTGCTCTTATGAATGAACTGATAATGAGATGAATAATTTTTTCTTGTGCCTAAAAGTATATAATTGCCAAATTAATAGAGGAAAGTCAGTTGAATTCTGAGTACCTTAATACAAAAATAGAACAAAAGTGTGGATTTACCAATTTTATATGTACTTTTGCCATTGCCAATTTGTGTAATAGATACCTTTAATCCATATTCCAGATGAGAAAAGTGCTGTTTCTGCTTTTTGTTTGCTGCACGCTCCACGTTGGTGCGGCTGAGCAGTTTGTGAGTTTTACTGCGGGTGACGTGTGCATGTCTAAGTGGAGTGGGGAAATTCGTTACGACGAAAACGACTGGAAAGGCGTGCGCATTGCCATTGACAATCTGAAGGAAGACCTCCGGAAGGTAACCGGTCGTTGCGACTATCCCATCACCGTGGGGACCTACGGGCGCAGCGCTCTTGTCAAGGGCAAGGAGTGGAAGAGCGAACTGAAGGACAAATGGGAGAAATTCATCATCACGGTTGACGAATCGGGGCTTGTCATTGCGGGCAGCGACAAGCGCGGTACCATCTTTGGCATCTACGAACTTTCGCGCCAGCTGGGCGTGTCGCCCTGGTACTGGATGGCCGACGCACCCGTGGCGAAGCACAGCGACGTCTATTTGAAGCCCGGCCGATACACCGACGGAGAGCCCCGGGTGAAGTACCGTGGCATATTCATCAACGACGAGTGGCCCTCATTTGGCAGTTGGTGCAACAATCAGTTCGGCGGGGTTAACTCCAAGGCTTACGCGAAAATCTTCGAACTGCTGCTGCGCCTCAAAGCCAACTATTTTTGGCCGGCGATGTGGGCCACCGCTTTCAACGAAGACGACCCTCTGAGTCCGCAGGTGGCTGATGAAATTGGCATCGTGATGGGCACTTCGCACCACGAACCCATGATGCGAGCTCACAAGGAATACACCTCGCGCCGCGATGAGGTGGGCCCCTGGGACTACAGTGTGAACGCCGAGCGCCTCGACCGATTCTTCCGCGAAGGGATAGAGCGCAACAAGGACTACGAGAATATTGTCACCATCGGTATGCGTGGCGACGGCGATGTAGCCATGGGGAAGGGCGACGATGCCGACAACATGAAGACGCTGACG
>JABUUA010000061.1:12279-14684 GCA_021443405.1 Bacteroidaceae bacterium
TACCACATCGACATGAACGGCGGCCCGTGGAACGACCGATGGGTGAACACCACCACCATCCCCAAACTGCGCGAGCAACTCAGTCTGGCCTACCACACGGGGCTCGACCGCATCTGGATTATCAACGTGGGCGATCTCAAGCCTAAGGAGGTTCCCATCGACTTCATCATGAAGTATGCGTGGAACCCCGATGCCATTCAGCCTGGCGACGAAAGGGCCTATCTGGAGTCTTTTGCCGAGAGCATCTTCGGAACGGAGTATGCCCAGGAAATCGCAGACATCATCGCCAAGTACAGCAAATACAACCTTTGGCGCAAGCCCGAGGCTCAGTATCCGGGCATATTCAACGTGACGGAGCAGTTGCATACCAACCGCCTCTGGCAGTCGCTTGTGCTGCGGTGCGAGGCACTGAAAGAGAAATTGGCTCCCGAGGCTCAGGACGCCTTCTTTCAGTTGGTCTATTACCCCGTTGTGGCCAGTGCGGGAGTGGCCATGCTCTACAACGCCGCCACTGTGGGCGACTCGCTGCTCGTGGAACAGTTCATGGAGAAGGACCGCCGGCTCTCCGACTACTACAACAACACGCTCGCAGGTGGCAAGTGGCGCGGCATGATGTCAGACAACCACATCGGCTACACCCAGTGGTCTATCCCCGAGAAGAACCGCAACCCGCTCTCGCTCGGCTTCAAGGTGGACCACAGTCTCCAGCCCAAGGTCGACTCGAAGCAATACAGTATCCCGGCCCATAAATACACAAGGAAAACGCCGTCGGAGCGGAATGAGTGGAAGGAATATCCCGATCTCGGTCGTGGTGAGGCCTGCATGGGAGCTAAGACGGTGGACTTCCTGCTTTCGGGTGACAACATGCGCGCCACGCTTGAGTATGAGGTGGATATGCAGACGAAGCAGATAGCTGTGGGCATTCTTCCTACACAGGATGTCAATCCCGCGCGCGGCCTCCGTCTCGGTGTGCAGATTGACGACGAGCCCATGCAAATCATCGACGCCCGTCGCGGACTGGTGGACACTTTCGGTGAATACACAAAGCAGAACCTCGCCGTCTCCAAGGTGCTCAAACCGCTGCCTCCGCGCAGCCGCCTTGCCCTGAGCGGATTTGTGAATGGCCGTCAGCTTCCGCGCCGCGACGAGGTGTTCGACAATCTTCGCTGGCTTGACGCCTCGTTCGACGTAGCGCCCGGTCGCCACACCTTGAGGCTCATTATGATTGCCCCCGAGATTGTGATCGAGCAGATTGTGGTGAACCCCGACAATGAGAACTACAGCTATTTTGGAAATTAAATCATTCCCCCAATCATGAAGAAACTTTTCGCTGCTTTGTTCACTCTGATGGCCATCAGCAGCCATGCGCAGGCACAGAGTGCCGACAACGGAGACGGCACGTTCTCCAACCCCCTTATCTATGCCGATGTGCCCGACTTGGACATCGAGCGTGTGGGAGACACATATTATATGGTGAGCACAACCATGAGCTATTCGCCCGGTTGCACCATCATGAAGTCGAAGGACTTGGTGAACTGGTCGGTGTGCGGTTATGCCTACGACTATCTTGACCGCGGCGACCGCTACTCGCTCCGCAACGGACAAAACGACTATGCCAATGGCTCGTGGGCTGCCAACATCCGTTACGACAAGTATGAGCAGCGTTGGTACATCATCATGACTTGCAACACTACAGGCAAGACATATTTCTACTCTACAAAGGACATTGAGAAAGGACAGTGGCATGTGGCGATAACCGACAAATGCTACGACCCGGGACTGCTCTTCATCGACAATGGCAAGAGCATCGACAAATATGTCATTCATCCTTCCGACAAACTCTCCGACCACGAGACCTTCCTTCGCCACATGCTCACCGACGGCAAGGGAAACGTGGGCATCGACGAGAAGCGCGTCATCATTCCCTACACCCAGTTCGAGAATCCTGCGCAGGGTCTCCGCGCCGAGGGGTATCACGGCTACAAGATTGGCGAATATGTGTATCTCTTCTGCATACAGGGACAAGGCGGAATGCGTCAGGAGATAGTCTGGCGCACGAAAGATGTGGAGAACGGACCTTGGGAGGTTCGTAAGGTTTTCAACGGCCATTTGGTCGATGCCGACGGCTCGATGCCGCTGAAGCTTAACGGAATAGCGCAGGGCGGTATTGTCAGCATGCCCGACAACACGCCCGGCACGCATGACGGCACGTGGTATTGCTATCTCTTTCAGGACTGCGGTTCCGTGGGTCGCATCCCCATGCTTCTGCCCATGCGCTGGGACGCGGACTGCTGGCCGGTAATCGGCAACGACGGCACTACGACGCCCGTCACGCTGCCCATGCCGGTGAAGGGACAGCCAAAGGCGTTCTGCGTGGTCAGCGATGAGTTCGACAACGGCACCAC
>JABUUA010000061.1:15006-20817 GCA_021443405.1 Bacteroidaceae bacterium
GGTGGTGATGCGCCGCGCCATGGAAAAGGGCGATGCCGCGGGCAAGGTGGTCGAGAGCGTGAAGATGAAGGGCGATGTCGTGTATCTGCGCCTCGATTGTGACTTTACCAACCGCACCGACAAGGCGAAGTTTTATTTCAGTTTCAACGGCAAGAAGTGGAAGCCGATAGGCGATGAGATGCAGATGCACTACGACTGGCCCGACTTCTGCGGCCAGCGCATGGGACTCTTCTGCTTCCCGACCAAGACAACCGGGGGATATGCCGACTTCGACTATTTCCGCATCGGGAAATGAACCGACCAACCATTCTTTTTTTATAATCATATACAAAAAACTACCTATTATTATGAGTCTCTTGTCCCTTTCTGTCCGGACTTTCATGCTCGTCCTCTTGCTGAGTCTCGGCTCGAATGCCACGGCGCAGACGGAACTTCGCCGTCCCATTTCGCCTGAAAGCCCGATGTGGATTATTCACATCGACACATGGAATGCGCCCGACCCCGAGCGCGTCATCGAGATGGTCCCCGAGGACATCCGGCCCTATGTTTGTTTCAATCTCTCGCTGTCAGCGACCGACGCCACCTGCTGCAGCGGTCCGAATGTGTGCGACTCGTGGATGAAAGCGTGCGCGGCGAAGCGTGTGTGGACCATGATACAGCCCGCCAGTGGGTCGCACAGCCGCTTCTCCGATACGGAGGTTTCTGAGTATGAGCGCTATTTCAAGGAATACCCGAACTTTATAGGTTGGAATTTTGCTGAACAGTTCTGGGGCTTCGGAGACCCGGGTCAGCCCACCTTTGAGCAGCGCCTCAACACCTTCGCCCACATTCTCGACTATTGCCAGCAGTATGGCGGCTATCTCGTGGTGAGTTTCACCCAGGCCTATTTCTCTGCGCACATGATGCCCATCGCTTATATGCGCAATGCGGCTGTAAGCCAGCGGTTGAAAGAGCACCCCGAGAACTTCATCTGTTGTGAGAAATACACCATGTCCACCGACTTCTTCGATATTGAGAGCAACTGTCTCGGCGCTTATGTCGGCGGTTATGCGGGTCAGCTGGGCATAAGATTCGACGCCTGCGGTTGGAGCACATCGAACAGCGACGCACACCCCTTTGTTAAAGCGGCGGGCGCCATACCCATCATGGAATATGTGATGCTCAACGGCGAGACTGTCATCGACGGCCCTGAGACCATTCCCGTCGAGTGCTCTCAGGAAACGGCGACCAGCAGGACCAAGGACGGCTACACGCGCCGCAACTGGATGTGGTTCCCACATTTCATCAACATCAACGTCGATGAGTTTCGCAAGATTCTCGACGGGACGGTCCGCATCATGACCCGCAAGGAGGTCATCGACAGAAGCAAGATTTGCATCATCAACGACGGCTCGACGAACTATCATACGTCCGAAGACCTGTACGACAGTCTTTACCGCCAGAAATGCGACAACTACGGGCGCGGACTCGACAAGCCTCACAAGCGTCCGCTCGAGCAACGTTGGTGGTTCAAGAGCACCGGACGCTATGCTCCTATTCCGCAGTGCCACTCCCTACTTGACGTTGACGCGCGAAGCATAGAGAAGAAACTGACGTGGAGCACGTACAACAGCATCTACGGCTACAACGACGCCACGGCTTCCGCCGCCACCATAGCGTCCCGGCTGAAGAAGAAGGTAAACCTCTTCAACAGCTATTTTCCCGAGGAATACACAGGCGATATTTTCGCCGCCCACCACGAGAACTGTTGGATGACGTACAATCCCTATCAGTACGACGAGACCTATGACAAGGACACGGACACCCGCACCGTCACTTGGGCCACGAGTCGAGCCACCGGGCGCATCCCGTTCCTTTACAATACATGCGACAGCGTCCTACTCAATTTCGCCCCTATTCGATGGCGGTCATGAAGGAGTTTGGCGACAAGGTCACCTTCTATATGACCAACTATCGAAACAAGAAGTCGGGAAGTACATTCGCCGAACTTGACAACGAGACGGACACCATCGTCATATACGGCATTCAAGGAGATGCGGAAGTGGAATTCACCGACCGCGCCCAGCACAGAGCCAGCACGGTGGTTTCCGACCAGTCGGGCGACACACTCACTATGGTAGTGAAACACAACGGACCGCTCGACCTTACAGTGTACTGCCAGGGAAATGCGACCGAACGACTGACCGAATACACCGAAGCCACCATCGTGGAGCCGGCACTGCCGCCGGTATATACCGACACACTGCAGTATGAGGCTGAGTGCTTTGACTACAAGAGCATTGCCAACAACCGCACCAACGCCTACTACCATGGCCATGCCGGCTATATGGGACAAGGATTTGTGGAGATGGGTACGAGCACTACTGCCGCCATACGCGACACCATCAGAGTACCGGCCGCAGGCGACGCGAAACTCAAACTGCGCTACCAGTCGCCCGACGGAGACGCAAAGATGCGACTGCGCTTGAACGGAACTTCCACTTCCATCACGCTCCCGAAGAGTGCCGATTGGACAGAACTGGAGGTGGCAACTACACTCGAAAAGGGCGAGAACACCCTTATCCTGCAGAACAGCACCAGCGGCAACAAAAACACCTTTATCGACTGCGTAAAGGTCTATGACTACGCTACGGACGATGAAACAGGCGTGCAGACCATTGCGCCGGTCCGCTACTCAGAAAATGCACTGTACAACCTGACAGGACAACGTGTTAGCGCCTCGTACAAGGGTATCGTCATCCGCACCGGCAAGAAACTTGTAAGAATGCAGCGTTAGCCCCCATCTCCTAATTTGGGCTTACCTGCCTGTCACCCATTATCATCCCTGTCCTCCACCGTGGGGGCAGGGATGGATTCTTGAGATACCCCTCACCATCATCGCCGAGATGCATGTAGGCAGTTGGTGCGGAGGAACGATTTTTCAGAAAAAGAGTTGCAGATATGGAGATAAATAATGTATCTTTGCACCTGATGGAACAAAGTATTAGACGAAGTGCATGGCTCTTGGTGGGCCTGATGGCCGTGGCGTTGCTGCCGTGGCTGGGACTGACCGACTTCAATACGAAGGGGGAACCGCGCGAAGCCATCGTGGCGCAGACCATGATGGAGCAAGCCAACTGGATTCTTCCGCACAACAATGGCGGCGAGATGGCCTACAAACCGCCCTTCTTCCACTGGTGTGTGGCCGCCGTATCGTCGGTGGCGGGTGAGGTCGGAACTTACACGTCGCGCCTGCCGAGTGCGTTGGCTTGCATGGCCATGGTGCTGTGGACCTTCCTGTTTGTAGCACGGCGGCGTGATGTGACGGTGGCGCTTGTGACGGCGCTGGTCACGCTAACCAGTTTCGAAGTGTGGCGGGCCGCTTTCGCCTGCCGGGTGGACATGGTGCTCACGTTTTGCATCGTCGGGGCCATGCTTGCGCTTTACCGCTGGAGCGAACGGCCACGCCGTGGTGTGCCTTGGCTGGCGATTCTGATGATGAGTCTGGGCACGCTCACCAAAGGTCCTGTTGCCATCCTGCTGCCGTGCGGTGTCATGGGGTTGTTCCTGCTCGTGCAGCGGGAGTGTTTCTTCCGCGTGTTCTTCTCGCTGTGCGGCGCCGCGGTGGCATCGCTCGTGCTGCCGGCGCTCTGGTATTGGGCAGCCTACCAGCAGGGCGGCGAGGCCTTTCTACAGCTCGTCATGGAGGAGAACGTGGGGCGATTCCTAGGCAAGATGACCTACGCCAGTCACGAGAACGGCGTGTGGTATTACTTCGCCATGCTGCCGGCCGGCTTGCTGCCGTGGACGCTGGTCTTGGTGCCCGCGCTCTGGCGCAGATGGAGTACTTTGGGACTGGTGCGGCGCGTGACGTCGATGGACCGCTTCGAACTGTTCATGGCTCTGGCGGCCGTGGTGGTGTTCGTGTTCTACTGCATTCCCAAAAGTAAGCGCGGCGTTTACATCTTGCCGATGTATCCCTTTGTGGGCTATTTTGTGGCCGTTTGCCTGCGACGGCGCTGGTCGGAGCGCGTGCTGAACTGGATGTTGCGCGTGGTGGTGGCGGTTTGGACCGTGGTGTTTGCCGTGGTGCTGCCTCTGGTGCTCAACAAGAAGAGCGACTGGGCCGTGGCGCTCGAAATAGAGCGCAAGGTGGGCGACGCCCATCTGACCAGCTACATAGCCAACAGCGTGAAGGGAAATCCGATGCATTTCTTCACTATCGACTTCTATCTGCACGACCGCGTTGGTGTGTGGAGCGAGGAGGGGCCTGCCGTGGAAGAGGGTCTCGTCATCGTGGGCGAAAAAGATGCGCCGGACTTCATCGCCCAGCGCACTGAATATGAGTTCTCGGAAGTGGAACTGACGCCTCACCGCAGTTGCGACACGCATCAGACGCTCCGCCTCTATCGTTACAAGCGTTCCATCACGAAGTAGCGGGGACGACGCTTCACTTCTTTGTAGATTTTCCCGATATATTCGCCAGCGATGCCGATGGCGAGCAGCAGACTGCCGCCCACGAACCACACGGAGATGAGCAGTGACGTCCAGCCCTGTATCGTCTGTCCGTGACGGTGCTGCACGAGGGCCCAGACGATTACGCCCAGCGCCACAAGGAGGAACACAAAGCCCAGCAGCAGGATGCAGCGCAGCGGCTTCACGCTGAAACTGGTGATGCCGTCGAGCGCAAAGCTCAGCATCTTCCGGAAGGGATATTTGCTCTCGCCCGCCTGCCGCTCCTTGCGGTCGTAGTATTCGTGCTCCACGCGGAAACCTATCATTGGCACAAGGCCGCGCAGGAAGAGATTCCGCTCGGGATAAGAGAGCAGGGCCTCGAGGGCGCGGTGGCTTAACAGTCGGAAGTCGGCGTGGTTATACACCGTGCCTCCGCCCATGGCCGTCATGAGACGATAGAAGGCGAGGGCCGTCCAGCGTTTGAACAGCGAGTCAGTCTTCCGTTCCCTACGCACGCCGTACACCACGTCGGCACCATTCCTATAGTCGGCAATCATGCGCGGAATCACGGCAATGTCGTCTTGTAAGTCTGCGTCGATGGAGATGATGGCTTCGGCTTCGGGTGCGATGACCTCCATACCCGCCCAAAGCGCCTGTTGGTGTCCCACGTTGTGGGCGAGACGCAGTCCCGACACCTGCGGGAAGTCGCGGTGGAGTTGCTGGATGAGGGCCCACGTGTCGTCACGACTTCCATCGTCCACATAGAAGATGCGGGTGTCGGCATCAATGATTGCGGCGAGTTGGCGCGTGGTTTCGGCCAACACTTCCTGTTCGTTGAAGCAAGGAATTACGAGATATATCATAAGATGTATGGTTTACTGAGGATTATTGTCCTTTTTTCGATTGCGGAACACGAAGCGAACCAACAGGAAATTGACGGGGATGGCGATGGCGAACACGGGGAAAGGAGCATAAAGCTTCGGGACGCCCAACAACAGAAAAGCGTTGAGCAAGACCATGTGAAGCAGATAGTTCACGCCGTGCGCCCCGCCCATTCCGACCAGTTTTCCCCACGATGGCGTGGAGTGAAAGGTGAAGTAGCTCGTGGCAAAGAAGTTGCAGAGGAATCCCACGCCGTAACCGATGGTGTAGGCAAGGTTGGCGGGCAGCCAGCGAACTAACAAGTTGTAGATGAGATAGTGGAGAACAGTCGCCACCATTCCAACAATTCCGAAGCGCAAGGCCTCACCTGTCAGTTGCCGTAGTTTCATGAGTCCGCTCGCTAAAGGTTCATTCGATGACTTCCAGCAGAGCAGCGCAGCCTTCTGTCACGTCGTTCCACGTCTGCTGAAAGTTGCCCGTGTACCAAGGGTCGGC
>JABUUA010000061.1:21148-28971 GCA_021443405.1 Bacteroidaceae bacterium
CGGCATATGTTGCCGTGGCAAACAAATAAGATTCGCTTCATAACAGTTGCAAAAGTACGGAAATTATAGGAAATAAACGACAAACTATGAGAAAAAGACGATGTCCTGTTGCTTATTGTTGGCCGAATTGTTATCTTTGTACGTACAACGAATCGTAATTATGAAATTGATACTTCTTCCGAAAACACGCCGCTCGATGTGCATTCGTCGCGCCTTTGCTCTTTCGACGCTCTTGTGCGCGAGTCTCGTGGCACAGGCGCAGACGCCGTGGCAGCGCACCGACGACCTGCCCGCGAATCCCTTCGGTCAGGCCCTTGTGCCCGATATGATTGCCGATGCGAGCATCCAACACGTCGATGGAACTTTCTATTGTTATGCCACCACGGATGGCTATGGCCGCCATCTCGACACGTCGGGTCCGCCCGTGGTGTGGAAATCGAAAGACTTTGTCCATTGGTCGTTCGAAGGAACTTATTTCCCCTCCGCCGCCACACAGAAGTACTGGGCACCCAGCAAGGTGGTTCGGGAGAACGGAAAATACTACATCTATCCCACTATCAACGGCTTCATGTATGCCGCCGAGTCAGAGTCGATGGACGGACCTTTCCGCCTTTCCGTCGGCCCCGACCGCTTCAATCTTCCTTGGACGGCGGCCACGCTCATCCCCGAATGGCCAGGACACGAGCCGTGGGGCATCGACGCAGAACTGTTTCGCGACGACGACGGACAGTGGTATTGCTACTGGCAGCACCGCTCGGTGGCCAAGATGCTTCCCGACATGACGCACATCGACACCACGACCATCGACCACATCCGCACGCCGCAGACCCAGTATTCCGAGGGCCCCATCTTCTTCAAGCGCAAAGGAATCTATTATTACCTCTTTACCATCGGCGGCGATGAACGGTATGAATACGCCTATGTGATGAGTCGCGAGTCGCCCCTCGGCCCTTGGGCATGGCCCGAACATAACGTCATAACGACCACAGATTACGAGACGGGATGCTACGGCCCTGGACACGGCAGCGTGTTCAACGTGGAAGGCACCGACGATTGGTATATCGCCTACCTCGAGTTCGGCCGTCGAAGCACCAACCGCATGACGTATGTGAGCAGGTTGGAGTTCAATGACGACGGCACCATCCGCCCCGTGAAATGTCATCTTAATGGCGTCGGGGCCCTCGGGAAGTCCGCGAAACTGCCCCCTTATCTCCGCCCGTCGTGCTGCCGAGCCTCCAGCGTTTGCGACGTCTTATACGTGAAACCCAATCAGGACCAGCGCCTGAATCGCTACGAACATTTCGACGCCGCCTATGCCATCGACGGCTCGAACGGTTCGCGCTGGATGCCCGACCCCAAGGATTTGGCCTGTTGGATTGAGATGGACCTCGGCGAGGTGAAGGCGGTGAAAGGCAGCGAAATCTTCTTCGTCCGCCCAACGGCCGGTCATGCCTACCGCTTGGAGGCCTCGACCGACGGCGTTCATTGGAAGCCTTGCGGCGGACATCAGGACCTGCAGATGCGCTCGCCTCACTGCGACCGTGTGAAGACCAAGGCTCGCTATCTGCGCGTGACCATCACGGGAGGAGAGCCCGGCGTTTATGAATGGAATGTATGGTGAACGAAATATGATGGGACAAACGACTGACTTTATGGTGAAACGACTGATGATTCTATGCGTCGCGGCGCTCTCGATGACCTATTCCGCCTCGGCACAAGTGCGGTGGGGCGAGTGGACGACGTGGGGCGACCAGCACGACGGAACGTACCGCAACCCCGTGGTGCCCGCCGATTTCTCCGACCTCGACTGCATCCGGGTGGGGAAAGATTACTACGCCATCACCTCCACGTTCCAATATTCCCCCGGCGTGACGATTATTCATTCGCGCGACTTGGTGAATTGGGAGTATGTGACCAACGCCGTGACCGACCTCACACAAATAGGCCCCGAACTCTCGTGGAAACGAATGAACCGCTACAACACAGGCATTTGGGCGGGAACGATTCGGCATCACAACGGTCGTTTCTACCTATTTTTCGGTTGTCCCGACGAGGGATTCTTCATGACTTCCGCCCCCAAGGCCGAAGGACCGTGGGCACCTCTCACCGCCTTGCTGCCTGAGCGGGGCTGGGACGATTGTTCCGCCTATTGGGACACGGACGGAAAAGCCTATTTCATCGGCACGCATTTCGCCGACAATTATAAGAGTTACCTCTTCCCCATGACGGCGGACGGAACGTCCATCGACCGCACGAAGGCGCAGCTTGTCAACGAAGGCAGCGGTCGCGAGGCGAGTAAAATCATCCATCACGACGGCTATTACTACATCATCTTCAGCGAACATCGGGGCGGCGTCGGCCGCTATGTGCTGGCCAAACGTAGTCGGTCGATGCAAGGTCCGTGGGAAGAACGCCAGCTGGCTTATGCTTCCGTCGAGGCGAACGAGCCCAATCAAGGAGGCATCGTTCAAGGGCCGAACGGTCGCTGGTATTTCCTCACCCACCACGGAAGCGGCGATTGGAGCGGCCGCATCATGAGCTTGTTACCCGTCACGTGGAGCGATGGCTGGCCCATCATCGGGTGTATCTGTGAGGGGGAGACGATGGGACGAATGCAGTGGACCGACGCGCTGCCGGCCCGGAAATCGGCAAAGGTCTCGCTGGCCACGAGCGATGAATTCAAGGCAAAGAAACTATCGCCCCAGTGGCAGTGGAACTATCAACCGCGCGAGGAGTTCTATTCGTTGACCGAGCGAAAAGGGTATATGCGCCTGCGGGCCTTCCGTCCGTTAGAACCGAACCGTATGCTGAAGGCCGGCAACACCTTCTCGCAGCGCGTGTTCCGAACTCCCAGTCGGGTTACGGCCTGCATCGACCTCCGTGGCACGGCGAAGGGACTTCACGGCGGACTTATCCATTTCTCGGAGCATTACACCTCGCTCGGCATCTTCGACGCGGGCAATGACGAGGCGGGCCGCGTGCGTTCGTTGGAACTCCGCCATGCCGACCGCGTGCTGGAGTCGATTCCGCTCCCCGCCGGTCAGCAGCGCCTCTGGCTACGCTCGGAATGGGGCGTGGAGGGCCAGGCGCAATTCTCCTTCAGCCTCGACGGCTGGTCGTTCGTGCCCGTGGGCAAGCCGCACTGGCTCGAATGGAGCTTTTATCGCGGCGACCGCATCGGATTCTATTGCTACAACGATGAGGACGAGCAAGGCTACATAGACATAGATTTCTTCCATTACGACAAATAACCTACACAGATATGAAAAAAGAAACACTGCGCCTTTTGCGCCGCCTTTGTCTGGCGAGTGCGGGCTTGATGCTGGCGATGAACGCTCGTGCCGACGAGGCTTTCCACGTGTTCACGCATCAGGGACAACTTTCCGTCGAACCCATGAACGACCGTGCGGTGCGAGTCCGCTGCGTGCAGCCCGGCACACAATCGCTCGACGAGTTCATCTACACCGCAACTCCCAAGACTCCTAAATACACCATCAAGGAGGACGGACAGCAGATAACGCTGACCTTGCGCGAAATGTCGGTGGTCTATGACAAGGCGACCGCCTCGCTGCGTTACTTGGACCGCGAGGGAAGGGTAGTGCTGCAGGAGCAGGCAGGATCGCGCAAGGTAGTGAAGACGTCGGTACAAGGCGTGCCCATGGTCGATGTGGCGCAGACGTTCGTGTCGCCCGACGACGAGTTCCTCTACGGCACGGGCCAGTTCCAGGATGGTTATCTCAACGTTCGGGGCTTGACGCGCCGCCTCACGCAGGTCAATACGCAAATCAGCATTCCTTTCGTCCTCTCTAACAAAGGCTACGGACTTCTGTGGAACAACTACGGCCTGACGGACTTCAATCCTTCGTCTCACAGCGTAGAGCCGCAAGGAACCGACGAGCAAGGCGACGTGACGGAGGTGGACGCTACGGGCACAAGCGGCAACCGCCGCGAGCGCCGCGTGAGCGACACGTTCCGCAGCGACATCACCATCGACCAAGCGGGCGACTACGCTTTCCTGCTCGACGTTGGGCAGACGATGGCGCGCAAACTCTATCTCGCGATTGATGGACGGCCTGTCATCGACCTTAACAATCTCTGGCTTCCTCCCACGGGCTCGGTGCGATTGCCCTTGGAGGCGGGCCGACACAGCGTGGAGGTGAAGGGCGTTCGTGGCGACCGTCCCACGGTTTCGTGGCGACGTGTCGATAACACGACCACGTTGCATTCGCCCGTAGCACAGGCTCTTGACTACACCGTGATGGTGGGAACGGCCGACCAAGTCGTGGGCGCGTATCGCCAACTTACGGGCGAGGCGCCCCTCATGCCCGATTATATGTTGGGCTATGTGCATTGCCGCGAGCGGTACAATACGCAGGAGGAAATCATCGCCGACGTAGATGAGTTCCAGCGCCGCCAGATTCCTCTCGACGTTATCGTGCAGGACTGGCAGTGGTGGGGCAAACATGGATGGAACGCCATGCGCTTCGACGAGGACCGTTATCCCGACCCGAAGCAGTTGACCGACGAACTTCACGCGAAGGGCGTGCGGTTGATGCTGTCGGTTTGGTCGAAGATTGAAGTCAACTCGGAAGTAGGAAAGCAGTTTGCCGCGCGCGACTATTACATCCCCGGCACCGATTGGGTGGACTTCTTCAATCCCAAGGCCGCCGACTTTTATTGGCAGAACTTCCGCGACCGCCTTGTTCGTCCCTACGGCATCGACGTGTGGTGGCTCGACGCTACTGAGCCGGAGAATGACGACTTGCACAATCGTTTCATCGCGGGTCGGCAGTGGCCCGGCGACCTGTATCGCAACGCCTATCCTTTGCGCGTGGTAAATACGGTGTTCCGCGGCCTGAAGGAGGAGCGCCCGGGCGAGGTGCCTGTGATACTGACGCGCAGTTCCTTCCCCGGCATGCAGCGCTACAATGCCGTGGTGTGGAGTGGCGATGTGGGCAACGACATGGATTGTCTGCGCCGTCAGATTTCGGGCGGTCTCAGTTATTCTGCCTGCGGTCTGCCTTGGTGGACCTATGATGCCGGCGGTTTCTTCCGTCCAGGAAATCAGTACAATGACGACGCCTACAAGCAGAGAATGCTACGTTGGATTCAGACCAGCGTATTCCTGCCCATCATGCGCGTCCACGGCTATATGAGTCAGACCGAACCTTGGCGCTACGACGCCGCGACGGAGCAGATTTTCACCGAGTGCATCCGGGAGCGACAAGCCCTGAAGCGCTACTTGCAGCAGTGTGCCCGCCGCGTGGCCGACGAGGGCTATACGCTGATGCGTCCGCTCGTCTTCGACTTCTCCACCGATGAGGAGGCGCTGCGCCAAAGCACGGAATACATGTTCGGACCCAAGTATCTGGTCTGCCCCATCACAGAAGAGAACGTGAAGGACTGGAAGGTCTATCTCCCTCGTAATAAGAAGGGGTGGACCGACCACTATACGGGACAGCGCTACGACGGCGGCCAATACGTCACGGTGACCGTATCTGAGCGGCACATCCCCGTGTTCGAACGGAATTGAACTGCTGATTTCACGATTGAATCTTACTAACTTCAAAACCAAAATACTATGGCACAGTATTGGGTACGTAAGGACGAGCAGGAAGAAGAACTGCTTACCATCAAGCCATGGGAAGAGCAGATTGCGAACGGACATATAGAGTTCCCCGAACCGAAGAACGAACAAAAAGACAAAGGATAATGGTCAAGCACATCATTTTGTGGAAACTCAAGGACGAGCTTTCCGAGACAGAGAAAGAGAAAGCGAAGCAGGGCATCAAGGAAGGATTGGAAGGTCTGCTGGGCCAAGTGCCCGGGCTGGTGGACATACATGTGAACATCCACGGCCGACTGGCCTCGAGCAACGCCGACGTGATGCTCGACAGCACGCTCGAAAGTCCCGAGGCCCTTCGCGCCTACGCTTCACATCCCGCTCACGTGGCGGTGGCGGACAGCAAAGTGCGGCCGTACACCAGCGTGCGCACATGCCTTGATTACGAGGAATAAGCGCGGTGGTTTCATTGCGTAGAACAGGGTCGTGCAACTCATTCCGTGGGTTGCACGCTTTGTTTTCTGCCGAGTCGTTGGGCAGTAAGTCGGGAGGCGGTGGGAAGGTCGATAGGAGGACCGAAAAAAGACGTCCTATTGTCTGGGCTCAAACATACGGACGTGTGAGCCCAAACGTCCTTATGTCTGAGGCAACATATAAGGACGTCTGAGGCCAAACATAAGGATGTCTGAAACCACTCGTGCCGACGCGTCAGTAAGAAGCATCCCCCGTACACCTTGCGATGTGCGGGGGACGCAATATATATGAAAACCGAAAAGTCTTACTTCTTGCCCCAGAAAGCCTCCTCGGCCTTCTGCTTCGCAATGTAGGCGTCGTAAGCAGCCTTGGCCTTTGCGGCGGCGGCGTTGTTGGCCTGTGCGCTGCGAATCTTGTCGGCGAGACGATTTGCCGTACCACTTACGGTGATGTCGGCGGCGCTGGCCTGTGAGCAGTAGTTGATGGCGTCGTTGTACTGACCCAGAGAGGTATAGACGACAGCCTTCTTCAGATACGCTTGACCGGCGAGGTCTGAGTTATAAGCAATGGCCTTGTCAAGGTAAACCTGGGCACCGGTGTACTGCTTGCCGTTGATGAGCGAATTGGCGATGTTGAGGCAGATGCGCCCACGTGTGTTGTCGGTCTGGCAGAGGTCGATGGCCTTGTTATAGTAGGTCAGCATCTCCTGGAGCTTGCCCTCCTTCTTCATGTACTGGCCCATACCGATGGCAGATTCGTAGGTGGGCTCGATGTTGTAGGCATAATTGGCGGCCTTGTAGTAAACGTCGGTGTCGTCGCAATCGTTGCTGGCGAGCACGGTCATTGCACTACGCAGGTAATCCAAATTGTCCTTGTTGGCCTCAACCTTGGGGGTGAACATCGCAACGAGCTGGTCACGGTCGGCAGCTCCCGACTCGGCGAACACCTGTTCTATGACGGCGAGGGGACGGTCGTACTCATCCACAATCTTCTGCGCCTTGTCGGGGTCGGTCTCTTCCTTGGCGAGCTGCAACATCTTCTCGCACACTTCCTTCGATGACAAATAGTCGTTGAGGAACTGCTCGCGGTAGTATTCGTTGCTGGCCTTGTAGAGTTCGTAACTGGTTGAGAAGTAGTATTGGATGTAAGCACCCTTCACCTCGCGGCCACCTTCTTGGTTGATGAGCTTGATGGCCTTGGCATACATGTCATAGATAGTATTGTAGGTGTAGTTGGGATCAACGCCGTAACCGCAGATGTGGTAATAATTGGCCTTGGCGATGAGCACGTCACCCTCGGTGGCACGCCCGCGCTTGCCTTCGGGAATGCTTGCGTTCAAGTACTTGAGATACTTGAGGCGCGTGTCGAACAAACCCATGAGTTCGTCGAGATATTCTTTCTTCTTGGCGGTGTCGCTCTCGGCCTGTATCATGTTGTAAAGCATGGTGGCGCCGTTGGCGTAGATGGTCACGCTGGCGATGGGGGCATTTTCGATGAGCCACTTCCAGTTGGTGTGCATCTCATCCCAGTTCGAATTGTTCTTGTACATCTGCATCATGGTGATGTAGCCGCTCACCTCTTTTGCGGGGTCTGCTACGGTTTCTGAGCCGATGTAAGCAACTTTCCAACGTGTCTCGTCGTCGGTGAAGTCGGTGTTACCTTCATACTGTTCGTACTGGGCGAATGCTGAGCCTGCTACGCAAGCCAAGCCCAATGCTAATGTAAATTTCTTCATTTTCTATTATAAGTATTTATCGTTTTCGCTATGCAAATATACGAATAAATA
>JABUUA010000061.1:29335-34383 GCA_021443405.1 Bacteroidaceae bacterium
CGCCAATCTCTCGCGCGAGGAACTCGACCGCGGCATCATCTGCGCATCGGCCGGCAACCACGCCCAGGGCGTGGCGCTCGGTTCTGCGGCGATGGGCATCAAGAGCCTTATCTGTCTGCCCGACGGAGCTCCTATCAGCAAAGTGGAGGCGACGCGCAGTTACGGGGCGGACATCTGCTTGGTGGAGGGCGTCTATGACGACGCTTACCAGCGGGCGCTCCAACTTCGCGACGAGAAAGGCTACTCGTTTGTGCATCCGTTCGACGATGAGAACGTGATTGCCGGCCAGGGAACCATCGGTCTGGAATTGCTCGAACAACTGCCCGACGTTCAATGTGTGATTGTGCCCATCGGCGGAGGCGGCTTGGCGAGTGGCGTGGCGTATGCCATCAAGCAACTGAATCCCAGCGTGGAAGTCTGGGGAGTTCAGGCCGCAGGTGCGCCCAGCATGCTCAACAGCATAGTAGACCACCACATAGAACGTCTGCCGAACGTGTGCACCATCGCCGACGGAATTGCCGTGAAAGAACCGGGGCAGTTGACCTACGAGACCTGTCAGCACTACCTCGACGGCGTGGTGACCGTGACGGAAGATGAGATTTGTGCCGCCATCCTGACCTTGGTGGAGCAGCACAAGATGATTGCGGAAGGTGCCGGAGCCGTGAGTGTTGCGGCCGCGATGTTCAACAAAGTGCCTGTGGCCGGTAAGAAAACCATCTGTCTGGTCAGCGGAGGAAACATCGACGTGAATATATTGAGTCGCGTGATTAACCGCGGTCTTGTGAAGAGCGGCCGCAGTTATACGTTTACGGTCGAACTGGAGGACAAGCCCGGTCAGCTCGTGCAGGTGAGCCAGATAGTGGCGCGTCTGGGCGGAAACGTGGTGAACGTGCTCCACACGCGTAACGAATACAGCGAGCGCGTGACCAGTTGTCAGCTGCGCATCAGCATGGAGACGCGTAACGAAGAACACGTGGAGACCATCCTCAGCGAATTGAGAACAAACGGATTTAAACTTGTATAAAACACAATGAAAGTAATTGCTACAAATCAGGCTCCCGCAGCCATCGGCCCTTACAGTCAGGCCATTGAGGCGAATGGAATCGTATTTGCATCGGGACAGATTCCCATCAATCCCGCCACAGGTGCTTTTGTGGAGGGCGGCATCACCGAACAAGCTCACCAGGTACTTAAGAACGTAACGGCTGTGCTCGCCGCGGCAGGCACCGACCTGAGTCACGTCGTGAAGACCACCGTGTTCTTGAGCACCATCAACGACTTCAATTCGATGAACGAAGTTTATGGCCAGTATTTCACCGAGCCTTACCCTGCTCGCAGCGCAGTGGCCGTGAAAGACCTGCCCAAGGGTGCGCTCCTTGAGATTGAGGTGGTGGCAGTAAAGTAACGGAACAATTTATCGTTTCAACAGAAGGCTCGTGGGAATTTTCACGAGCTTTTTGTTTACGACCTTCTTGATGACCTGAGGACCTACCAGGTCTAATTGGCACGTGGAGTCGTTGAGAATGGTGAGTTTTGTCTTTTGCGTCTCGCTCCCCAAGTCGTTGGAAAGGCGCACGTTGGCCACTTTGTTGCTTTCAATTTCAAAGCTCGTCACCATCCACACGCCGTAAATACCCTTGCCGGCCAAGTAGCCGTTCATAGGGCCGAACATGTCCATAGTGGGCACATCGACGGTTTCTTCGTAGAGGTCGATATGCAGCGTCGCTTCGTTCTGCTTGTCGGTCATGCGCCATTTCCATGGGTTGTCGGCATATAACTGGCCGGCGATGGCGACGAGGGCCGCTAATAGTAATTTTCTCATGTCCTATGTACTTTGGGCACAAAGTTAATACATTTCTTTGAAATAAGCGCGACGACGGGGGATGTTTCTGGCAATTTTAGTTTTCTCTTTGATTTATATCAAGAATTTCGGGCCACCCCCTTGCTTCGCGTTTCATAAGTTTCGCCGTGTCGCAGATTTTTTATATCTTTGCGTCGTTTTAAAGCATATTATATAATAAGTCCAAACGTTAATGGATCAAAAGAAGGTATTCCCAACGTTTATATTTGAATCAAGTTGGGAGGTTTGTAATAAGGTTGGTGGTATTTATACGGTGCTCAGTACTCGTGCGAAGACACTGCAGGAGGAAATGAATGATAACCTCGTATTTATCGGCCCCGATTTTTGGCAAGGTAAAGAGAATCCTTTGTTTGTGGAGGACGCAAAGATGTGTCCGAAATGGGTGAAGGAAGCGAAGAGCGAAGGTCTTTCCGTGCGCACTGGCCGATGGAACATCCACGGACAACCGCGTGTTATATTGGTGGATTTCGTGCCTTTCTTCGAGAATCGCGATTTGATTTTCGGGACTTTCTGGGCCGATTTCAAGGTCGATAGCTTGCATGGCTACGGCGATTACGACGAAGCTTCGATGTTCTCGTATGCCGCCGGTCGTGTAGTAGAGAGTTATTACAACTTCTATCTGCGCAACAAGAAGGACAGTCGTGTCGTCTATCAAGCGCATGAGTGGATGACGGGCCTCGGAGCTTTGCACGTTCGCAAGCATGTGCCTGCCATCGCCACTATCTTCACCACCCACGCCACAAGCATAGGTCGCAGTATTGCAGGTAATAACAAACCTTTGTATGAGTACTTGTATGCCTACAACGGCAACCAGATGGCTCGCGAACTGAATATGGAGGCCAAGCACTCCATCGAGCGTGAAACGGCCCACAACGTCGATTGCTTTACGACGGTGAGTGACGTCACGGGGCTGGAGTGCGAGGAATTGTTGGACCGCCGTTGCGACGCGATTCTGATGAATGGCTTCGAGAGCGACTTCGTTCCCGTAGGTTCTGCGTTCTCTGCCGCCCGCCGCAAGGCGCGCAAGTCGTTGCTGACCGTGGCCAACGCCTTGACGGGAGCGACCTTTGGCGACGATACACTGATTGTGGCCACAAGCGGTCGTTACGAATATAAGAACAAGGGAATCGACGTATTCATCGAGGCGATGAACCGTCTGCAAGCGAGCGACAAGTTGAATCGCCCTGTACTCGCGTTCATCGAAGTGCCCGCATGGGTGGCCGGTCCTCGAGAGGATTTGCAGGAACGCTTGGCCAGCGGTCAGCAGTTCGATACGCCGCTGAGCAATCCCGTCATCACACATCATCTGAATGAACAGGAGAACGACAATGTGCTCAATAGCTTGCGTTACTTCGGTATCAGCAATCAACCGGCCGACCGTGTCAAGGTGATTTTCGTGCCTTGTTACTTGGACGGACGGGACGGTATCTTTAATCAGGCCTATTACGACCTGTTGATTGGTAACGACTTATCGGTTTATGCCTCGTATTACGAGCCTTGGGGCTACACGCCGCTGGAGAGTATTGCCTTCAAAGTTCCTTGTGTCACCACCAGTCTTTCAGGTTTTGGCATGTGGGCCGATAAGGTGAAGGGTGCTGCCAGTCACTTGGCCGACGGTGTGGAGGTCATACGCCGTACCGACTATAATTACTACGAAGTGGCCGATGCAATTGTGGCTGCCATCGAGGAATATGCGGGCTACGACAAGAAACAAGTGGAGAAGGTCCGCGAGAAGGCTGCCCATCTCTCGAAGAAGGCTTTGTGGAAGAACTTCATAGAATACTACCACGAGGCTTATAAAATAGCACTTGAGAAGGCAGAAATACGCATGATTACGAACAAATAATAGTATATCAAAGGAATATCAATAATTTATTAACAATAGATTTTTTATGAGAATTAAAGCAAGCAACGTCAATCCGGTTTCTTTCCGTCCTATTTCGGTGAAGAGCAACATTCCTGAAGAACTCGGGAAACTCGAGGAGTTGGCGCACAACATGTGGTGGGCATGGAACCACGATGCACGCAGTCTGTTCTGCAGCCTCGACGAGAAACTCTACGAGGAGTGCGGTCAGAACCCCGTTCTTCTGCTTGAGCGCATCAGCTACGAGCGTCTCGAGGAGCTGGCGCAGGACAAGGCTGTCCTGAAGAAGATGGACAATGTGTACAAGCAGTTCCGTACTTACATGGACGTAGAACCCGATAAGACCCGTGCAAGTGTGGCTTATCTTTGCATGGAGTTCGGTCTCAACCAGGTACTGAAGATTTATTCTGGCGGTCTGGGTATCCTTGCCGGTGACTACATCAAGGAGGCTAGCGACTCAAACGTGGATATGTGTGCCGTGGGTTTCCTCTATCGTTACGGCTACTTCACGCAGACCTTGAGCATGGACGGTCAGCAGATTGCCAATTACGACGCGCAGAACTTCGGCTCACTGCCCATCGAGCAGCAGCTCAACGAGGACGGAACACCCATGGTGGTTGACGTTCCTTACATGAATTATATGGTTCACGCGTATGTATGGCGTGTGAATGTTGGTCGTGTTAAGTTGTATCTGCTGGATACGGACAACGATATGAACTCAGAGTTCGACCGTTCTATCACGCATGCTCTCTATGGTGGTGACTGGGAGAACCGTCTGAAGCAGGAGATTCTGCTGGGTATCGGCGGTGTGCTGCTGCTCAAGCAACTGGGCATCAAGAAGGACGTATATCACTGCAACGAAGGTCACGCCGCACTGTGCAACGTACAACGTCTGGTCGATTACGTGAAGGAAGGTATGTCCTTCACTCAGGCATTGGAGCTCGTGCGTGCCTCTTCGCTCTACACCGTTCATACGCCCGTTCCTGCTGGTCACGACTATTTCGACAAGGACCTCTTCGGTAAGTACATGAGCGGTTATCCTCAGTTGCTGGGTATCAGCTGGGAAGAGTTCATCGGCATGGGCCGTATGAATCCCGATGACCAGAACGAGCGCTTCTGTATGTCAACCTTTGCTTGCAACACTTCTCAGGAGGTGAACGGTGTGAGCTGGTTGCACGGCGAGGTCAGCAAGAAGATGTTTGCCGGTATCTGGAATGGCTATTATCCCGAGGAGAGCCACGTTGGTTATGTGACCAACGGCGTGCATTTCCCCACTTGGTGTGCCAACGAATGGCGCAAGCTCTATGCCAAGCACTTCGACGC
>JABUUA010000061.1:34900-44237 GCA_021443405.1 Bacteroidaceae bacterium
AAGGCGCTGATGAACGGTGTTGTCAACCTTTCTGTACTCGATGGTTGGTGGCTCGAGGGCTATCGCGAGGGCGCAGGTTGGGCGCTTACCGAGAAGCGTACTTATCAGAACCAGGCTCATCAGGACCAGCTCGACGCTGCAACTATCTACAGTCTGCTTGAGAACGAGATTATGCCTCTCTACTATGCTCGCAACCAAAAGGGTTACAGCACTGGTTGGGTAAAGGTAATCAAGAACTCTATCGCTCAGATTGCGCCTCATTACACTATGAAGCGTCAGCTCGACGATTACTACAGCCGTTTCTATAACAAGCTGCGCGACCGTTCAAATGCCTTGAAGGCTGACGGCAACAAGCTGGCGAAGGAAATCGCTCTGTGGAAGGAGACGGTTGCTGAGCGCTGGGACGCCATCCGCGTTGTGAGCAAGGGTGCTCCCGAGGATATTCAGAACGGCGTTATCACGGCGGGTGAGAAGTACACCATCCGTTTCGTCATTGATGAGGCTGGTCTTGAGGATGCCATCGGTTTGGAGTTGGTTACCCTGACCACCGATAAGGAGGGTGTTGACCACATCTACAGCGTTGAATCATTCAAGGTTGTAGGTCATGAGGGTAACAACTATACCTTCGAGCTGCAGCATCAGCTCTCTAATGCAGGAGCATTCAAGGTTGCTTACCGCATGTTCCCCAAGAACAAGCACTTGCCCCATCGTCAGGACTTCTGCTTCGTTCGTTGGATTAACTAAATCCTCCTTACGAAGCAATAGCATAGCAGCCCCGGGACCAGCATGTCTCGGGGCTGTTTGTCAAGGTTCAATCTATTGACAGAGTGGGGGAGTAACACATTTCTTTCTCTCACGCGCAGGAGGTCAGCATCGAACCGCCCATCATTTTGTTAGGCGGTTTGGCTCATCCTAACTTAGGGGTGCATGTGCCGGACTTTTCACATACTGGCTTGTGATTTGTGATTCTACTTCAAACCAACTAATGCGCAGAATGTCTGGTATCGAAAGGAGCGAGTCTGTCAGCAGACAGTGTGTGGCATAGCAAATCTTCTGATCGCTAAGAGGATGGTTTGAGTAGTGTGTTGCGGTCCAGTCCCTGTTATCAAAGGGGTCAACCATACCCAATTCTTCATCAGAGATTTCCGGATTGTGCTCTTTCTGAGCCCCTATCATGCATGACACAATCTGCATAGACATTCTTTCCCTGATGGCTAAAGCCTGCTGATTATAGGCACACATCATCATGTATTTGAATTCAGAACCGTACAATTTGTCCGTATCAAGCAGTTGGGTGGCAAATTCATCATCAGGAAAGTCAATGTAGTACGACACCCAGCCGTCCACATTGTAGTCATACGCTTCATCTCCGTTGGCAATGGTGGAGCGATACAGATTTGCTGTGCGCTTGTACATCTTCTTTGTCAGTTCGCGAAGCAGGTCGTCAACGGCACGGAATCGTTGTTTCTCTTCTTCAGTGGAAAGGACCATGCGATTCAGCACATCCTTTCTTTCGTGGAACAAATTGATTAGACGTCGGTCAAAGCGATTGCGGTTTCTGCAATAGTTCCAATAGTATCGTTCTGGAGAAGTTCCCACAATATTTTTAATTGCAGCTTCTATCTTCTTCAGTTCTTTCTGTAAGCCATTGAAATCTAATTCGTCAAGATATTCTCTTCGGTCAGATATCTCCGCAAAGCAATCCCCAATACAAAGATAGTCTGTTTCCCAATTCAGGTATAGACCAAAGCACATGGCGTCGAACGTCTCTTCATCCACATGGTTACGATAGTCGATAGCGGCCCTAAACTCCCACGGCAAATAAGTAAGAACTACTGCATCCTTGGGGAAAGTATGTCCTTTGGCATGGTCTTCCCATACCGGCTCTATCTTCTGCTGTATTTCTGTCTTTATGTCATTGCGAAGATTTGTCTCAGCATGTATGCCTCGATATGCTTCCTGCGCAATCATCGCTAAGTGATGTGGGTTATCCTCGTTGAATAAAGCGGCCAATAGTTCTACGCTATGTACTCTTTCTTGATTACTGCCGCGATATGCTGCATCAGCAAACATGGCTTCCTCATTGGGCAGTAAGTGAAACCAGTGATTACACGACCGCATAAAACTACGTATTGCTTCTTTCTCTTCGTCTTCAAATTTCTTGGGTATCATCGTTTCTGAACTAATTTTTGTTTCAATTAACCGGGGATATTCATTGTCAAAGGAAACAGCGTAGCGGCAGATGGATGACAGTGAGTGTCGTCGTCTGTCGCACTGTACCCTAACACAAGATAACAGTCATCGGAGTCGTCGCATACAGACCAATTACGTCCTCCCATCATTTCCTTCCTTGCTTCCCTCCGCTGCCATTCATCTTTAGATACGGGCTCTGCAACCACAATGCTTATTTCGTTATAGCTGGGATTTATGCCTATGTCTCCTTTCTTGTAGTAAACATCCTCTTTGTTTCGACATTTGAACCACAGATTTTTAGGTTTATTCGCGTCAAACTCTTTATGCTCTATAAGATTTCCGCTCACATCAAAGTTTGCCAGCGAAGCCCTCGCGTCATAAGAGTCATCATCTAATATGTACCCTTCAATGCTGTAGCCAAAGGTTTTGACGTCGTAATCATTATATTCTGTTTCTTAGTTATCGAGTTCTGCCTGATTATCTTGGACCGTTATGATTAGTCTCTGCAAAGCGTTCTTAAAGTTTGAGAAGTAACCGCGCGTTACCTTTTTAGTATCAATGCTATAGTCCGCGTCTTTGCAATATATTTCCCCGTTGAGAGTTCTTATCATATACTCATTCAGAACAAACACCGTCGGTTTAGGTTTATTAGCAGAATCCATGTTTCTCTCTGTTTGTTGCTAAATTTATCATTATTGCAGACGCATGTCTGAACGATTTCATTCTCACTACGCATAGTATAACAAATCATAGAGATAAAAGTCTAAATGAATGGCTTTAGAATCTGCTTTTATGTTAGGATATTTCTGTGTAATAAGCTTATTTATTCGACTGTCTGCACCTATTGCCTCGAATGTATATACTACTAAATATCCGTTGTTATATTTAACATCAGTAATGCGACAATCACCAATCCTGTTCGCTTCTTTTTCTGGAACACCTAACTTTAGTAATGCCTCTGCAAAATCTTTACTACCCTTCAAGGCATCGTACATCGCGTCTGTTGCTGCTTTGTCGTTACAATATGTTCGTCTTATATCGAACTCACGGAAAAATAAATCTACGTCTTCTAAGTATACATGTATACTATTTGAGTCTGCGATTATGTTATGATATTTCTGTGTAAGAAACTCGTTTACCACAATAGTATCACCCAGTACTGCGTTATTATATACAACTAAATAACCGTTGTTATATTTAACATCAGTAATGAAAGCATCACCAACCAAATTCAGTGATTCTTCTGGCATGCCTAACTTTTTTAGTGCTTGCTTAAAATCTTCGCAACCCATTAAAGCATCATAGATTTCATCTGTGGCTGCTTTGTCGTTACAGTACGTTCTTCTTATATCAACATCATACATATATTCAGTTTTTATAAAGTTCTATTTATTCGTTGGCTTAGTTACTACGGTGCCACTATCGACAAAGATAACAAGAATTTATGAATCAATAGGGTCAAAGTCTATTGAACTTTGTGAGTGGTCTTCCAGTCCACTCAAGATGAGCGTATGAATCTTCTCTGCAACACTATGTGAGAAACAATCTATACGGATATTCTGTCCGCCATTTGTCTTGATGATAATATCCGAGAAGAGACTGTGCTTGTCGACAGATACTGAACTAATTTCGTTGTATTTGAACTTAACTATGGCAGAGAAAGTGCGATAGATGATGTTGTCATCCTCGATGATTAGTTCGTTCGGAAAGCCTCCTATGCTTTTGTTTGCCTTGAATCTGTATGCAATGTTCGATTTCATGAAATCAACAACGGTGGACCAATCTGGAAAACACTCTGTGCCGAACTGTATATGTCGCCCGCCGAACTCGCTTGCTCCATGCCCGGTGCGGTCGTCGATAAGGAAAGCATCGTCATTGGCAGCGAGCAGGTCTTTGCAGTGAGTGATAATCACACGCTTATGGAACACATCGTCGAGATGTTTTGTTACCCATGCCACTTTGTCAGCCCATGCCGAAGGATTGCCCCAAGGGGCTGTAGAAAGAATGTAGAGGTCATAATCCATCTTCTGTAGTCTTCGAACAGCGTCTATGGCCCCAGGCATTGGCTCCATCAGCGAGAATATGCCTGGCACATCATCGTAGTGCGACTTTCCGTTTCCGTCGTCAGCATATTTAAGCTTTGTTGTTTCATCCAATTTGTCGATTCCGCTCTGGAAGTTGACGAGCACACCGTCCATGTCTACAAATATCTTCTTCTTTATCATACAAAAAAACAATTATATAGGGAGAGTAACGTTCATTATTTGCACAGATACTTTGACATTACGTCATAGATTCTAACAGTCACATTTCATAGTTGATGATGGCATCGTAATTAAATTTTCTCCATTTCTGTTCGGGGAATCGTTCTTTCAGCAGGTTCAGTACTTCGTCGCGGCGACTTTCTTCATTACAAACTTTTATGATAAAGCGGGATATTAGCTCTGGACTGCTTGCCTCTTCACATTCAACTGTTGACGTTGTAATTGCACTGTCGCGAGTGAAATAGATTTCTATGTCGTAGTCTTCTATAGGGGCTTCTGCAGGCGTCGATTCTTCATATCTTGCAATGCGCTTCTGGATGGCAGTCATATACTTCAGAATCTTCGTAATCAGTTCTGGGTCGTTGGCGGTGTAGTCGTAATCACTTCGTATGATTTGTATCACTTCGCCAGTGTCTTCGTCAGTGAAGTCTTCGAGGTAGGTCTTCACAAACTGCACTGGAATATTGTGCTCTTTGGCGACTTTTCCTGCTTCAGCTTTCAGGAGCTTTGCTGTTTCGTTGTCGAACTGTTTCATAGGGAATACACGTTATGAGTTACGACTATAATATAGAAACATTGAATGAAAAATTCAACGTTTTCTCAAAATATTTTTTTCTTCTAGACAGCCCAACATTGTTTTCTATCTGAAGTTCAGCACTTTTTTATTTCATATTTCATAGTTGAAGATGGCGTCAAAATTATCTTTAGTCCATTTATGTTCGGGGAATCGTTCTTTCAGCACGTTCAGCACTTCGTCGCGGCGACTTTCTTCATTCGTAACTCTTATTTGGTAGAGGTGTTCTGAGTTTGATTGACCTTCAACTTTAGACTTGGTGCTGTCTCTGTCCCGAGTGAAAAAGATTTCAATTTTGTAGTCTTCTATAGGGGTTTCTAAAGGCCACCACTCATCATCACCGGAGACGCGCTTCAGAATGGCGGACATATATCTCAGAATCATTGGAATGAGGTTTGGGTCGTTGACCGTGCAGTCAATGTCATGTCGCTCGATTTGTCTCACTTCACCGGTTTCTTCATCCGTGATTTTTTCAACGTAGGTCTTTACAAACGGCAGTGGAAAACGCCCTTGTGTAATAGAAACAAATTTCTTTGCTTTTTCTTCATCAAGGAAGTAGTCTTCCATTCCGTTGCTCATACAGTCGGAGTCAAGTTGCGAGTAGGTAAGCGTGCGACGGATACTCTCCGAGTAAAGGCCTTTGATAAGCGCGACACAGGTGTCGTTTTCAATATCGACGCTTTCAATAGACTCTAACACACAGGGATGAACTTCTGTTTGATTTCGGAATATCACATACAGGTTAATCGGTAGTTTGCTGTCTTTGAATGTCATAGTTTCTTATATTTTTTGGTAATTATATACTGTTCGACCCATATCTAACTTTGAGTTTTGTAAGATTCTGAAAAAATGACACAAAAACACGCTACCACAGTTCATCGTCAAAATTGGACATAGAGGGGGAAGATTGTTTCTGTGTCGGGTGCTTCCGTCAGCAAAACAGGTCGGGGTCGCGGCGGAATAGTTCGTCGAAGTATTCTTCGTGGGCACGATGATTGAACTCTCGCTTCTGGTCGCGTTTGTTCTTCCTGTTTCTTTCGTTTCTGATGGCAGAAAGGATGGCCGGTATTGCATCCTTGTTACCGTGGTGTCCGCCGGGCATTAATTTCGCATTGCCATAAGCGGTGCGGAAAGTTTCAAAGTGCTTTGTTCCAAACAGTTCGTCGTCTTCGCCGAACAGTCCTCTCACTTGCTTCTTACCATGCCCAACACCTGTATTGACTTTTTCCTCGTAAGGCTGGTAAGAGGCAATCATCTCCGCCGACGGCGCGACATCGTCGGGATGGTCGGGGCGCGGCTTCAGCAGCGGAAGTTCTGCCGTAGGGCGCATACAAGGGTTGATGGCCACCTTTCGTTTGTCTGTCTCCAATGCAAGGGTGATGAAGGCGCCAAGCGATGTGCCGACGACAACATCAACATTCTCTCGCTTAATGACATCTTCAAGAAACGCTTTTGCTGCGGCGCAATTGTGTTGAGGGTATTCATAACAAAGCACTTCGAAATACTCACTCCAAGGTCTCAACGCCTCGCGTATCCGTCGGCAGAAAGCTGAGTCAGTATTGCCTCCATACCCATAAACAAACAAAATCTTCATCATAACATTAGGTTTTCTATAACTTAATATAGACAACATTGACAGAAAATTCAATTTTTGGGCTCTATTTTTTTGGCATCAGCAATATCAACAATAATATCCTTAATTACATTTGCTACCGTTCCTGCTATATCTCTATGGTAATACTTGAAGGTATTTCCAAAACTGCATTCCTTTTTGTATTCTGCAGGAATTTTCTCTCCCCATACTTTCTGTAATAGTTCTTTTATTTGGGGATTTTCGTTAACCATCTCTACAACATAACGATATTGCTTCCCTTGTATTTGAATTCCGTAAATGAGATTGTCGCCTTTTTTGTATTTCACATCTATCAACGCCTGTCCATGAGTGAAGCCGGCAATGAGACTTATTGTGCCTTCATCTTCTTTATTTAATAAGTCTTTGGCACTCATATTCAAGACCACATTGTATTTCTTTTGCTCATTCTCTTTCTTCGTCAATTGTTCTTTCAGTTTAAGGACAATCATATTAGCAATGCACTTTTGCCAAATGTCGCCAATGCGTAAATCGGATAATTCTTTGGGAGCGTTGATTTCAGACCAATCTTTGATTTCAGACCAATCTTTATTATTTACAATGTCTTGGGGAATTTTGGAAGTAAAATACTTGTCCAAACAAGAAATGAATCGTGCATATTGCTCTATTATCTGTTTTTTGAATTGCTTGGCTTGACTATTATTCTTGTCTTGACTATTATCAATGTATTTCTGTAAGAAGTCGGCATATTCTTCGTAGCTGACTAATTTCCATTTAGATTCTGGCTTTTTTATATCTTCTTTCCCGGCAAATGTTTTAACTAAATGTAATAGTGTAAACTGCGGTTCTACAGAAGGAGGGAAACCATCTTCTTTCCGATATGCTTTCTTAGTATCCTTACGAAGTTTCTTTTCTTCATATTGCCAAATCTTATTGTAATTTTCAACATCTTCTTGATATTTTTCCAATTGCTGTTTATACGGTATACTTTTGCATTTATTCTCTAAAACAAAAACAATGCATCCTGGTTCAAACGTTTCTTCAGAAAACTCATCTTGAGTGTTAGGGTTATTCTCATCAACATTTCGTTTCTGTATTTTCTCGCAAATACAGAAATCAAAGTTCTTGTATTCGCGAAGAGCTACATATTTTTCTGGATCATAGGTTAATTCGCATCCAAACACTTCTTTTAGCAGTTTCTTAAACAAGTCGTTAGTATCTTTATCATTGGCTAACCAACAGAGAAAGTTGCTATGGAACAACTCTTTTGAGGACAAGGATAACTGGAATATCGGATTATCCTTTAAGTTTTGAAGATATTTATTTTGTGTACACATATTCGTTTTTTTGTAAGTTATATATAATACTACAAAGGTAACGATATTATTTGAATTGTGTCCCATTCTGCAAAAGAAGTGTGAGAAAAATCTTCTGTCTGAGGTTGGGAGATATCACTTTGTGGATAACTGAGAAACGTTACAATCTCAAAAACTCATCTATCTCAAGCAGTTCGGATGTTGCCTTTTGTCTGCGCTTTACGTCACGAACAACGGCTGCTTCAACGAGAACTCGTTCTTTCGGAGGCAGTTGGCGAATGGGGTGGCCTTGCGGAAGTAGATTGGTGCATGGCACTCTCACGCCTTCATAGATGAAGCATTCGTACGCGCCGTTTTCGTGGTCTGCATCAAGGTATGTCTGGGCTCTGAACACACGTTCAGGAGTGGAGCTACTGGCGTGTGCTTTCACTCTCACTTCTCGGGTGTCACGGTCAAGGATAGTTAGTAACACTCTTTTCTCACTTGGATAGTACTTTCTGTTAATCTGAAATTTCTGTATGGTTCTCATCGTGTCGAAAAATTAATTACGCTTACAATATAGACAACTTGGACAGAAAATTCAATATCGGAGGCATTTTTTTTAATTAGTCGGAAAACACTAAGACTTCGACCTTCAGGTAATCTATTTGATTGTCTTCAGACAAGCAATATTTGGCATGGGGAATCCTCATGAATGACCCGAACGCTTCCCAAATATAGTCAATGTTCGGATTCTGAACTATTCGTTTAGGACCCGTAATAAATACCAATGATGACGACCCGTGTACGTTTGGCAACTCTTTTATTATGAAGTTCGTGATGTAGATGATTTCCTTACCTTTCTTCCCCTGCGACTTTATCTGTAATGAAGTCTTTAGTTTGTGGGCCTCCATCACCTTCCTAACCTTACTTGATGTTTCTTCCGTCAGATGGTATTCAGCAATAACGCTTTCGCAAATTTTAAGTTGATTTGCAAAAGCGTTGGGGTCGTCGGATAGTTCTTCTAAATACAGAAGCATAATTATTGAAGAATCTTGGTTGGCTGCACTTCGTCGGCTATTACATTTTATATTGATACTCAAGAGCTAATACTTGTATGGCGTATTAATTCTCAATACGATATGCAATATCGAAACCGTAAGCCCCTCTAAGAAGTTTGTTTCCTACAAGGCGGAACGCAATGTCGAATCCAAAAGCGCCTCTAAGGAGTTTGTCACCTTCGATACGGAACGCAATGTCGTAACCAAAAGCACCACGCAGGATGATATTACCTTCTATGCGATAGGCAATGTTGTAGCCGTAAGCTCCACTTAAAAGTTTTGTCATAATAAAAGTTTTGAGGCATTATAACTCTGTTCGTTCGAAAAAACAAACTTTATCGATTTTTTTTTTGTTATTT
>JABUUA010000062.1:0-9296 GCA_021443405.1 Bacteroidaceae bacterium
ATCCAAATGATTGTGTGCACGGTACTGGGCAAGAAGATGCAGTATGCTGGAGAGGAGATATAGATGTTCCTGTCCGTTTGCTGACCCGAAAGGATTGTCCAACCATTGTAATACTACCGATGACGAACCATAACGCGATAGAAACACTGATGATGCTGCTCCGAACGGCCATAACGGGCGTTACGGAGGAGGCGACGCTGCCGGACATCGACTGGATGGCGGTGTTGGAGGCGGCCACAGATCAGGGCGTGAAGGGTCTTGCCTGGCAGGGAGCGGAATTGCTGCTCAAGGCGGGGAAGGCACAGATGTCGTTGGACGACAAACTGGAATGGTTTGGCCACGTCCGCAACACCGAAACGGAGGCGCATCGACTCTATAACGTGGCGACGGAGTTTGCCGCGCGCTTGCAACCCTGCCGGTGCGTGGTGCTGAAGGGTTTCGATTATGCCCGCTATTGGCCCAACCCGTGGCATCGAGAGTATGGCGACTTGGATTGCTGGTGCGCGGGGGCGTTTGACGAATCGAATGCCAAGGCGCGGGAGATAGGAGCGTCTGTGGAAGACGGAGGCTACAAGCACACGCACATCACGTATAACGACTTGGCAGTGGAGAACCATTGCTACTTCACGGACTTCAACGGCACCCAGCAGGGCAGGGAGACGGAGCGGCTACTGTCCAGTTTGATGACAAGCCAACCACCGACGTCTTGGCGCGACACGGCCTTGCTCTTGCCCAGTCCTATGTTCACCGCCCTCTTTATGTTGCGTCACGCACAACTGCATTTCATCGAGGAAGGCATTGCTCTGAAGCATGTGCTCGACTGGTTGTTCTTCTTGCAGCACGAGCGTGACAACCTCGATGGGTCGTTCCTGCGCCGGGCGATGGAAACGATGCGGATGACGACGTTTGCCGACTTGATGACGGCTTTTGCTGAGCAATTGGCGGGCGAGACGCTGTCGAAGAACACCGTCGATGCGTCTCTGTTGGAGGCTTTCATTGCCGACGTCACGGGTCCGCAGCCTGACATCTATGATATGCGACTCCACAAAAAGGCCTTGCGCATTGCGCGCCGCTTCGGTCGAATGTGGAAGTTCCGCTCCGTGCTCAACGAGCCGTATCTGACGAAAGTATGGCAATCGCTTGTTTATAATACGGTCACGGGTATTGAACCTGTGGCTCGATAGGCACTGTTCGTTCGGTGTCGTTGGGCGAATGCAAGTAAATTGAATTAATGGAATACAGGATATGGAAGTTATCAAGACCGCTATAGAAGGGGTGATCATCATTGAGCCGCGTGTGATTCGTGACGCTCGCGGCTATTTTTTTGAATCGTTCTCGCAGCACGAGTTCGACGAAAAAGTGCAACCGATTCAGTTCGTTCAGGACAACGAGTCTATGAGTTCCTTCGGAGTCATGCGCGGTCTGCATTTCCAGCGTCCGCCTTTCACACAAAGTAAGTTGGTGCGTTGTGTGAAAGGTGCTGTGCTGGATGTGGCTGTAGATATTCGTAAGGGGTCGCCCGCGTACGGGCAACATGTGGCCGTGGAACTGACAGAGGAGAATCATCGCCAGTTCTTTGTGCCCCGCGGCTTTGCCCATGGTTTCGCCGTGCTGAGCGAGACGGCGGTGTTCCAGTACAAGTGTGACAACTTTTATGCGCCGCAGGCCGATGCCGGCATCTCGATACTCGACGACTCGCTCGGCATCGATTGGCGCATTCCGACCGATAAAGCCATCCTCAGCGAAAAGGACACGCGGCACGAACTTCTAAAGGATTTCGACTCTCCGTTTGACATCAACGTCCCGCTTTATTAGAAAAAAATGCAAGGTCTCCGCGGTGACGCGATGAATTTTATTGGGTGAATGTTGTCATTCGCCCGCGTAAAGAAACCAAGACCTCTAAGTAAATTCTCTTCTCATGAAGGATAAATGCTTTAAGTTATTAGTAATTAGTGTTTTAGTAATGGGGGGGGGTAGAAGCGAGCCTCCGCTATTTGGGCTTTTGTGATGCGCCCTTGTATTTTGAAAGTTCTAAGTTTGAGTACTTGTTGTTGCCGAATCAAAAGTGTGTTCGCTTCGGTAATCGAGTAGAAACAAATAGTTTTTCGCAGCGATGCACGGAACCGAATCCACGGAAACGTAAGGTCTTGGGGTTGGGTGATTCCGTTATATTTGGCGGTTCTTACACAGACCAAGATAGTATAGCAACGAGCATCTTTAATGATAATGACTCGGTCTTTCAGATTCTTAATATCAGTGCCGGGTCGTGGGGACCGGATAATTGCGCGGGGTATCTTGAAGAGTATGGGCTGTTTAGTGCGGAAGCCATGTTGCTGGTGTGCAATAGCCACGATGCTCATGACAATATAGATTTGACACAAAAGGTGGTTGGCACTCATGTGTCGTACCCCAATAAACAATATAGCTGTGCGATAGTTGAGTTGTGTGACCGTTACGTCATTCCTCGGGTACGCAGGTGGTTTGAGAAGCCTGTCAGCCTTTCTCCGGATGAACAAGTGCTGCAAGGCATCCATAAGAATGGGGAAGGCTTCAACAGCGGCTTTGCGAATTTATGTAGAATGGCACAAAGTAACAAGATTCCTTTCGCCATCATCCTTCATGCTGACAGACAAGAATATCAGCAAGGGCGCTATGATAGTCAGGGTGACGAGATAATGGAATGGGCTAAAACCAATAATGTACCTTTATATAAGGATATTGAATGCGGCATTACAGCCAACTGTTACTTTGATGGCATCCATTTGAATAACAATGGAAACAAGGTTTATGCGACTATTTTCCAAAAGGTAATTGGAGATTTGTTGCCGTAGAAGCATTTGTTTTCTCTGATATTATAAACAAGACAATCTAATGAACATATTAGTAACAGGAGCCAACGGGCAGTTGGGCAATGAGATGCGCATCATTGCTGCGCAGAAGACTGATGGGAGTGACGCTTACGTCTTCACCGACGTGGTGGCCCCAGAGGGGGTGGAGACCACGTTGCTTGACATCACGGACCTGGACGCTGTACGCTCGTTGGTGAAGGAAAAGGGTGTGCAGTGCATTGTGAACTGTGCCGCTTATACCAATGTGGACAAGGCGGAGAGCGATGTGGCGTTGTGCGAACGACTGAACGCCGAGGCGCCCAGAAACCTTGCCTTGGCCATGAAGGAAGTGGGAGGGTTGCTCGTGCACGTGAGCACCGACTACGTTTTTGGCGGCGACCCTTACAACACGCCCTGCACCGAGGAACAGAAAGGTACGCCCACGGGAGTGTATGGACTGTCGAAACTGCACGGCGAAGAGCATATCATGGCCACGGGTTGCCAGTACGTTATCTTGCGAACGGCTTGGCTGTACAGCGAGTTCGGCCGCAACTTTGTGAAGACGATGCTCAACCTCACCGCCACCAAACCGCAGTTGAAGGTGGTGTTCGACCAAGTGGGCACGCCGACTTATGCCTACGACCTGGCGTTGGCCATCGAGGCAGTGTTGGAGGATTACAAGCAAGCCGCGGAGTGGACACACGGAGGCATCTATCATTTCTCCAACGAAGGCGTCTGCTCGTGGTTCGACTTCACGAAGATGATAGCCGAGTACGCCGGTCACACCGACTGCGACATTCAACCCTGTCACAGCGACGAGTTCCCCTCGCCCGTCAAGCGTCCCGCCTTCTCCGTCCTCGACAAGACGAAGATTAAGTCCACCTTCGGGCTCCGCATCCCCTATTGGACCGAATCGCTCCGCCAGTGTTTGGCTCGTATGGAGCAGCGGGTGTGAGTGAAGTCCTGTGGGAGTTTCTTTTCATTGATATAATATAATAGGTATGAAGAATATTGTAATTACGGGTGGCGCTGGTTTCATCGGCAGCCATGTGGTGCGCTTGTTCGTGAACAAGTATCCCGAGTATAACATCATCAATCTGGATAAGTTGACCTACGCCGGCAATCTTGCCAACCTGAAGGACGTGGAAGACAAGCCCAACTACAAGTTCGTGAAGATGGACATCTGCGATTTCGACGCCTTCTATCAGCTGATGCAGGACGAGCACATCGACGGCATCATCCACTTAGCGGCTGAGAGTCATGTCGATCGTTCCATTAAGGACCCTTTTACGTTCGCCCGCACCAATGTGATGGGAACCCTTTCTCTGCTGCAGGCTGCCAAACTCTATTGGGAGTCGTTGCCCGAGAAGTACGAGGGCAAGCGCTTTTATCACATCTCCACCGACGAGGTGTATGGCGCGCTGGAAATGACGCATCCCGAAGGAATCCCCGCACCTTTCTCCACGAAGGCCTCGTCGGAGCAACAGCATGAGGCTTATGGCGAAGACTTCTTCCTTGAGACCACGAAGTACAATCCCCATAGTCCTTACTCGGCAGCCAAGGCCAGTTCCGACCATTTTGTCCGTGCTTACCACGACACCTACGGGATGCCCACCATCGTAACCAATTGTTCCAACAACTACGGGCCCTATCAGTTCCCCGAGAAGTTAATACCGTTGTTCATCAATAATATCCGTCACCGCAAGCCGTTGCCCGTATATGGCAAGGGCGAGAACGTGCGCGACTGGCTCTATGTCGAGGATCATGCGCGCGCTATCGACACTATTTTCCACCGTGGTAAGGTGGCGGAGACCTATAATATCGGCGGTTTCAACGAGTGGAAAAACATAGACATCATCAAGGTTGTCATCAATACTGTGGACCGTCTGTTAGGGAGAAAGGAAGGCGAAGACTTGGATCTCATCACCTACGTCACCGACCGTTTGGGTCACGACGCCCGCTACGCCATCGACTCGCGCAAGTTGCAGGCTGAACTCGGCTGGGAGCCTTCGCTCCAGTTCGAGGAAGGCATTGAGAAGACCGTGCGCTGGTACCTCGACCATCAGGAGTGGATGGACAACATCACCTCAGGCGAATACGAGAAATACTACGAGAGCATGTACGCCAATCGATAAGGCGACATGGCCCATCTATGCACGCAGAGAGGCTGCCCGACCGGGCAGCCTCTCTGCGTTTATGCGCGTGCATGACCTTATGGCTGGGCGGCGCGCAGGCGGTTCCGCCAGACGTGGTAGCCGTAGAGAGCCATGACGGTGTAGATGGCGTAGAGAAGAGCGCGGCCATAGACACCTTTGTAGAGGTAGAGACCTACGGACACGGCATCGACCACGAACCATACCCACCACTGTTCCATGTACTTGCGGCTGAGCATCCACAAGCCCACGATGGAGGCGGCGGTAGTAAATCCGTCGGCCACGGGCACGCGGCTGTCGGTGCAGCAGCTAAGGAAAAGGGTGAGCACGAGCCACAGAAAGGCCGTGATGCCCAGCAGAGGAAGACGCTGCGACGCGGGCGTGTAGCCGATGCTCACGGGTTTCTTCTCCCGCTTTCCGCCGCGAAGCCAGACCACGAAACCATAGACGCCTGCGAGGAAGTAATAGACCTCCATGCCGCAGTCGGCGTAGATGCCGGCCTCGTAGAGCACGAAGATGTAGATGACCGGCATGATGGAGCCGACCACCCACATCCATATATTCTCCTTCATCTCCAGCACCAGATAGAGCAGGCCCAGCGTGGTGCCCAGCACATCCATCCAGTGATGGGTAATGTAGTCAAGCATGACGGTTGGCGGTTAACTTAGAATTTCAGCGTAATCGTGCCCATCATGTGGAAGCCGGCTGCGGGGATGTAGCCGATTTCGCGGTAGCGATTGTCGTTGGTGTGGCCGCCGCTGGCGTAGATGGCGCTGTACACCCAACCGCTCTGAGCGTAGTGAGCGTTGAAGATGTTGTTGAAGTTGAGGCCGAAGATGGCGTGCTTCAAACCCTTTCGCCAGCACTTGAGGTCGTAGCTGAGCGCCACGTCGGTGCGGGTGAAGGCGTCGAGGGCGCGCTGGTCACAGGCCGTGTTGTCGAGGAACATCTTGCTCACGTAGCCCGTGTGCCAGGTGGCTTGGAAGCCGTGCGTGTGCACGTCGGCGAAGGCGTTCACGATGGCAGTGGGTGAGAAGGCGAGCGTCGAGTGGTCGTAATGGATGGTCTGGCTTCCGTTGTCCCAGTCTTCCACCACTTCGTCAAAGTCGAGTATCTCGTTCCGACTGATGGCCGCGTTGGCCTCCAGCGAGAGCCACGGGGTGATGTTTACGCCCGCCTGTGCCTCGATGCCCAGTCGGCGGCTGTCCTTTATGTTGGTGGTCAGGTTCTCGCCTATGTCGCTAACGAGTCCCGTCTGCACGAACTGGTTGTCGTAGAGCATGGCGTAGAGGCCCAGTCCGGCGTGCCAGCGATGGGTGGTGTAACTGTAACCCAGTTCGAAGTCGTGCAGACGTTCGGCCTTGGGTGCGGGGTACGAACCGTTGTCGGTGAAGTTGTTACGCTCGGGCTCGCGGTTGGCCATGGCGTAGCTGGCGTAGGCCGCGTGTCCGTTGCGGGCATAACTCAGTCCGACCTTCGGGTTGGCGAAGTGATACGTTTGGTTGATGTCGAGCCAGTGCTTGCCCATCGAGCCGTCGGGGTTCGTGAGAAATTTGTCGTTGTAACCGTCCGTGCGGTAGGTCACATAGCGGTATTGCAGGTCGGCAAAGGCGGAGAGCGCCTCCGTGAAGTTATATTTCGCCTTGATGAAGAAGGAGTTGTCGCCCTTCTGTGCGTCGCTGTCGTAGTATTGATACTTACCTCCGGCGAGCAACGCGTCGCGGAGTTCGCTGTTGGCTACGTAGGTGAGGTAGCCGTAGTGGTTGCCCGTGAAGTACTGCAAGGCCAGTCCGCCCATCACATCCCAGCGGTCGCGCTGCCAGTTGACGTTCCACACCAGTCCGTACGTATCTTGTGTCAGACCCTTCTGACGCACGAAATCCGTCTTCTTCAGCGTGCTGCCGTCGGCCTGCGTAAAGGGGTCGAGGCCGAATTTACTGAGCTTGTTGTTCGGGCGGAACTCGTCGTAGTAACCATGTCCGCGCGTGTAGTGGGCGGTGGCGGTGGTTGTCCACTCGTCGTCAATCTTCCATGTCAGGTTCAGCAAGTTGTGGTTCTGCCAGAAATTATCGGTCGTCTTGTCCCACAGCGTGCCGTCGGCCAACTGATAGCGCTGGGTGCCCTTCGAGGGGTCGTAGCCGTCCACGAGCTGTTCGTACAGGGTGTTGTACTTACCCATGCCCGCGTTGTAGAAGTCTTTATAGCTGTTGAGGCCCGTGGTCATGCCGTAGTTGCCGTCGAGCAAATCGCCCGTATCGACGCCGTTCCAGGCCTGTCCAGTCTTCTCGAAGTTACCAATGTTCTTGTAGCTCAGCTTCAGCGTGCCCTGATTGTTGATGAACGTGAGTCCGCCGTAGTAACTGCCGCTGCGTCCGCTCGTGCCGTGCATGAAGCCGTCGGTGCGTGTCTCGTGGTAGGCGCCATCGACAATGAGGTGGTTCCAGAGCAGACCCGTGCTGAAACGTCCGCCGAAGTTCATGGTGTTGTACGAACCATAGCCTATGTTCAAATCGAGCGAAGGCTGCAGGTCGGGGAATTTCGTGGTCAGTGCCACCGTGCCACCGAAGGCTCCGTCGCCGTTGGTGCTCGTTCCCACGCCGCGCTGAATCTGCACATTCGAGAGCAGACTGGCGTAGCTGTTCATGTTCGCCCAGAACACACACTGGTCTTCCGGCGAGTTCAGCGCCACGCCGTCCATGGTCACGTTGATGCGGCTGTCGCCGGCGCCGCGCATACGCAGGTACGAGGTTCCCGTGCCCACTCCGTTCTCGCTCCAGGCCAACACACCCGGGGTGCGCGCTAATAGGAAGGGTAGTTCCTGGCCCGTTCGACCGAAGGCCTCCAGTTCCTGCCGCCCAATTTTCGAGACGGCGAAGGGCGCGTTCGCAGGCGCCTTCACGGCCTTCACCACCACTTCGTTCAGTTCTTCCAGTTTCAAGGAATCGGGCTCGCCGGCCTCCACGGCCATGCCCGCTTGTGCCACGCTCATGAGCGCAGCGAAAGCAAAACTTTTTTTCATGCTTTGTGTCCGATAATAATTGTTCATACTCTCTACGCCGGCATTGCCCGGTTCAGATTCTTAGGGTATAATCTCAGCGGCGTCAAAGGGCGCCACACCCCTGATAACGGCAGCAAAGGTACAAATTCTTGGCGGAACTGCCAAGCATTTTACGGAGAATTTCGGAGCGACGTGCGGATGAGACAAAGTCTCAGCGCGGACAAAATTTTCGTGCCACGCAGAAGGGGTGCTGCATTTTCTTAGAAAAAGCGTCGGATTTTACTGGGTGACTCTGCAATTTTTTCTAAGAAAAATTTCGCCGTCCCTTAGGCGATGAAACTGGGTCATCGGCGTGACGCAAAAAAGAGGAGCTGACTTGCGGGTTGGCTCCTCTTTTTGGTTCTGTTCAGACAATAGGTCGTCTGGCCTCAGACAATAGGTCGTGTGAGCCGAGACAATAGGGCGTCTGACGCGACACGTCGGGACGTCAGGGTTGGTTGGCAAAGTTGGGCTTCAGTTCGTCGGGGCTTTCGTTGGTGAACATGTCCACGGGACGCGCCTTGCGCCGGTAGAAGTCGCGGATGTCGTCGGGCGCGAGACGGAGCGTGGGACGGAAGTCGTCGCTCTCCATGTAGGCAAGGATGGCGCGACGCATCTGCGCGGCCACGGGGCGGTTGTCCAGTCGGTTCGTGATGTCCATCGTGGTCATCAGCAAGCGGCCTCCCGCCACCTGCGCCTCGATGAGCATACCCAACTTGCGGCTCACGTGCCACGTGTCGATGGGTTGTATGGGCGGTTGGTAGCTCATGGGCAGTGCTTCGAGGTTCATCACCTGCGCGCGGTTGAGCAGTTCCCACCAGTTGAGGTTGCCCCAGTCGTCGGTGGGGAAGTGGCGGAACAGCGGATGCCCCGCCTCGACGACGCATCCCGTAGTGTGCGGCGGCTTCATCTTGAACCACGAAGTATTCCAGAACACGGGCAGATAGTCCTGACGAATGTCGCTCCCCAACGTTACCTTTCCCGCCGCTGTCAGCAGAACGGTGCCGCCGCGACGCAGGACGGCGAGGGCCTCGTCGGTAAGTTCGGTGAACTCCGCCACGGTGGCCGACGCCGCGGGTGCGGAGAAAGCGGGATAGACCCAGAATTCATAGTGCTTGGCCGGCTGCGTGCCGAGGCAGAGGGTGAGCGTATGTTTGGCCGGGGCCGTCAGCGCGTCGAAGGCGAGACGCAGCGTGCCCAGCCGGTTTCCCTTGCCGAGCGGGATGGCGGGCGTGCGCAGTTCGCCGCCTTCCTGTCCGTCGATGCTCCAGCGAAGCA
>JABUUA010000062.1:9311-16510 GCA_021443405.1 Bacteroidaceae bacterium
GCCGTGGCGTTGTAGGCCGAGAGCGGCAGTTCCAGTGTTTCGTCGGGCGTGAACACGAACTTGGGGAAGTGGGCGAGCACCACCAACGGTGCGCACGACTGCGTCCACTCCGCGGCGTCGGTGTAGCCCTTTTCCCGCCACAACGTGTTCAGGACGCCCACGAGCGCCGTGCCCTGTCCGCTATAGTCGTTGAGGCCGAGTAGTTGGAACCCCGCGTAGTCGGGCGTTCGCAGGTGTCGCTCCATCTCCATGCGATAGCACAGTTGTTGCAGTCTTCCGCTCGCCCACAGGAATTTCGTGGCCTGCGACGCCATGCCGTTGCGAGCCAACAGGTCGCGGAAAATGTCGAAGTTGTGCGCCCGATAGGCCCCCGTGTATTGCTTCGTCTCGTCGAGGTCGGGGAAGGCGCACCACTGTCCCTTCTCGTGACTCACGTACGGTTCCGTGTTCGTGGGGCGCTCGGCGGTAGGTTGGAAGTTGCGCGGCACAGTGATGTCCGCCGTGTAGTCGTCGGCAGTCTGCGGTGCGGTTCTGCTCCAGACTAAGCCGCGAGCTCCGCCTTTCACATGGTAGTCGCTGCCCTCGTCCCACTGCCATCCTCCGCCCACGCTGGCCCCGGCATAGAGCCGGCGGCTGTCGGTCGTGCGCCAGTAGCGGCACCATTCCTTGCACCACGCCACCCACGGGCCGGCCGGTTCGTTGCCAGCCGCCATGAAGCAGAACGAAGGATGATTGCCGTAGGCCTCCACCATGCGCTGGGTCTCCTGCATCAGGTATTGGTCGATGATTTGTCCCTGACCGAGTTTCACGCCGTGGTTGGGCCACGACGGACCTTCGGGCTGCAGATAAATGCCCACTTGGTCGGCGGCGATGAAGGCCGCTTCGGGCGGACAATAGGAGTGGAAGCGAACGTGGTTGAGTCCGTATTCCTTGCATTTGCGGAAGATGCGCAGCCACGACACCACGTCGGTGGGCGGGTAGCCCGTGTCGGGGAACGTGCAGTTTTCCACCGTTCCGCGCAGGAAGAGCGGGCGGTCGTTGAGGAAAAGTTGTGGTCCTTCGGCGCGGATTTCACGCAGACCGAACTGCGTGCGAACGGTGTCGCGCCCGAGACTGAGGGTGAGCGTATAGGTCACGGGGTTGAATTCGTCCCACAGTTGGCAGGCGTCGCCCAGCGGAATCACGAACGCCGTGTCGCGGGTCGAACCGCGGCGTCCCGCCACCTCGTAGGCGATGCGCCCGGGTTGCGAGAGCGCCACCTGCACGGCGATGGACCGCTCCGCTATGTTCGGTGTGATGCGCACGCGGCGGATGTGGCGCATGGGACGCGCCGTCAAGCGAATGTCGCCCACAAGTCCGTTCCAGTTTCCCTGCGTCTGGTCGGTCACGGAATGTGAGTCCTGGCCCACGCCCACGCCGTCGATGCCGTTGTACACACAGATTTGCAGGTCGTTTTCCTCGCCGGGCTTCAAGTAAGACGTAAGGTCGAACTCGTGCGGCACCGAGAGCGAATTGCCGCGGCCCACCTCGTGGCCGTTGACCATCACCGTGGTCTCGATGTGCGGACGCTCCAGCGTGAGGGTGATGTGCTGCCCTTTCCAGTCGGCGGGGATGCTCACGCTGCGGCGGTACCAAGCGCGCCCCACGTAGTGACGCTCGGGGGTGAGGAAGAAGGGGAACTTCATGTTTCCCGCCTGTTGATAGGGCCGCATGAAGGGGTTGTGGTAATACGACGAGTCGTAGAGCGAGCCGGTCCACTGCGTCTGCAAGGTCACGAGGTCGCCCTTGCCGGCGGTGAGCAGCGAGTTGGGCAGCAGGATGCGGTCGGTGTAGGCGGGGCTGTCGCCGAGGGCCAACTGCCATTGGCCGTGCAACGAAAGGCTTTGTTGGGCGAACATCGGGCGGACGGACGCGAGCGTCAGCAGACAGCAAAGGGCGAGGACGCCGGTGCGGAAGCGGTGTTGAAGCATGGGTCAGCGGATTAGAATGGAAGAAACAGCCTCGCCCGGCGTGGTGTCGGCCTCGCGAGGGAAGTAGATGGGCATGTCGGTCTGCAGGGGCAGGATGCGCAGCTCCAGTTCGTGCACGTCGGCGGGCAAGCGCCACAGACCGTAGAGCAGCGGACGTCCGTAGTAGAAATTATCGGCAATCAGACTGCCGTCGGCATAGAGCCGCGCCACGTCGCCGCGGTACGTCACCTCCAGCAATCCGCTGTGCGAGGGCACGGGAATGCGATACACGGCGGCATGGTCGAAGTCCTTTTCGTCCGGTTCCTCGGCCACCTTCTGCGCACCCAAGGTGATGGTGCGTGGGGCGCCGGCTTCCCGCACCTTGGTGAACGAGAGCGGGAGGACGGGCCGACTGGGCATGGGCTCGAGGAAGAGGTGCTCGGCCTGCTCCTTCGTCAGCAGATAGATGTTGCGGCAGACGGGTCGTGCCGTGCCGCGCGGCTGCACGTTCTTATACACTTTTCCGTCCACCTTCATCTCCACGGGCAGACCGGGGAGTTGCATCATGTAGATGCGTCCGTCGCGCCGCGCCACCAACTGGGCCGTGGCATACTGGATGCCGTCGATGTTCACGGGCAGCACGCCGATGCAGTCGGCCGGGATGGTGGTCGGGCGGGCCGGGAATTTCACGCCAGCCACCTCGAACTGGACGCCTCGCTTGGCCGACAAATGCTGCAGACGTTCGTAGTTGCTGACGAACACGAAAGCACTGTCGCCCTGTTGGCGGTAGGCCCATCGCAACTGCGCGTCGTCGCCTTTGGCAAGGTCCTGCGGGGTGGGGAAGTTAGCCTCCATAGGTGCGAGCGTCGCTCCCCAGTCGTGCATCATCAGATGCCGCGGGCGCAGGGTGTAGTAGTGCGGATAGGTCTGTCCGAACTCGCCCAGCGGCGCCTGGAAATCGTAGTTCTTCACGGGCATGTCGTTGTAGTTCGTGGCGCGTGTGGCCTGCCGTTCCTGCAGGGTGATGCCCGTGCGACTCTCGGGGTTTGTGCCCCCGTGATACATATAATAACCGAGCAAATTGCTGCCGCTGCCCAGTTTCACCACGGCCATGGCAAGGGCGTCCTCGGGGTAGAGATACGGTCGCCGGTGGTAAGCCACCATCATGCCGCCGCCCAGTTCGCAGGTGAAGTAGGGATATTGCTCGTCGCCCTGCGTCACGCGCTCCTGCTGGTTTTGGAGTTGTTCGCTGGCGATGGCCGTCGAAGAACGGAATGCTTTGAAGTTGAAAGCCTTGTAATAGTTGCCCGCCGTCTCCTTGGTGCTGCGCTCCCAAAAGCCGTCGGCGTAGTCGCCATACAGAGGAATCAGGGCACCGAAGGGCACGGGCGACGCGAGTTCGGGCCATCCCGTGCGGGTGTAGAAAGGAAGGTCGAAGCCAATCGTCTGCGCGATGCGCTTCAGGGATAAGAGATACGAGCCGTGGCCGCGGTATTCGTTGTCGAACTGACACGCCATCACCGGCCCGCCGTCCTTCCATTGAAGGCCCTGCACCTGCGTGAAGATTTGTCGGTAGAGCCGCGTCATGTAGTGCAGGAAGACGGGGTCTTCGCTGCGCATCTTGCAGTCCTTTCGGAACATCCAATCGGGGATGCCACCGCAACGCACCTCGCCGTGACAGAAGGGTCCTATGCGCAACACCACGGGCATGTCGGCGTCGCGACACGCTTCCAAAAAGCCGCGCAGCGAGCGTTGTCCGCTCCAGTCGAACACGCCTTCCTCTTCTTCAATGTGATTCCAGAAGACGTAGGTGGCGACGACCGTAACGCCGCCGTCCTTCATACGCCGCAGCGCCGTGCCCCATTCCTGCTCGGGCAGGCGCGAATAATGGATTTCGCCCATCACGGGACACACGCGTTCGCCGTCGAACAAAAGACTCTGCGCGTCCCAACTTATGGAGGGCTGGGCGGCGCAGAGCAAGGGGAACGTCAATAAGACGAGAAAAATTTTTTTCATGGGATAGGTTATGGTTAGTCAGTCCGCGCGGTGGCCGGCGGTCGCCGTCGGGTCACAGGCTCTCGAGGATGCGCTTGAGCACCACAGTGGCCGAGATTTCGCGGTTGGCGGCCTCGGGGATGACGAGCGAGCGCGGCGACTCAATCACGTCGTCGGTCACTATCATGCCCCGGCGGACGGGCAGGCAGTGCATGAACTGTGCATTGCGGGTCCACGACATGTGTTCGGCGTCCACCGTCCACGACATGTCCTTGGACAATATCTGTCCATACGATGCGGGGTTCGTCACGCCCGGACAACTCCAGTTCTTGGCATAGATGAAGTCAGCGCCCTCGAAGGCTTTCTTTTGGTCGTACTCCACGCAGGCATCGCCCACAAAGGCGGGGTCGAGTTCGTAGCCCTCGGGATGTGTGATGACAAAGTCCACGTCGGCGGCGTTCATCCACTCGGCAAACGAGTTGGGGACGGCCTGCGGCAGCGACTTGGGGTGCGGGGCCCAGGTGAGCACGACCTTGGGGCGCTTCACCTCCTTATGCTCCTCGATGGTGATGAGGTCGGCGAAGGCCTGCAGGGGATGTACGGTCGCCGTCTCCATGGCGAACACGGGCTTGCCGCTGTATTTCACGAACTGGTTGAACACGGTCTCGGCATAATCGTAGTCGCGGTCCGTGAGACCGGCGAACGAGCGCACGCCGATGACGTCGCAGTAACTGGCCATGACGGGGATTGCCTCTAAGAGATGCTCGCTCTTGTCGCCGTCCATAATGACGCCGCGCTCCGTTTCCAGTTTCCACGCCCCCGCATTCACATCGAGCACGATGACGTTCATGCCGAGGTTGATGGCTGCTTTTTGGGTGGAAAGACGCGTGCGCAACGAGTTGTTGAAGAATATCATCAACAGCGTTTTGTTCTTGCCTAACGACTGATATTTATAGCGGTCGTTCTTTATCTCCATGGCCTCGGCCAGCGCTTGACGCAGGTCACCGAGGTCTTTTGCGTTCAGAAAAGTCTTCATATCTCTAAAAATCTTTGTTTCGGTAATAGAATGTTCAGGCGCGCACCTGCCCTTCGCCGTCGATGAGCCACTTGTAGGTGGTCATCTCCTCCAAGGCCATGGGACCGCGCGGACCCAGTTTCTGCGTCGAGATGCCTATCTCGGCACCGAGCCCGAATTGCGCTCCGTCGGTGAAACTCGTGGGCGCGTTGACATAGACACAAGCGGCGTCCACCTCTCGACGGAAGCGGTCAGCCGCCTCGGCGTTCTGGGTGATGATGCACTCGCTGTGCCCGCTGCTGTACTGTTGTATGTGGAGGAGTGCCTCGTCGAGACTGTCCACGATGCGGATGCTGAGGTCGTGCGACATCCATTCGCGCCCCCAGTCGTCGGCCTCGTAATGGAAGGTCACGCTTTCGTTCATGGGCGCGAGCAGGGCGGGGAGGTCGGCCTCGCGGTCGCGGTGAACCAGCAGACAGTCCAAGGCGTTGCAGACACTCACGCGGCGCGTCTTGGCGTTGTGGATGATGCGCTGGCCCATGGTCAGGTCGCCGTCCTTATCAAAGTAGGCGTGCACCACGCCGGCTCCGGTCTCGATGACGGGCACGCGGGCGTTGTCGCGCACAAATTCGATGAGACGCTTGCCGCCGCGCGGGATGCAGAGGTCGATGTAGCCCACCGCTTGCAACAGGGCGCCCGTGGCCTCGTGGGTGGCGGGCAGCAGGGTGACGGCGTCGGGTGTGAGTCCCTCTGCCTGCAAGGTCTGGCGAATGAGCGCCACGATGGCCTCGTTGCTATGCTGGGCGTCGCGGCCGCCTTTCAGCACGCAGGCGTTGCCACTCTTGAGACAAAGCGAGAATACATCGAAGGAAACGTTGGGACGCGCCTCGTAGATGACGCCGATGACGCCAAAGGGAACGGAGATGCGACGCAGGTGAAGACGGTTCTCCAACGTGGTCTCGCAGGTGATTTTCCCCAGTGGCGAGGGCAATGCCGCCACGTGGCGCATATCGTTGGCAATGCCGGCAAGGCGGTCGGGGGTCAGTTGCAGGCGGTCGTAGAGTGGGTTCTCCGGCTCCATCTGCGCCAAGTCGAGGGCGTTGGCCTCTAACAGAGCGTCCTGATTCGTAAGGATGGTGTCGGCCACGCGCAAGAGAGCTTGGTTGATGCGCTCCTCGCTCAGCAGGGCAACGACGCGGCTGGCCGCTTTGGCTTGTTCAAAAAAGTGTGTCATGACGGCAGGAATTCAGTGTGGGGAGTTTCAGTTGGGTGCTCCATCAACTGCTGGAGAATGTTCTCGCGTTCGCCGTTGGCGATGATGACACGTATGCCTGCCGCCGCCACGGTGCGCGCGGTATGGTGCTTGCTCTGCATGCCGCCACGGCCGGCACGGCTTTTGCTCGTCTGGATGTAACGGTCGAGTTGGTCGCCCGGCTGCACGGTGCGGATGAGCTGACTCGTGGGCAGGGCGGGGTCGCCCGTGTAGATGCCGTCGATGTTGCTGAGCAGAATGAGTTGTTCGGCGCCCATCATCTGTGCAATGAGTCCCGACAGTTCGTCGTTGTCGGTGAACATAAGTTCGGTGACGCACACGGTGTCGTTCTCGTTGACCACGGGAATCACGCCGTTGGAGAGCATAACTTCCATGCAGGCCCGCTGGTTGTCATACTCTTCGCCGGCTTGGAAATGGTCCTTGGTGGTTAGCACCTGTCCGATGTGCAGCCCGTATTCGCGGAATAAATTATAGTAGAGGTTGACGAGTTTCACCTGTCCGATGGCGCTGAACAGCTGGCGCTGCTCCACGCTGTCGAGGTCGGCCGCCACGGGTAACTCGCTTCGTCCGCAGGCCACGGCGCCGCTGGTCACTAAAATCACTTGGTAACCTTGCTGTCGCAACCACGCCATCTGGTCCACGAGGGCCGACATACGGGTGATGTCCACGCCGCCTGTAGCGCCCTCACGTACGGGCGAACCGTTGCGGGTGAGCACGTTGGAACCCACTTTGATGACGAGTAAACCTTTCTTCTTGTCCATGTCTTGATGTTGTTTTTCTTCCCTCACAGTGTGCAGGGAACCTTAGTGAGAGGCGAGACCCGCCTTGAGACAGCGAATCACGGCGCTGTTGAACGCGGCGTGGTCCAGTTCATTCAGACCCTTGATGGTCACGCCGCCGGGCGTGGTCACGCGGTCGATGGCCGCCTCGGGATGCAGTCCCGTCTGCTCAAGCAGCGTCAAGGCGC
>JABUUA010000063.1 GCA_021443405.1 Bacteroidaceae bacterium
CGGAGCATCTCGGCGGTGGTCACGTCGCCGCCCGCTACCACGCAACGACCTTCGGCACTACCGCTGCCCGCGTTCACAATTTTTATATATAAGGTATTGGTCTTCTCGTCGAGAGAAGCGTTGGCATATACGCCGCGCATTTCATCCTTACGGTTCTGGGCCGTGCCCACTTTTTTGCCGTCGATATAGACGGTGGCCTCATCGCCTTCAACATCCACGCGCAGTTCGTACCAGCGGTCGTTCTCCACGCTGAAAGCACTGGTGGCGCCGATGGTCATCTTGCTGCCGCCGCGTGTCTGCTCGCAAGCGTTCTGGGTATTGCCCCAACCTGCTACGTTGAGCCAATCGTAGTCGTGTTTTCCCGTATAGTTGTAAACGAGCAGGAAGCCCTCGGCTCCGCCCGTCTTGCGAGCCATTACCTTATACGTGTAGCTATCGCCCTTGAACTGTGTAGGGCAGACGGACAAGTGAGGTTCGCGCCCACGATTGGCCTTCCAGTCGTCGATGGCTGGCAAATCGATGGTTTTTCCGTTGACAATAAGTTGTGCATCCTTGAACTCGGCCTGCGTGTTCCAAGTGCCCACGCCCACTTGCATGGGTTGCAAGACAGTCTCTTCATCTTCCGGCTCGTCGAGGTCCCACTCCAGCGTATGGTCGAGCATGCGGGTGCCTATGTGGGTGGGGAACATCTGTTGCACCCAGTACGAGGGCGTGCCGAAAGCCTTGGCGCTGTTGTAATGAATCATGTCGGTGGGCCAGTTCGATTGATTTTCGTTGACGAAGATGGGCGCATACGAGTTCATGACCACTACGCTACTGTTGTTCTCCATGCCCATCATGAAGATGGCCTCGCCCAAGGCGGCGTTGAGATTACCCACGCGACCATACTGACTGGTAACGGCATACTCGCCCACATAGATGCGGGGACCGTGGCGGTCATAACTGTCGTACTTGGTATAGTTGTCGGCAAACCACGACGGATTGCGGTAGTAATGCTCGTCCACCATGAATACGGGTTCCTTGCTTCGCCACGACGGATTGTCCGTTCCCCACGACTGCACGTTGCCGATGCAACGGATGTGCGGGTATTTTGCCTTCACGGCGTCGTAGAACTTACGGTAACGTTCGAAGTAACGCTCGCTCTGGTCGCTGTTGTCGTTGAAGTGGAAGTTGCAGTTCTCGTTGCCGATTTCCAAGTATTCGATGTTGAACGGCTCGGGATGACCGTTCTGGGCACGCAGTTTTCCGTACTTCGACGTCACGGGGCCGTTGGCATACTCCAGCGCGTCGAGGCACTCCTGTATCCAGCCGTCGAGTTGCTCCACAGGCGTGAAACCGCCGTGCCAGATGCCCACATTCACCACATAGAGCGGTTTGGCGCCGAGGTCTTCACTGAGTTGAAGGAACTCGTGGAAGCCCATTCCGTCGGTGGTCCAGTAGCCCCAGTTGGCATTCATGTGGCCGGGACGTTCCTCGATAGGACCTATCGTCCGCTCCCAGCGAAACGCGTTCTCGGGGGCGTGATTCCCTTCCACGTAACAACCACCGGGGAAGCGCATGAACTTCGGCTTCATGTCAGCCAACATCTGCGCCAACTGCGGACGGCATCCGTTCTCGCGGTTCTTGAAGGTGGGCGGGAAAAGACTCACCACGTCAAGCGCCACCTCACTGGGATTCTTCACTGTGAGGCGTAGGTGACCCTGAGGGTCGTCACCCGTGGCCGTTATCACGGCAGCACATTTCTGCCACTTGCTCGTAGAGTTCACAGCGACTTTTGCTTCGCCGATGTTTTGTCCGTTCTTGTCCACCAGCATAGCAGTGACCGTTTCGGGATTTCCCTGTGCCACACGCACCCAGAAGCTGAGTTTGTACTGCGTGCCACGCTCAATGTTCATACCCCAGAAGCCTTCGTTCTCCACACCTTCACCGCTTTCTCCGACGGTCAACAACAGAGCGTTCTTCTGTTTTTCGTTGAGCATCTTATCGGTGCATTTCCGCATGCTTCCCTTCTGGCCCACGAACGACCAGGCAGTGAGGTCGCCTTCGTCGAACGAACGGTTGCGCACAAGCTCGGCGTAGAGACCGCCGTCGGCAGCGTGGTTAATGTCCTCGAAGAAAATGCCGTACAGCGTCGGACTGATGTATGTGCTTCGGTGGTTCACATCCACGTTGAGCGTCACTTGCGCCTGCGTGAAGAGCGCAAACGCTGAGAGCAAAAGGGAAAAGACGTACTTTTTCATAATGAGTGCTTTAATTTTCTTTGCAAAGATACTACGAAGCGCGGAATAATGCAAGTTTTGCGCGCGTTTTCTCGCGCGTGCGAAATTGCGAGCTTTTATTTTAGCCAAAATCAGGCGTTACGAATGAGCGACTATTCCACGGGAATTTCAAGCGTTTCGAGGTCGTTGCGGCAGGAAAAATGCCGAGAAGTTTGCTTATCTCCACATAAAATCGTAACTTAGTCCCCACGAAACCAACACGACATGAAAGGAAAGCTGACTCTACTCGCCTTGTGGCTGGCCTGCCCGACGGCCTACGGACAAGGGCCCGACATGTATCCATGGAACAATGTGGGCCGGGGCGTGCAACCGATTGAAGCAGAGGTGTTCGCCGGTTATGTAATACAACTCACCACGGACAGCCAGACGCAGTCGGCGGGTGGCGGCTCGGTGGGTGCCGAAGTGCGCTTCAACTGCGCCCGCACCCCACTCGACCTCGGTCTGCAAGCCGGAATGCACGGCATCATCAATCNGTCTGCAAGCCGGACTGCACGGCATCTCACGCGAACTGCCCGCCACCCCGCAGGAAGGAAGTGAGACACGCAGTCTCGTTGGCAAGAACGCGAGCTGGAAGTACCGAACCACCTCGGTGTCGTTCGTGATGGACTGGAACTTCAAACAAGGACACAAGTTCAATCCCTTCGCGGGTCTGGGCGTGGGACTCGCCCATCACCACATCAAGGACGCGAAGTTGAAAGACGAACTGAAAGAATACGTCCACGACGTGAAATACTTTAAGAACGACGGCGTGAACTCCGTCATCTTTTCTCCTCGCCTCGGCGTCGAGTTGTTTCGCCACTGCCGACTGACCGCCACGGTCCGTATTTCTAAGAAATATTTCAACAGCCTGCAGTTGACGGCGGGCGCTACTTTCGGCGGACGACCGAAAAAATAGCGACGGCATCTGCGATTCACAACAAAGCAATCGTAAGAAGACACACGGAAGAAAAACTGCTTCGCCCGATGTGTCCGTTGCGTTTTGTGGGCGCAACGCTATGTTTTTTTGCGAGAAAACTATACCTTTGTAGCGTAATTCAATTGTTATGAAGAGATTTTTCTGGTTTCTTATCCTCGGTATTCTGACCGTTCTCCCCGCTCACGCCGTGCTCAAAGAGCGCGACTTAGCCCGCACCTTGGGCGTGTTGAGAGCCGAACTCCAACTCACCCACGAGAAGCAGCAAGCATTTCTGCAAATGTATGAGCAACAAGGCATTCAGCAACACCAGCAACTCGTCAGCTACATGACGCAGTGCGAGCAAATCGGTCTGATGCTCTACTCGCAATCGACGGAGAACACCTTCGACATGGCCTATGCCTGTCAGCAAGCCACGAACTTGTGGCGCGAACTGCACTACAACGCCACCGGAGGCAAGCAACTGCCTTACGACCGCGTCATCGCCACGCTGAAGTTGGAATTGGAGCGCTACGACGCCCTCATCACGGCCCTGAAGAGCATGCCGCCCGTGGACAGAGCCGACGCCGATTCCGTGCTCACGCAGAGCGACAGCATTCTGCTCGGCGCCATCGACTCGCTCCAGCATCGCATCGACATCCTGGCGCAGCAGGTGGACACAACCCAGTTGGAGGAAACCATCGCCCTCATGCCCAAGACGGAAGCACAAGAGGAAAAGGGAAAAGAAGAACCACTCTTCCTGACCGGACAGCTGCACGAAGACCGCGAACAATGTTTACAATATGCACAGACGATACGCGGACATCTGCAGGAATTCCTCACCCAATTGGAGGCAGAGAGCAGTTACTACAAGAGCGTGCAGGAGAAAGTGGAGGCGCTTCACCAGTATGCACAGCGGCGCTACCGCGTGTTGCAGGACAACATCTTCAAGAACGGAAGCACCAATTACTTCAGCATCCTCGCCCATCTGCCGCAGTACATTCTCCGCGCCGTGCAGGCCATCGACACGAAATACCGCCCCTTCGACGGCCACAGCAAGGACTATTCGGAGTGGCGCGGCATGTACGTGCTCAGCATCAGTGTGTTCGTCGTGTTCTATCTCTTCCTTGCGCTGGGTCTCACTTACGTGGTGCTCCGCTGGTTGTTGCCCAAGAGCTGGCGAGGGGAAGACTACAAGCTCAAGCGGACCATGCTCACCAACGTGGTGGGCATCGCTGTTTTCGCCCTCATCGTGATGGGCATTCGTTACTTGATGGACGACCGCAACTTTGTGCAGATGAGCACTGGTTTGATTATCAACATGGCGTGGTTGTTAGAAATCATCTTCCTGTCGCTCTACATCCGGCTGCAAGGCGACCAGATGCGGCACGCCGCCTTCCTCTACACTCCGCTCATGCTGATGTCGTTCATCGTCATCCTGTTCCGCATCATCCTCATCCCGAACATGTTGGTCAACCTTGTGTATCCGCCCATCCTGCTCGGTTTTGCCATCTGGCAGATTTGCTTGGCCAGCAAGCACAGCGCCACCCTGCCCCTGCAGGACCGCATTTACACGAGCATCACCACCATCGTCATGGTGCTGGCCTGCGTCGCTTCGTGGAGCGGCTTCACCCTGCTGGCCGTGCAGATCATGATTTGGTGGACGTTCCAGCTGGCCGCCATCATGACCATCACGTGTCTCTACCATCTGATGGAACTGTTCGAGGAGCGAGTCCTGGTCTATCGCATACAGCCGAAGTTGAAAAAACTGGACATGCAGAAGGCGCACTCCCGGCAGGAGCGCAACGCCGTGCTGCGGCGCATGGAACACGGCGATTTCATCACCCAGACGTGGTTCTACGACCTTTTCAACCGAACGCTCGTTCCCATCTGTGCCGTGTCGTCGGTATTGGTCAGCATCTACTGGGCGTCGGGCATCTTCGAAATGACCGACATCTGCCAACGCGCCTTCTTCACGAACTTCATCGACGAGAAAGACCTCATCCAACTCTCGCTGGCCAAGCTGTGTCTGGTGGCGGCGCTGTGGTTCGTCTTCCGCTACATCAACTACGCCATCCGCTCCATCTACGCCCACTTCCGCAAGCAGATGGTGGAGGACAAGAGCCAGTATAACAGCACGCTGGCGCAGAACGTGATTGCCATCGTGTGCTGGGGACTTTACTTCATCACGGCGCTCGTCATCCTGCATGTTCCGAAGAGCGGCATCAGCATTGTCACGGCGGGCCTGGCCACGGGTGTCGGCTTCGCCATGCAAAGCATCATCGAGAACTTCTTCTACGGTCTCTCGCTCATGACCGGCCGTCTGCGCGTGGGCGACTACATCGAGTGCGACGGCATCACGGGCAAGGTGGAGAGCATCACCTACCAGAGCACGCAAATCATCACGGCCGACGGCTGCGTGATTGCCTTCATGAACAGCGCCTTGTTCAGCAAGAACTTCAAGAACATGACCCGCAACCACCGCTACGAGCTCATCAAGATTCCCGTGGGTGTGGCTTACGGAACCGACGTGGAGGAAGTGCGCCGCTGCATCATCGAGGCGGTGACCCCGCTGTGCCAAGCCAAGAACGAGAACGGAACGCCGGTGGCCAACCCCAACATCCCCGTGACGGTGAGCTTCGCCGACTTCGGCGCCAGCAGCGTGGACCTGAAGGTGAACATCTGGATGCGCGTGGAGGACAAGATTGCGCTGACCGCCCGAGTGCGCGAGGCCATCTACAACACGCTCAACGAACACAACATAGAAATTCCTTTCCCACAGACCGATGTGCACATGCGATAGACTGCACCCGCTGTCGTCGGCCGCAGAACCGCCCGCCCGGCTCAACAACCCGTTCCGCTACGAGCCGCACCCCCTGTGCCTCGCCGCCGCGGAGGCGGTGCGCGAGGAACTGTCGCGCCACCCCGACTGGCAGGAGGAACTGGCGCAGGGCAAGATGCTGGGCGTGATGGTGGTGGAGGGAGGATACTTCTTAGCCGCCTTCTCGGGCACTTTGTGCGGGCGCGGAACACTCCCCTATTTCGTTCCGCCCGTGTTCGACCTGCACGACCCCGACGGGCATTTCCAACAGGAAGAACGGGAGATCAGCCTTCTGAACGACCGCATCGACCAACTGGAGCAGGGCGAGTTACTACGGACCGCCCGCCAGCAATTAGACCGCGTGCAAGCCGAGGCCCGGCAGACCGTGGAGGCCGCCCGCGAGCGCATGCAGACGGCGAAACGCCTGCGCGACGAGCGACGGGACCGCGGCGAGACGACGGACGACATGGTCCGCGAGAGTCAGTTCCTCAAGGCCGAACTGCACCGCGCCAAGGTCACCGGGCAACGCCGCGTGGACGCCTGCACGACGGCGCTCCAGGTCGTGCTCGCCCCCATCGAGGCAATGCGCCGCGAGCGCAAGCGACGCAGCATCGCGCTGCAGGACTGGCTGTTCCGCCAGTTCCAGTTCCGCAACGGCGAGGGCGAGACGCGTTCGCTACCCGACCTCTTCGAAGGCCGAACTCCGCCCTCGGGAGCCGGCGAATGTTGCGGTCCGAAACTGCTTCACTACGCCCTCACCCATCACCTGCGCCCGCTCTGCATGGCCGAATTCTGGGTGGGTCGCTCGCCCGCCGACGAAGTGCGACACGAAGGGCGTTTCTACCCGGCCTGCGACACGAAATGCAGGCCCATCCTCACGTGGATGCTGAGAGGTCTGGACGTAGAGCCCGACACTTCGTTGTATCGCGACCCGGAGCTGCTTACGTTTCGCTACGAAGATGCGCATCTCTGCGTGGTGCTGAAGCCGCACGGCATGCTGTCGGTGCCGGGGAAACAAGCGGGGGCGGCGAATGTGCGCGACGAGGTGCGGCGCCGCCATCCCGAGGCTGAGGGGCCAATGATGGTGCACCGGCTGGACATGGACACCAGCGGACTCATGGTGGTGGCGCTGGACTCGCCCACCTATCTGCACCTGCAACGCCAGTTTGCCCGCCACACCGTGGAGAAGCGCTACACCGCCCAACTGGAACACGACATCGAGGGACCGCGCGAGGGGGTCGTCGCCCTCCCGCTCTGCCCCGACCCGGACGACCGTCCGCGCCAAATGGTGAACGAGACGCACGGGCGGACGGCCCTCACGCGCTTCCGAGTGTGCGGCCGCCGCTCCGTCCACCTGTGGCCCGAGACGGGACGCACTCACCAGTTGCGCGTCCACATGGCTCACAGCCGCGGGCTCAACAATCCCATCCTCGGCGACCCGCTCTACGGCACGGCGGCCGACCGCCTGCATCTCCACGCCGACCGCCTCGCGTTCACCCACCCCGTCACCGGCGAGCGCCTGGAGTTTGAGGCTGACTCGACCATTCCTTTGCAATGACAAAAAAATTGCAGAATCGGTGTTGCAAGGGTGTTGATTGCAAATTGCAGAAAAATGAAACGCACTGAGCACTAATACATTATATTATTTTATTTCCCTATAATAATATATAAGGTATTCCATAATAAGGTAGCGCGGGTGAGGCACTCTCTTAAATTTTGCAATTTGCAATCAACCCCTCATCGGTCATCCGACTTCGCTGTGCTTTCCGCATTACACGCGCGGGCGCTTTGGCTTCGTCTAACTTACTCACAAAGAAAGCACTGCATCGCGACCACAAAGCGGAGTGGTTGCAGTCAGAAAGAAGCTGACGAGCATGGATTGCAAGACAAATGCAAAATAATTGCAGACTAATTGCGAAATAATCGATTGAAGTTAAACCCAAATCGGTCATTAAATCGTCCTGCGGACTCTTTGCATGCTTTCAGCCTCTGTCTTGCTCCTTTTACGCCTTTCTTCGGTCACGATGGAACCCCATCGCTCCCTCAGACAGTCACAAAAGCCCCTACGACATAGTTCTGAAAGCATATCAAAGCCTAATGACCGATTCGGGTTAAAGTTTTTCTCTCACATTTTGCTTGATTTACTTGGTCGTTACGCAGAATTTTCGTAACTTTGCACATCAAAAGACTGTCGTAAGACTACGTCTTAGAGCCAAGAGAGAATAAGAATTTACATTTTTACTAACTTAATTTATCAACAACATGAGAAAAACTTACTTACTTCTCATTGCTTTACTGACGCTCTGCTGCGGCTTGACCAGCGCACAGCAAGCTCCCGCCGACGCCGGTGTGTACTACCTGTACAACACCGAGAGCGGGCAGTTCCTAAGCCGTGGTAGTGACTGGGGCACACGTGCTGTGACCAACCCCGTAGGTGTCGCATGGCAGGTGACCGTGGCCGAAGGCCAGTACCAGCTGCGCATGTACGACCTCGTGAAGGCCGGCAACACCAAGGGTCTCAGCGACAACTGCTTCACCGACAGTGGCGACGCCGTGAATTTCACTTTGGAAGGTGACGCAAACGGTTACTTCCTGAAGAACGGCGAGACTTACCTGACCGCCCCTGCAACTGCAGGACACGTGAACTTCACGGAAACGCCCAGCACCTGGCAGTTCCTCTCGAAGGAGGACTTCAGCGCCAAGTTGGCCGAAATCGCCGCCACGCAAGACGCTGCCGTGGCCGCTGCCGCTGGCATTGACTTGAACGGCGCCACCTTCGCCGACGCAGTAAGCGACACCGAGTCGTGGTTGTCGTCAACCACTGTTGACCCCACCCCCACCAAGACATCTTGGAACGTTCAGGGTGTGCCCAGCAGAGGCGGCAACCAGAACAATGTCGATTGTGGTTTCGAAATCTTCCAAGGCGGTTGTTCGTTCAGTAAAACCATCTCTGGCCTGATGCCCGGCATCTACAAGGTGACGGTAAAGGGTCTCAAGAGAATGGGAACGAACGGCAACTGCTACACCATCGGCAAGACCGAAGGTTACGTCAACAGCGATGCTTACTTCTCAGCCAACGGCAACATCGTGCAGATTGCCGACTGGGCAAGCGCTTGCACCGACGCAGGAAATCCGAATGGCCCAGGTGCAGCCAAGGATATCTGGGATGCAGGCCAAGGTTACACCCGCGACGTGTTCTGCTACGTTGGCAACGACGGTGTCTTGAACATGAAAGGCGCTTCTGAAGCTTACTGGGGCAACAGCTGGTTCCTCTTTGGCGGTGTGGAATACACCTACTACATCCGGTTTACCGCCGAGGACGTTGCCGCTCTGCTGGCCACTGTTCCCACCGATCCCATGGACGCCGACGTGAAGGCCGCTCTGGACGCTGCCGTAGCCAACGGCGCTTCGGACATGGAGGCCTACAAGGCCCTGATACAGGCTATCAGCGCAGCCAAGGCAAGCGCAGCTCAATACGCAGAAGTGAAGGCCGCTCTGGATGCTGCCGACGCCGCTGCTGCCAACTTAGACGAGAAGGGCGCCGCTCAGTACGAGAAGTACATCAAGTGGGCCAAGGACGACTATGAGAATGGCACTTGCAACTTCAACGAAGAAAGTGGCAACGGCATCTACACCGCCATTCGGGAGGCGCTGAACTTCGGTCTCTGCGCACAGACCACCAAGGGTTCTGACCTGACTGGCCTCATCGTCAACCCCAACTTCGACAACAACACTCTCACCGGTTGGGACAACAACGGTTTCAAGACCAGCACGGGTAATGCCGACATCACCAACGCTGGCTTCGCCAACACTCCCTTGGTAGAGCAGTGGGTTTGGAATGCAGGTCTGAGCGACATCAGCCTCTCGCAGGAGCTCACTGGCCTGGGCAAGGGCGTTTACACGCTCACCGCCCACGTAATGGCCACTCGTCAGGACCATACCGATTGGGACATCGAGGGCGTGACGCTCTTTGCCAACGACCAGGAGGTGGCCGTAAGCGCTGCTGACTACTACAGCGTAGAGTTCGAACTTCCCTACACGCAGAACAGCGTCACCATCGGTGTGAAGACCAACGGCACCAACGCCAACTGGGTGGTTGTGGACGAGTTCTCACTCAAGCTGAAGCACATCGTTGTGGACACTCCCGAGGACTACGTGATGAGCTTCGAGAACATCATCCCCTCAGAGCGAGTTGTTCCCAGCGGGTCGTTTGGCATTGCCACACTGCAGGACGTTGACGGCAACGACAGCCCCTGGCAGAACCTCAAGAGCGGCGAAAGCTGGACAGCCGGCGCCGTAGTGAACTATGCCACCGGTTGCGAGTTCGGCAAGGACAAAGCCACTATCCCCGCCGCCGGTTCCGACGACGAGAACAACCAAGGTCTGGCTGTTGTCTGCAGCTGGGGTTCAACCGCCAACTACGGTCTCCAGACTGGCTTGGCAGAAGGCTACTACAAACTCTCTACCGCCGTTTACAACACCTACGGCACCAGCGAGGTGGCCAAGAACCTGTTCGGCTTCATTGCCGAGGACGGCACTGAATATCTCTCAACCGCCAAGACCTATCCCGTTGACCAGTGGACGCCCGACCAGGTTCTCTTCAAGGTCAATGATTATACGCTCGGCCACGTCTCTGTCGGCTACACTGCAAAGAACGAAGGCAGCGGCAACACCGCTCACCTCATCTACGACTACGTGAACGTAGAAAAGATTACTGCACAGGAGTTCTTCGCTACCTCACTGCAGGCTATCTTTGAGAACATCGAGGCCACGCTGGCCGACATCGCTGCCAAGGAAGGCACCGGCGTATTCATGTACAAGGAAGGTTCGCTCGCAACCCTGGAGGCTGCTCTCACAGAGGTAATGACGCTGCAAGGCGGCGGGGCTACCGACGAGGAATGGGAGGCTGCTTACAACAATCTCGTGGCTGCCCTGAACCCCGAAATCAACGAACCCGTAGCTGGCCAGCTCTACACCATTAAGAATGCCAACGCCGACGTTTACATGAACGTAACGAACGGCGTAACGGTAGAGACCACTCCTTCTTACTTCACCTTCGTAGCCACCGACAACGGCTATCAGCTGCAGAGCGGCGAGAACTTCGTAGGTATGAAGGGCACCGACAACTGGAGCATGAGCAACACGGCTGCCGACTCTTGGACCATCACCTACCTCGGCGAGGGCAAGTACACGCTGAAGGGTGCGAAGGGCCTCATCGGCACCGACAACCTGGCCCCCGGTTCTGCCTGCTATGGCGACAAGAACGTGGACAAGAACGGTGCTTGGATTATTGCATTGCCCGCTCCCGCTGAGTTGCCCATGGAATACAACTACAACGAGGGCCAGACCGCTGTCACCTTCACCGTCACTCCCACTCAGGAGGGCACCTACATCTTCTACTTCTTCAACGACGATGAGGAGCCCATGGGCATGGTGGAGAACGGCACTGCCACTATCGCCGCCGCTCCCGGTCAGTTCAACGAGCAGGGCATCGCCCACTTCCTCGTTACCTTCCGCGAGTACGACGAGAACATGACGCTGGTGGCTGAGAACGGCGTGGAGGTTGACCTCCTCGACCCGAACAACGTTCCCGCCGAACTGCCTATGGACTACAGCTACAGCGAGGACCTGACCACCGTCACCTTCACCGTCACTCCCACTCAGGAGGGCACCACCATCTTCTACTTCTTCGACGACGATGAGGAGCCCATGGGCATGGTGGAGAACGCCGACGGCACTGTCACCATCGCCGCCGCTCCCGGTCAGTTCAACGAGCAGGGCATCGCCCACTTCCTCGTGACCTTCCGCGAGTACGACGAGAACATGACGCTGGTGGCTGAGAACGGCACTGAGGTTGACCTCCTCCAGCAAGTTGCTGCCGAGGCCACCTTCTACCAGCCCACCGAACTGGTGGTTGGCAACACCTACGAGGCAGG
>JABUUA010000064.1:0-1329 GCA_021443405.1 Bacteroidaceae bacterium
TTTTACGAAGACGACGGAGCGCTGAAGTATTTTCATACTCCCGGGGGCGACTCGGCCCGCATAATTGTCATCGACCCCATGTGCGTGTATGCGACCGATTCCGTAACCGTCAGGGTGAACACGCCCTATGAAAAAGGCAAGGGCGACTGGTTCCAAGGCACTTATTTGTTCGAGCACAACTTTCAGTTGAGGCATGCCGACGATTAGTTTGCGCCAGCGTTTGGCACTGGAGATAAGCCGACTGCTTCGCCATCGACTGCAGAAGGAGCATCCCTTGCGCCAACTCTTTTGGGAATGCACGCTGCGGTGCAACCTGCATTGCAGGCACTGCGGCAGCGACTGCAAGGAGGTGAGCGAGGTGGCCGATATGCCGGCCGCCGACTTTCTTCGGGTGATAGACGAGAGCATAACACCGCACGTCGATCCCCACGTCGTGACCATCATCATATCGGGCGGCGAGCCGCTGATGCGGACGGACTTGGAACTGGTGGGCCGCGAACTGATGAAGCGCGAATATCCTTGGGGCATGGTGACCAACGGAATGTTGCTGACGGAAAGGCGGCTGCGCACGTTGACATACGCAGGACTGCACAGTGTGACGGTGAGCGTGGACGGACTGGAGGCCGACCATAACTGGATGCGCGGTCACGAGAGCAGTTATAGCAACGCAATGAATGCCGTGCGGTTGCTTGCTCGTACCGAAGGCATAGTGTGGGACATAGTGACGTGTGTCAACGCCCGCAACATCGAATCCCTTCCCTTGCTCTACGAATCGCTCCTCGAGGCCGGCGTGCGTCGCTGGCGCTTGGTGGGCGTGTTTCCCATGGGGCGCGCCCGAGAGGTGCCGGAGTTCCAGTTGAGTGCAGCGGACTATCGGCGCGTGATGGATTTTGTTATCGACGTCCGGAGTAAGGGAACCATGCGTGTGAGCTACGGTTGCGAGGGCTTTTTGGGTGAATACGAGGGAAAAGTGCGCGACGGCGCCTATCTTTGCAACGCGGGCCTCACGACGGCTTCCATCCTGGCCGACGGCAACATCTCGGCTTGCACCAGTATTCGGAGTAGATTCTATCAGGGAAACATCTATCAGGATGATTTCTGGGAGGTGTGGGAGACCCGTTTCCAGCAGTTCCGCGACCGCGAGTGGGCGCGCAAAGGTAGTTGCGCCGACTGCCGGATGTGGCGTTATTGCGAGGGCAACGGTATGCACTTGCACGACGAGGACGGCCGTCTCATGGTCTGCCATCTCGAGCGGACGGGACAGTTGTGACCTTATTTCTTGTAGTTTATTATTGGGCGTGTAACTCCTTTTCTCAGCCCATCGAAGAA
>JABUUA010000064.1:1334-9078 GCA_021443405.1 Bacteroidaceae bacterium
ATTTTTTCTAAGAAAAAGTGGCGATTTTCTTAGAAAAAAATTTATTTTTTGCGGGTGACTCGATAGACCCGTCTGCAGAGGTGATTTCAGACATGCGGTCGTGTGGACTCACACGTCCTTATGTTTCGGTCCAGACGTCCTTATGTGTGAGCCCACACATAAGCATGTCTGAAACGGGTCGAAATTACAACTCGCAAAGGGCCCGGCAGACCTTGTCCTGGAAGGTGCGGCCGGCACTGCTCGAACCTACGCCCACGTTGATGATGCTGAACGCAAGTGTGTGTCCGTTCGGCGCGGTGGCATAGCCCGAAAGACTGCTCACGCCCTCCACCGTGCCCGTCTTTGCGTGCACATTGTCCTTGGCGGGAGTGCCCGACATTCGGCGGCTCAGCGTTCCGTCGTCGCCGGCAATGGGCAATGCCCAGTAGATGTGCTGGCGCACGGCCTCGTTGTTCCAGGCGAAGTTGAGCAGACGAACGAGGAGTTCCGGCGAGACGTAGTTGTAGAGGGAAAGCCCGCTTCCGTCGGCAATCTGGTAGTTATTTGGGTTGAGTCCTAAGCCCCTTATGAGCGATTCGATGTGTTGAACAGCCTGCTTTCTCCCGGCGTTCTTCTTGCCTCCGAAGGCCGCAATCTGATAGAAGAGCGATTCTGCATAGATGTTGTCCGAGTTCTTGAGCACGCGCTGAAGCACTTGATCGATGCTGTGCGTCACCGTGACCAGCACCCGACTATTGGACGGCGCCTGTCCCGCGTAGGCACAATGCGTGGAAAGCCTCACGCCGGCCGAGGCGAGAGCTTCAAGGAAATGGTCGGCGAAGCGGTCTTTTCCGTCCACAGTGAGCGCCGAGAGTGGACCGTAATCATCGTCCCAGCACCATCCCCAGCCGTAAGGTTTGTCGTCCTTCATCGAGACGTCGGTGAACAAACTTCCGGCGATGCTGTCGATGCCCACCTCACGAAGGGCGCGCGCCATGCGGGAGACCTCGCCCTGGGCAAGCATAGGATCCATGCCACCCACCACATAGACATTGCCCACCAATACGCTGTCGCTCACCTCGCCCTCCAGTCGCAGTTCGGTGGTGAACTCGTACTTTCCGCCCAAGAGATGCACGGCGGTGATGGCCGTGACCAGTTTCTGACAGCTGGCCGGGCGCAGCCGCTGGCGGTGGCCATAGGTGAAGAGGTCGCGCTGGTCGGTAATGTCATAGACGTAGAGCCCGAGCTGTGTGGTGCTGAGCAAGGGCGTGTGGCAGAGCGAGTCGAGGAAATGATAGAGCGGCGTGCTGTTGTCGATGGCGTCGGGTGCGGTCTTTCCCGCCTTGATGTCGCCCATCACCTGCAGCACCGAGTCGGCCTTTATGCGCTCGAGCAAGAGCAAATGCTCCAGCGAGTCGAGTTTCGCCACCATGGTCGGCACGGCGTCGGGTAGGGCGTTGGCTTTCTTCTTGCGCTTGCTGTCGGCATGTGTGGGAGCAGTCAGCAAGAGGCTGAAAAGCAGAAATATAGTGAATTTCTTCATCGTGTCTTGTCGAATTTGAGTCCAAAGTTACTACTCTGAAGCCGAAAAAGCAAACTTTCTTGCCGATTTCCGAGCGTGATTGTCGCCGAACATGGGCACAGTCGGCGCGGAATGTTAGGAAAAATGGAAATATATTTGCTTTTTCGCTTGAATCGGCGTAACTTTGAACGTAAAATAATAACTAATAAATAAAGATGATACGCAAATTTGATTTCTTGATCATAGGCGGTGGCGTGGCCGGAATGAGCTACGCCCTGAAAGTGTCGCGTGCGGGCAAGGGCAAGATAGCGCTGGTGTGCAAGACCACGCTCGACGAGGCCAACACGGCCAAAGCCCAGGGCGGCATAGCCTCAGTGACCAATCTGAAGGTGGACAACTTCGAGAAACACATCGAGGACACTATGATTGCCGGCGACTTCATCTCCGACCCCAAGGCCGTGGAGCAAGTGGTGAAGAACGGTCCGAAAGGCATTGCCGACCTCGTGCAGTGGGGAGTCAACTTCGACAAGAACGAGGCGGGTGAGTTCGACCTTCACCGCGAGGGAGGTCATTCGGAGTTTCGCATCCTGCATCACGCCGACGACACGGGCTTCGAAATTCAGCGCGGCTTGATGGCCGCGGTGCGTCGCGACCCCAACATCACCATATTGGAGAACCACTATGCCGTGGAAATCATCACCCAGCACCACTTAGGCGTGCAGGTGACCCGCCGCACACCCGACATCGAATGTTACGGCGCCTACATCCTCGACCCCGATACGAAGAAGGTGGACACCTTCCTGTCGCGCGTCACGCTTATGGCCACCGGAGGCACGGGAGCTGTATATGCCACCACCTCAAATCCTAACATCGCCACCGGCGACGGCATAGCCATGGTCTATCGCGCCAAGGGAACCGTGCAGGATATGGAGTTCGTCCAGTTCCATCCCACCGTACTCTACAACCCCAAGGAAACGCATCCCGCCTACCTCATCACCGAAGCCATGCGCGGCTACGGCGGCATCCTTCGCCTGCCCAATGGCGAGGAATTCATGCAGAAATACGATAAACGCCTGTCGCTCGCCCCGCGCGACATCGTGGCGAGAGCCATCGACCGCGAGATGAAGATACACGGCATCAACCACGTTTGTCTCGACGTCACGCACAAGGACCCCGAGGAAACCAAGCATCACTTCCCTAACATCTACGCCAAGTGTCTGAGCATCGGCATCGACATCACCAAGCAATACATCCCCGTCTGCCCCAGCGCCCACTACATGTGCGGCGGCATCAAGGTCGATTTGAACGCACAGTCCACCATCCACCGCCTTTACGCCGTGGGCGAATGTTCGTGCACGGGCCTCCACGGCGGCAATCGTCTGGCCTCGAACTCGCTCATCGAAGCCGTGGTTTATGCCGACGCCGCTGCCCGTCACAGCCTTGCGCACATCGACGAATATACGTTCAACACCTCCGTGCCGGAGTGGAACGACGAGGGAACCATGAGCAACGAGGAGAAGATTCTTATACAGCAAGATATGCTCGAGGTAGGACAAATCATGTCGAACTACGTGGGAATCGTTCGCTCAGACCTGCGTCTCCATCGCGCTTGGACCCGTCTCGACCTGCTCTACGAAGAGACGGAGGAACTCTTCAAACGGGTGAAACCGACGAAGGACATCTGTGAACTGCGCAACATGATTAACGTAGGTTACCTCATTACCCGGCAGGCCATCGAGCGGAAGGAAAGTCGCGGGCTCCACTACACCGTGGACTATCCGAAGCACGCTCTGGACCACGCGTGACCTTCGACAGCCGACAACCTTGCAAGCTTTTGCCTCCCTCCCGACATTTTTTTCGCTGCAACCTTGCAGATGTTAGGGGGAGGCACTTTTTTTATCCTAACTTTGCAATACGAAACAAAAGAAACAAGAAGTCTAACCTCTAAACAAACAGATTATGATTACCACCACCACTCCCTCCATCGAGGGCAAGAAAGTAACCACCTACATGGGCATCGTCACCGGCGAAACCATTATCGGTGCCAACTTCATCAAGGACCTTACAGCCAGTCTTCACGACTTCTTCGGCGGACGGAGCACATCCTACGAGGAAACGCTCCGCGAGGCCAAGGACACGGCGCTGCGCGAAATGGAAGACAGGGCCTTGCGCATGGGCGCCAACGCCATATTGAGTGTGGACCTCGACTACGAGACCGTGGGCACCAGCGGCAGTATGCTCATGGTGACGTGTTCGGGCACCGCCGTGAAAGTGGAAGATTGTTAAGCGCAAATCATCTAATTTACTAACCATAACTTAAAAGAAAACAACTATGACAAAACAAGGTAATTTCGAGTTCACGTTCACTCACGCCATCGTGGCCATCGTATTGGGTCTGGCCGTTTTGGCCGGTTTCTTCATCGGCATCCCCATGTATAACGTGTGGCAGCAAGAGATGGCCGGCCGAGCAGAATTCGCCAAGGCCGAGCAGAACCGCCGTATCATGATTGAGGAAGCCAAGGCAGCGCTGGAAGCAGAAAAGCTCAACGCACAGGCCGAGATAGAGCGTGCCAAGGGTGCCGCCGAGGCCATCCGCATCGAGAACGGCAGTCTCACCCCCACCTATATCCAGTACTTGTGGGTGCGCCAACAGAAGGACTTCACCGGAAAGGTTATATACATTCCCACCGAGACCGGCTTGCCCGTGCTCGAGGCTGGCAGAAGTGTGCAGACCAATCCCTAAACGTCGCGGCCATGATAATCGCTTGTATCAGCGTCATGAGCCTTGTGGCTGTGATGTTATATTAGGACGAAGAACCCCGAACACTTAGAAAATAAGCTGGCCCCGAAAGGGTCAGCTTATTTAGTTATCTTTATAGAATTATTTGGCTATCCTTATAAAAGTCCCGCTTCCACCTGTCGCACCACGCGCTCCGTCAGGCGGTCGTCGCCCTCGGGGTCGTATTCCTTCTTCAGGCTGGCGCGGAACGTCCACGCAAACACTTGGTAGAAAGCGGCGCGGGTAGGGCCGAGGAAAGCCTTCACCACCTCGTAGCTCGACTGGCTGCACTGGCGGTCCACCAACTTAATCATCAGTTTTCCCTGCGAATACGTCAGCTTCTTCATCTCCGGTTTATAGCGCTCCATCAACTCTTTTTCTATAGATTTGATGTGCGCTTCCTTCGACTTCTTGTCGGGAAGTTTCTCCAGCACGACGTAGGTCTCCTGAATAATGCGGTTGACCTGCTGGGCGAGCGGTAGCACACGCTTCACGTTGTTCACCAATCTGTTGTATTGTTGCAGCTGTTTCTTGCTTTTGAACACAAGGGGTTTATACACAGGCATCTCGGGCATTATCACGGTCCATATCTCCTCGCCATCGTATATATACCGGCGGCCCGCCCAGTACCACGTCTGGTTTCGAGCCGACATCAGCGGCTCTTCGCCCGTAGGAACGTAGTCCTCGTCGTAGAGGAAATCGTCTTGCGCCGCGGCTGTCAGGCCCGAGGCAAGCGCTGCCATGAGAAGTAGCTGCCTTAGTTTCATTGCGAGGACAAAGTTAGTAAGAATTGTGATAAGGTGGCAAATTCTTTCACATATTATAAGAAAATTGTTTCTTTCATCGGCGCAGAAATCAGTAACTTTGCAGTGGTTAACACATCAACATAAGGAAAAACGACATGAAACGACTCGTAAACTGCCTCCTGCTCTCGCTGGTCTGCCTCACGCTCAGCGCCCAGAAGCCTGCCACAAATACGGCTTTCCAGAGCGGGGAGCGCCTTGAATACAAGCTCTTCTTCAACTGGAAGTTCGTCTGGCTCAACGCCGGCACGGCCACCATGCACACGGTCGGCACCACTTACAAAGGGCAGCCGGCCTTCAAGAGTTCGCTGGTCACCTCCACGAGCAAGCGTCTTGACAAGTTTTTCTGTATGCGCGACACGCTCAGCAGTATCGTCACCCAGCAACTCGTCCCCTTATATTACCGCAAGGGCGCCAACGAGGGTGGGAAGTATCGACTCAACGAAGCGACCTACTCCTATAGGAACTCGCGCACGAACGTACATTTGCTCTATCAGAATCCCAACGGCGAGCGCTCGGAGTTCGACTACGAAAAGGCGGAGCCTGTCTATGACATGTTCTCCATGATGCTGCGTGCCCGCTCCTTCAAGGGCAGTGACTTCAAGGTGGGCGACCGCATAAAGTTCCTGATGGCCGACCACAGAGACGTGGACGAGCAGACAATTATCTACCGCGGCATCAAGAACTTTACCACCGAGGATGAGGCCAAAATCACCTACAGATGCATGGTGTTCTCGTTTGTGGAGCCCGACAAGAAGGGCAAGGAAAAGGAAATCATCACCTTTTACATTACGGACGACGACAATCACATGCCCGTGCGTCTCGACATGTTTCTGCGCTTCGGCGTCGCCAAGGCCTATCTCAAGACGGCGACCGGCCTGAGGAATCCGCAGACAAGTATAGTGAAGGCCAAGTAATCTTTTATTCCTGGATACCTGAATACAGGAATGCCCGGGGTGTTAAATTTAATTAACGTTTCCCCAGATAAACAATAAATCTCCTTTTGTGTCCTTATATATTATATAAGGTATAGGCATGAAGAAGAAAGGATTTATATGGGCGGCCATCCTCGCGGTGGCGGTCGGACTGGCAGGTTACGTTTATCAAAACCAGGGAGAAGCAGAGAAGAGCGACGCCCCCTCCCGAGGAAAGGAACGCGCCGGCGGGCCGCTGCACATCAATGCCGAGGTTGTGAAGCGCCAGACGCTCACCGACGAGATACGCGTCACGGGCTTGCTCATCCCCGACGAGGAGGTCAACCTCTCGTTCGAGACCAGTGGCAAGGTGGTGGAAATCTGCTTCCAGGAGGGTGCTCGCGTGAAGCGCGGACAACTGTTGGCCAAGGTCAACGACGCCCAGCTGCAGGCGCAGTTGCGCAAATTGCAGGCGCAAGTGCCTCTGGCGGAAGACCGTGTCTATCGACAGACCGCCTTGTTGCAGCGCGATGCCGTGAGCAAGGAGGCACTGGAGCAAGTGAAAACCGAGTTAGAGGCGCTGAAGGCCGACATCGACATGGTGAAGGCGCAGATTGCGTTCACCGAATTGCGAGCTCCCTTCGACGGCGTGATTGGTCTGCGTCAAGTGAGCGTGGGCACCTACGCCTCGCCCACCACCGTGGTGAGCAAGCTCACGAAGGTGACGCCCCTCAAGGTGGAGTTCTCCGTGCCGGAGCGTTACAGTTCCGAAGTGAAGAAGGGCTCGCCCCTCGAATTTACGGTCGATGGGTTCCTCTCGCCCTTCCGCGCCACCGTCTATGCCTGCGAGAGTGCCGTGGATAAAGTGACCCATTCGCTCACCGTGCGCGCCCGTTACGCCAATGCTTCGGGCGAGCTCGTTCCCGGTCGCTACGCTTCCATCACCCTCACCAAGCAGACGATTGCCGGCACACTGGCCGTTCCCAGCGAGGCCATCATCCCGGAGATGGGCAAGGACAAAGTGTTCCTCTACCGCGGCGGCAAGGCACAACCCGCCGAGATAAAGGCAGGACTGCGAACGGAGAGCCGCGTGCAAGTGCTCTCGGGACTCAGCGAGGGCGACACGCTCATTACCAGCGGCACGCTGCAGTTGCGCACCGACCTCGACGTGGTCATCGACAACTAAGCTCCCTCGCGCCATGAACATCTCCGAACTTTCCATACGCCGCCCCGTGCTCGCCACGGTGATGACCCTCATCATATTACTATTAGGAGTCATCGGTTATACGTATCTCGGCGTGCGGGAATACCCGTCGGTCGATAACCCCATCATTTCCGTCTCGTGCAGTTATCCCGGCGCCAACGCCGACGTGATAGAGAACCAAATCACCGAGCCGCTCGAGCAGAACATCAACGGAATCCCAGGCATCCGCTCCCTCACCTCGGTGAGTCAGCAAGGTTCTTCGCGCATCACCGTGGAGTTTGAACTTGACGTAGACCTCGAGACCGCCGCCAACGATGTTCGCGACAAGGTGAGCCGCGCTCAAAGATGGTTGCCCCGCGACTGCGACCCGCCCACGGTGTCGAAAGCCGACGCCGACGCCATGCCCATCCTGATGGTGGGACTGCAGAGCGACAAGCGCAACCTGCTCGAGTTGAGCGAGATTGCCTCCCTCACCGTGAAAGAACAACTGCAGACCATCAGCGACGTGAGTGCCGTGAACATCTGGGGCGAGAAGAAGTGGGC
>JABUUA010000064.1:10649-19800 GCA_021443405.1 Bacteroidaceae bacterium
ACGCTCCAGTACGGGCTCAGCGGCCAGCGCATGGGCTACTTCTACATGAACGGAAAGCAATACGAGATTCTCGGCGAAATCAACCGCCAGCAACGCAACACCCCCGCCCACCTCAAGAGCATCTACCTGCGCTCTTCCACGGGCGAGATGGTGCAGATGGACAATCTCGTGAGCCTCGTCACCACCACCACACCGCCCCGTCTCTACCGTTACAACCGCTTCGTGAGCGCCACCGTGAGCGCCGGTCTCGCCGAGGGATGCACCATCGGACAGGGTCTCGACGAGATGGACAATATTGCCGCCGACGTGCTCGACGAGACGTTCCGCACCTCGTTGGCGGGTGAGTCGAAGGAGTACCGCGAGTCCAGCGACTCGCTCATGTTCGCGTTCGTGCTCGCCTTGGTGCTCATCTACCTCATTCTGGCCGCGCAGTTCGAGAGTTTCAAGGACCCCCTCACCATCATGTTCTCTGTTCCCCTGGCCATTGCCGGCGCGTTGGTGTTCATGTGGGCCTACGACATCACCATGAATCTCTTCTCACAAATCGGCATTATCATGCTCATAGGTCTTGTGGCGAAGAACGGCATTCTCATCGTGGAGTTTGCCAATCAGAAGCAGGAGAGCGGCGTGGCCAAGATGGAAGCCATCGTCCAGGCCTCGTTGCAGCGCCTGCGCCCTATCCTCATGACCTCGGCGTCCACCATCCTCGGTCTGCTCCCCTTAGCCATGGCCACGGGCGAAGGTTGCAACCAGCGCATTGCCATGGGTATTGCTGTGGCGGGCGGCATGCTCGTGAGCACCCTGCTCACGCTGTTCATCGTTCCCGCCATCTATTCCTATATTTCCACCGATCGTAACCGCTCATGAAACCGTTCTTCCTCCTCTCCGCTCTGCTTTGTTCCCTCGGACTCGCCGCTCAGTCGGCAGCGACGCCCGACTCCCTCGGCGTGCCTCACGCGCTCCCTTGGTTCCTGGAGCAAGGACTGCTCCATAACTACGCCATCCACATTGCCGACAACCGTCAGCAGACGGCTGCCGAGAACGCCACGCGCGCCAACGCCGGCATGTTGCCGTCGGTCACTGCTTCGGCGGGTTACGGGGCTGACCTCTCTTCGTCGCGCTCGGCCGACCGCACCACTGGAGCCGTCACCACGAGCACCAACTACCTCGACCACGCCGTGCAGGCGCAGGCGGGTCTCACGTGGACGGTCTTCGACGGCTTCGGCATGCAGGCCCGATATGCCGAGTTGCAACTGCTTCGTCAGCAGGGCGACCTCGACCGTCGTATTGCCGCCGAGGACCTCATCTCCTCCATCACCGCCGAATATTACAACTGCATTCAGCAGCGCATCCGCCTGCGCAACTACCGTCACGCCGTGCGGTTGAGCCGCGAGCGAATGCGCATTGTGGAAGCGCGCTATAACGTGGGAAACTTCTCGCGCCTCGACTACATGCAGGCGAAAGTGGATTTCAACGCCGACTCCGCCCAGTACATGAAGCAGCAGGAGGCGCTTCGCAGCAGCGTCATCGAGTTGGGCCGCCTCGTCAATCTGCCCTCCACCGCCTCCGAGAGCCAGGGCATTCAGCCCGCCGCGGCGTCGTATGCCTCGCTGCGTATCGCCGACACGCTCATTGCCGTGCTTCCCGTGCTCGACTACGACCAGTTGTGGCAGGACGTTCTCGCCTATAACACCGACCTCCAGCACACCAGTCTGTCGGCCGACCTCGCCGCGCAGACCCTGCGTCGCGTGCTGGCCCGCAACTATCCCTCGGTGAAGCTCAACGCCACGTATGGCTATAACCACAACCGCTACGACGTGGTGGCCTCGCGCTGGACTTCGCACTGGGGACCCTCGGCCGGCGTTACCGTGGGCTTCGACCTCTACGACCCCACCCGCCGGAGTGCCCGCAACGCCGCCCGGCGCGATGTGGAGACCGCGCGCCTGCAACACGAGGATTTGCAGCTCGCCCTGCGGGCCCGTTTCCGCACTTTGCAGCAGAGCCACACCAACAATCTGCAGATGTTGGCCCTCGAGGAACAGAATCTCACCGCCGCCCAGGAGAACTACGACATCGCTCGCGAGCGTTACCTGTTAGGCGACTTATCGGGATTCGAGATGCGCGAGGCGCAGCAGAGTCTTCTTTACGCCGAGGAGCGCATTCTGCAGGCGGCCTACGACACTAAGATGTGCGAGATTTCCCTCCTTCTCATCAGCGGTGGCATAGAGAAGTATCTCGGCTCTCCCGCCCCTTCTGCCGCGGGGAAGTGAGTTTAGTTGTTTGAAACAATTACAGAATGGGCCTTGGGAGATAAGCAATGGAGAGAGTACAAAGTTGACCTCAGCAAATATGCCGGATACGACACCACTGCCAACGCTGAGGTCGTATATTACAATATCAACGGCGCCCGAGTGCCTGCCGCCCGCCTCGTTCCCGGCATCTACATCCGTTGTTGCGGCGACAAGGTAGATAAGGTGTTGATGAAGTAAATCCCCATCCTTGATACTTTATGAGGTTGTCTAACAAGTATAGACGATCTCTTTTTTATAAGAACATTTGGTTTTCGTTGCATTTCATCGTAATTTTGTACCAATGAAACAGATGTTAGCCTTGATGCGCGCGCTGGCCTGGCTGCCGTTGCCCGTGCTTTACGCGCTCTCTGACGGAGCGTTCCTCTTCTTCTATCACGTGGTTCGGTACCGCCGCCGCGTAGTGCGCCAGCAGGTGACGGAGTGCTTCCCCGAGAAGAGTGCAAGGGAGATAGTGGAGCTGGAGCGCCGCTTCTACCACTACCTTTGCGACCTCATCGTAGAAATCGTGAAACTGCCCCGCATGCCGCTCGAGGAAGTGAACCGCCGCATCGAGTGGGTGGGCATCGACACCCTCGTGGAGTCGCTCGAGACGGAGCAACGGGCGACCTGCGTGGCTTGCCTCGGCCACCTCGGTTGCTGGGAGTGGCTCGTCAGCGTGGCTCAGCATGTTCCGGCGGACTTGACGGTGGGGCAAGTCTATCATCCGCTCCGCAACCAGGACGTTGACGCTCACTTCCTGACCATGCGCAGCCGTTTCGGCGGCGTGAACATCCCCATGAAACAGACCTACGAACACATCGCCGCCATGCAGGCGACGGGACAGCGGGAGGTGGTGGTGCTGCTGTCGGACCAGTGCCCCAAGTTCAAGAGTATGTACCACTGGTGTGACTTTCTCCATCACAAAACATCGTTCTACATGGGCTCGGAGCGAATCAGTAAGCAGACCGACGCCACCGTGGTCTATCTCGACGTGACGCGCCCGCGCCGCGGTTACTACCGTGCCGCCATTGTCCCCATCACCTCCACGCCGCAGGAGACCGAGGAGTTCGAAATCACCAACGCCTTCGTGCAACTGCTCGAGGACAACATCCGCCGCCAGCCCGAAATATGGCTCTGGACTCACAAGCGCTGGAAACGAACCTACGAGGAGTGGGTGGAGTGGAAGGAGAATAATCGCAAATAAACTTGCATTTCCAATCGCTTATTCGTACTTTGAGCGCAGTCTTCGACCACGCTCGAAGGTACTCACGCTTGGATTTTCTCAAATAAATTTGGAAAATCGCTCGCTTAATCGTACCTTTGTCTCCCGAAAAAGACATGTGGATAGATTTGGGCTGCTTGCAACCACAGAAAAAAATGCTAAAACGATAGAGCGCGTGCACCACGCCGTGCCAACCGCGAGACCCTATCACGCATTTTGCCCGAACTCAATCCCCATACATTATTAATTAATAAATAATAATTACTATGGGTTATTTATTTACCTCGGAATCCGTTTCCGAAGGCCACCCCGACAAGGTGGCCGACCAAATCAGCGACGCCGTACTGGACAAACTATTGGCCTTCGACCCTCAGTCGAAAGTAGCGTGTGAGACACTTGTCACCACCGGTCAAGTGGTGATGGCGGGCGAAATCACCACGGAAGCCTACGTGGACCTCCAGCGCATCGCCCGCGAAGTCATCAACCGTATCGGCTACACCAAGAGCGAATACATGTTCGACGGCAACTCCTGCGGCGTGTTCAGCGCCATCCACGAGCAGAGTGGCGACATCCACCGCGGCGTGGTGCGCCAGGAACTGGAGAACCAGGGAGCCGGCGACCAAGGCATGATGTTCGGCTATGCCACCAACGAGACCGAGACCTTCATGCCACTCTCGCTCGACCTCGCCCATCGTCTGCTCAAGGAACTGGCCGTCATCCGAAAGGAGACGCAGCTCATGCCCTACCTGCGCCCCGACTCGAAGAGCCAGGTGACCATAGAATACGACGACGACAACCAACCCGTGCGTATCGACGCCATCGTGATTTCCACCCAGCACGACGAGTTCGCCAGCGACGAAGCCATGCAGCAGCAGATTCGTCACGACGTGATAAACATCCTCATCCCGCGTGTGAAGGAGCAGATTCACAACGAAAACGTGCTTGCTCTCTTCAACGACCAAATCACTTACTATGTCAACCCCACGGGCAAGTTCGTCATCGGCGGCCCCCACGGCGATACGGGTCTCACCGGTCGCAAAATCATCGTGGACACCTACGGTGGCAAAGGCGCTCACGGCGGCGGCGCTTTCTCAGGCAAGGACCCCTCGAAGGTGGACCGCTCGGCTGCCTATGCGGCTCGACACATCGCCAAGAACATGGTGGCGGCCGGCGTGGCTGACGAGATGCTGGTGCAGATAAGTTATGCCATCGGCGTGGCCGAGCCCGTGAGCATCTATGTGAACACCTACGGACGCAGCCACGTGGCGCTTACCGACGGCGAGATTGCCGAGAAGGTGAAAGCGCTCTTCGACCTGCGCCCCTACGCCATCGAGCAGCGACTGAAACTGCGCAACCCCATCTACGAAGAAACGGCCGCCTACGGACACATGGGCCGCGAGCCGCAAGTGGTGACCAAGCGCTACGAGTCGCTTTACCATGAGACGAAGGAAGTGGAGGTGGAACTCTTTACTTGGGAGAAACTGGACTACGTGGACACCATCAAGCGAACCTTCGGACTGTAACCGCATGAAAGAATTGAAAGCAGTGGCCGTGTACTGCGCCAGCAGCACGCAACTTCCCCAGAAATACTACGAAGCGGCCGCCTGCGTGGGCGAGTTGCTGGGCCGGCGCGGCGCCACGCTCGTCAACGGAGCAGGCAACATGGGTCTCATGCAGGCCTCGTCCGACGCTTGTCTCGCGGCCGGTGGAAAGGTGGTGGGCGTCATGCCCACTTTCATGATTGAGCAAGACTGGCATCACCGCGGACTGACCGAGCTCGTGGAAACGCCCGATATGAACGCGCGCAAGGCCTTGATGGCCGAGCGGAGCGACGCCGCCATCGTCCTGCCGGGCGGTGTGGGAACTATGGATGAGTTCTTCGACATCATCACGCTCAAGCAACTCGGCGTCTATCTCAAGCCCATCGTCCTGCTCAACCTCGACGGATTCTACGACCCGCTGCTCGAACTCTTCGACCGCATGGTGGCGGAGAACTTCATGCGCGACGTTCACCGCGACATCTGGCGTGTGGCCGCTACGGCCGACGAAGCCGTGGAGCTCGCCTTTAGCACCCCCATGTGGGACGGCTCCATCCGCCGTTTTGCCAAGATTTAACGCTCATGACACAGGTTGAGGACACGCTGCAGGTTATCGACGGAGCCGTAGAACTACTGACGGCCGACACGCTCACCGAGCACTACACCGACACCGTCTATCAGCACCACTTCAGCGTCTGGCGCATCGTCCAGCAGATGCAGGGTTGCACGCCCCAGCAGATTGACTCGGTAATACAGGCCAACATGCCCAAGCGCGAGATACGATGGAGCACGCGTCCCGACACACTCGAGATTCCCGGACTCCACGGCACGCGCCCGGAGAACATGCTGCGCGAGATGCCGCGCCCCCACGAGATGAGTTTCTTCCTCGGCAAACCTTACTGGCATCCCGAACTGCCCGCCTCGCAACACGGCCGCACCGCCGACCCACTGCCCTACACGCTCCGCCGCGACGACTGGGTGACCGGCGCCCTGCTTCTCTGCCTGCTGATTCTCGTCTATGTGATTCGCAAGACGTGGAACCAGACGAAACTCCACGCCAAGCAGTTCTTCTATCCCCCCAAACTGCGCACCGGCCCACAAGCCGAGCAGACGTCGTTCGAGGCGAATGCCGTCTATTTCATGCTTTTCCAGTTGAGCCTGCTGGGCGGTCTGCTCGTCTTCGCCCATTCGCAGACCACGCTCCACCTCTTCCTCGGCCAAGTGTCGCCCTACTATCTGCTGGGCATCTACGTCGGGAGCTTCGGTCTCTACTTCCTCGTCAAGCGCGTGCTCGTGGGGCTCGTCAACTGGGTCTTCTTCGAAAAAACAAAACAAAAACTTTACGACGAAGCTTGCTCGTTCCTCGTTTCCGTGGAATCAGTGCTCGCTTTCCCGGTCGTTCTTGCGTTTGTCTATTTCGACCTTCCCTTCTTTCAAGTGGCCTTGGTCCTCGGCATTTTGCTGATTTTTGCAAAGATTTTGCTGTTATTCAAGTGTTATTCAATATTATTCGGAAAAAGTTATTGCATATTCCATCTTTTTGCGTACCTTTGCACCCTTGAAATACTGCCGCTCATCGCGTTATGGAAGGCATTACTCTTTGTTACGGACTATTTGATAATAAAATATTAGGACACACATGATAAAGAAAATACTGGTATCGCAGCCGAAACCCTCTTCTGACAAGTCGCCCTATTACGATATTGAGCGTCAGCGTGGCGTGGAAATCGTGTTCCGTCCCTTTATCAAAGTAGTGAGCGTGTCGGCCAAGGAGTTCCGCGCCCAGCACATCAACATCCTCGACTACACCGCCATCGTGTTCAACTCGCGCCATGCTATCGACCACTTCTTCCAGCTCTGCAAGGAACTGCGCGTGGTCGTCCCCGACGACATGAAGTATTTCTGCATCACCGAGCAGGTGTCTCACTACATCCAAAAATACGTGCAATACCGCAAGCGCAAGGTGTTCTTCGGCGAGACGGGCAAGATTGACGGACTGCTGCCGCACATGATTCGGCACAAGAACGAAAAGTACTTCGTACCCCTGAGCGATGTGCACAACGACGAGATTGCCAACATGATGGACGCAGAGAACCTCGTTCACAAGGAGGGAGTCATGTACCACACCGTGAGCAACGACTTTGCAGCCGACGAACCCTTTGACTATGATATGTTGGTGTTCTTCAGCCCCAGTGGCATCAACTCGTTGAAGAAGAATTTCCCAGATTTTGACCAGAAAGATGTTGCGATTGTAACCTTCGGTCCTACCACCACCAAGGCGGCTAAGGACGCTGGGTTGCGTGTGGATGTGGAGGCGCCCACTCCTGAATGCCCCAGCATCACCATGGCTTTGGAGAATTATCTGAAGCATCTGAACGAGCAAGCGTAGCATGAACCGTAAACATACCTTTGGCAAGGCTGAACGGCTCTGTAGCCACAAGGTGATAGAGGCCCTTTTCGCAGGTGGGAACAAGTCGTTCTCTGCCTATCCGATTAGGGCTATATACATGCCCATGAGCGTTGTGCGCAGTGCGGATGAGGGAGAGCCAGAGAAGCATAACCATGTGGTCAAGGATCAGACCGCGTGCGCTAAAGGGGAGAACACCTCATGCACCAAAGGTGAGAAGGCGGCGGTTCAACTGCTCATATCCGTTTCCAAACGACATTTCAAGCATGCTGTCGACCGCAATCGCGTGAAACGTCAGATCAGAGAAGCTTATCGCAAGCATAAGCAGCTATTGCTTGATGCGCTGCCACAGGCCCAAAGCATGGCCGTGGCGTTTATTTGGCTCAGCGATGAGCACTTTGACACAGCGATGATAGAGGAACGAGTAAGGAAACTATTGGTGAGACTGGCAGAAACTCAATGCACAGAGCGCCCGTAGCTTTGTGCATTATTATTAATAAGGTATGGGGAGAAGGAAGATTTACCATCGCAAGTGTCATACGACTGCTTGCGTATGATTGCCAGTCAGCAAGCGCTTAAGGAACTGGGTCGTAGCCACTGCCGCCCCAAGGATTGCAGCGCAAGATGCGCCAAATGGCCAATGCCAGCCCTTTGACGGGGCCGTGCTTGCGAAGCGCTTCAATCGCATATTGGCTGCACGTGGGCGTGAAGCGGCAACTGGGAGGCGTAAGTGGCGAGATAAAGCGGCGATAGAAACGTATGGGCAGGATGAGTACCCATGAGATGGCTTGGCCCAACTGATGAAAGATGCGAGGGAGTAGCAAGGGGGAAACTTGGATTTGTGTGTTTAGAGTTGGCCAGCTTCAATCTGGCGAACAACGCGTTCCACCATCTTGTCGTCGTCATCGGGACGATATTCTTTCTTAAGGCTTGAACGGAAAGTCCAAGCAAACATCTGGTAGAAAGCGGCTTTGGTTGGTCCGAAGAAGGCCTTGACAATCTCATAGGAGGACTGGTTACACTCGCGGTCAACCAACTTGATAAGTAGTTTGCCTTGTGAATAGGTGAGTTTCTTCATCTCGGGTGTGAACTGCTCCTTGATGCTCTTCTCCACCGCACTGATGTGTGACGACTTGCTCTTCTCATCGGGGAGGAGCTCGAGAATCTCGTAGGTTTCTCCAATGATGCTCCTAACGCGTTGTGCAATGGGGAGTGTGCGCTTCACGTTTTGGATGAGTTTGTTGTACTTAGCCCGTTGCTTCTCGTTCTTGAAGCGTATGGGAGGGTAGACGGGAAGCTCTGGCATCAGGTAGCTCCATATTAGTTCACCTTGGTAGAGCACAGGGTCCTTGTAGCGGTAGAACTGCAGTCGCACGCCATCCCCTAGTTTCAACACCTCCGACCCTTCCAACATGCGAGGCTGGGGTGTGGTGCTGACCTCCTGCTCCTGTGCTCGGGTGAGCATAGGCAGCATGAGTAATAGTATGATTGGCAATGCTTTCAACGTGGATGGTGTTAGGGGAGCAGAACGCTTTGTAAACTCTTATCCACACGAGCTAGACGGAGGTCGAAGACAGAGAATTGGAATTGCCCGAGCTCTTGCTTTAAATCCACAATTAATTGTATGTGACGAACCTGTATCAGCTCTTGATGTGTCTATTTCCAAAATATCTTTTTCCTGTCAAAAAGCTTC
>JABUUA010000065.1 GCA_021443405.1 Bacteroidaceae bacterium
GCGAGCGCAAAGTCAAGCTTGCTTGGACTTTGCCGAGTCGCGACCGAAGAAGACGAAGTAAACTGAAGTAATGAACGATGCGTAGGACTCTCTTATTCCTTACATTTATAATAATGTGCGTGGCTGTCCGTGCGCAAACCATCGAGGTGAGCGGCATGGTGAAGGACTTGCAGCAGAAGCCTGTGCCCGATGTCATCGTGAAGGTGACGACGGGCCAGACGACGCTTGCCTTCGCCACAACGAACAGACAGGGAGTGTATGCGCTGAGTTTTGACCCGTCGAAAGCGAAGAACGGCGCGACGCTGACGTTCTCGCACATTTCTTACGAGAAAGAGGAAGTCTCGCTGACCGGCGACAAGAGGAAACGGACGGAGGACATGATTCTCATTCCGAAGGCGGTGACGCTGAAGGAGGTGACGTTGAAGGCCGACCCGCTCAGGCTGAAGGGCGACACACTGTCGTATAACCTCGCCTCGTTTCTGGGCAAGGGCGATGTGACGCTGGAGGACGGGCTGAAACGTCTGCCGGGCTTGTCGGTGGCGGACGACGGGGCCATCAGTTACATGGGCAAGGGCATCTCGAATTTCTATATCGAGGGCCTCGATATGTTAGGCGGTCGCTACAATCTCGCCACGAAGAACATCCCGGCAGAGTATGCCACGACGGTGGAGGTGATGCAGCGACACCAGGCCCGCAAGATTGACCAGGACGAGGAGAGCGACGCCGTAGCGCTGAACGTCAAACTGTCGAAGAAAGCGAAGTTCAAACCACTCGGACAACCCGTGGCGGGACTGGGCATACGGGAAAAGTCGCTGATTGGAGCAGTCGGCCTGACGGGAATGATGTTCACCGACAAATTCCAGTTGCTCGGCTCGGCCAAGTGGTCGAACCACGGCAATTTCGGTTCCTACGACATGATTGACTACCACGGCAACTCGTCCGTGTCGTCGCTGGCCACAGGCAAGCTCGACGCCTGGGACGGCGGCGAGGCTCCGCTGGGCGACTACTCCTATCAAACCAACGGCTACGGGACGCTGAACGGCATGCAGAAAGTCGATAGCACACGGCAGATTCGCGTGAATGCCGACTACACCTATGAGGAGCGGCACAACTCGTTCGAGACACAGACGCTCTACTTTGCCAACGGGCAGAAGGTGGGCATCGGCGAGAAGAGCCGTCCGTGGACGCGCATCCATCGGCCGATGCTGGAACTGCGCTATGAGAACAATGCCACCCGTCACTATCTCATGGACGTGCTGCGCCTGCAGGCTCAGTTTGAGGAAAACAAGTGCCCCGTCTCCAGCACAGAGGGCGCAGAGGGGACGGCGCTCACGGAGAACGGACAGCTGCGCGAAGCCAAGGTGCTGAAAATCGGGAACTCGATGTGGAACACCGCACGCACGGGGAGGCATAAGCTCACCTTCACGTCGGACATCAGTTTCACCCGTGCCCCGACGGTCTGCCTGACGTTTGACTCGCCGTCACTGAGTGGCGGCGGGGCTGTGCAGTCGGGACGGAGCATGTCGCTCAACACCGAGCACGGCACATCGTTCAACATCAGGTTGGGCAAGAAGTGGCGCATCGCGTTGCCTGTGCGGTTGGCGGCGAACTACAATATGATAGAGACCAGCCTCACCTCCAGCCCTCTGTCCAACGGGACGCTCGCCGAAGCCAGAACGGTCGGGGGGAGCACTACGCAGCAGCGCGTGGGCGGCTGGAACATCACGCCAAGCGTTTCGCCCAGCACCGAATGGCGGTCGGCCAACCAAAAAGCATACATCAGCGGGGCCGTCGTTCTGCGGTGGTTGAATCTGAGCTACTTGTCCAAGTACGACGACAAGCGCACGACGCTGAGCGAACTCTTTGCCGAACCCCGCGCCAGCTTCCGCTACACCTTCAGCGGCACGTCGGAACTGAACTTCAGCAGCGGCTACAATCATTCGGCAGGCGACATCCTGGACCTTCTGGCCGTGCCCGTGCGCAGCAGCTACCGCAGCACGTCGGCGGCATCGGGCGTCATCGGCAAGAGCCAGCAGTGGAACTCGAAGCTGGGCTACAAATTTCAACATCCGTTCCGGTACTTCTCCCTCGATGCCAACGCCGCGTGGACGCAGGGCAAGCGCAACGTGCTCGCGTCGCAGACCGTTAGCGGCAAGAGCGTGTTGAACAGCAACATCTTCCACGACTGTCATTTCCAGAGTGCCTCGGGCAGCTTCAGTCTCTCGAAGAACATCCTGCCCATCACCACCAAGCTCACCTTCTCGGCCGGGGGCGACTGGGGCAGCAGCGAGTCGATGAGCCAAAACGTCTTCGTCACCACCTACACCACCGGCTACAACGGCGAACTGCGAGCCGTCGTCACGCCCGTAACCTGGACGGAGCTGACCCTCAGCGGCAACTACTCCCAGCACTTTACCCGCTATCAAGGTCAGCACGACAACTACAACGACCTCCGCGCCCACGCCTCCGTCGCCGTCTATCCCATCGAGCGCCTCGAACTCCGCGCCAACTACGACTTCGTGCGCAGTCAGTATACGGCGAACGAACACAAGAACGCCCATCTGCTCTCCGCCTCTGCCCAACTCAAACTGAAACGCATGGTCTGGCGCCTCTCCCTCAACAATCTCCTCAACACCCGCCACTACACCTACACCGTCTTCTCCGCCACCGACCGCTACACCTTCGACTCCCACCTCATCGGTCGCACAGTGATACTGACCTGCCAATTGAATCTGGCGAAGTGACTCCGCCGCCTCCAATCGGTCCTTAGGCTTCGCTTTGATTTCAGAGCTATGGCGTGAGCACTTTTCGCCCTCCGCGACGTCAAAAAGAGAGACGGCAGTTGCTTCGCTGAGTTTGCTCACGCTCGGCAAACCAAGCAAGCTTGTTTGCGCGCGCTTAATTGCAAACTTGGGAAAATTGCAAGTAAACTTGCATTTTCTCTCTCTTCTTCGTACCTTTGCAGAAACAAAACAATTTATCATCCGAATATGAAGAAAATCCTTTTCCTGTCAGTGGTTGCTGCCGTGGCCATGACAAGTTGTAAGAAGTTGGGCGCCCTGTCGTCTGACGACTTCAAAGTGACCCCCACTCCCCTCGTGGCCATCAGCGGCGAAGTGCCCGCCACCATCAGCGCCACCTTCCCCGAGAAGTACCTGAAGAAGAAAGCCGTGGTCACCTGCACCCCCGTGCTCAAGTATGCCGGCGGCGAGGCAGTAGGCAACAGCGCTACGTTCCAAGGCGAGAAGGTGGAAGGCAACGCCACCACCGTGAACTACAAACTCGGCGGCACCTACAACATGAAGTCGAACTTCCGCTATACCGACGAGATGCTGAAGAGCGACCTCTACATGCGCTTCAATGCAGCCGTGGGCAAGAAGCAGGTGAGTCTGCCCGACGTGAAGATTGGCTACGGCGTGCTCGCCACTAGCGCCCTGCTGGGCCGCTGCCTCGACAGCGACAACGCCGCCCTGGCCGCCGACAACTTCCAGCGCGTCATCTCCCAGAAGCAGGAGGCTAACATCAAGTTCCTCATCGGACAGAGCGTCATCCGCACCAGCGAGCTGCAGAGCGTGAGCCTGAAGGACCTCGTGGCCGTGCTGAAGGAAATCAACGACAACGAGGAGACCCGCGCCCTCGAGACCATCGAGGTGAGCGCCTATGCCTCGCCCGACGGTGCCTACCGGATTAACGAGCGTCTGGCCGAGCGCCGCCAGGACGTCAGCTCCGACTACCTGAGCAAGCAGCTCAAGAAGCTGAAGATGGACGCCGACATCAACACGAAATACACTGCCGAGGACTGGGATGGCTTCCAGCAGCTCGTGGCCGCCAGCAATCTGCAGGACAAGCAGGTCATCCTCTCCGTCCTGTCGATGTATCAGGACCCCGAGGAGCGTGAGACGCAGATTCGCAACATGAGCGAAATCTACACCGACATCAAGAGCGGCATCCTGCCCGAGCTCCGTCGCGCCCGCCTTATCGTGAACTACGAGGTCATCGGTCGTAGCGACGACCAGATTCTGGAGCAATACCAGACCGACGCCCGCCAGCTGAGCGTGGAGGAGATGGTCTATGCCGCCAACATGCTGGTGGAGACTCCCGCCGAGCAGAAGGCTTGGAACAAGCGCATCATCGAACTCTATCCCAACGACTTCCGCGCCTACAACAACCTGGCAAGTCTGGCCTACGCCGAGCAGAACTACGACGAGGCCGCCCAGTGGCTGCAGAAGGCCAAGCAGGTGAACAACAACGCTCCTGAGGTGAACACCAACCAGGCGCTGATGGCTCTGCGCGACGGCGACGTGCAGAAGGCGGAGACACTGCTCGCCATGGGCAGTGGCGCCAAGACTTATAACTCGATGCTGGGCGCGCTCAACATCGCCAAGGGCAACTACACGCAGGCCGCCATCAACCTCGCCAAGGCTGACACCAACACCGAGGCGCTGGCCGAACTGCTCAACAACGACTACGTTTCGGCCTCGCAGACCCTCGACGCCATCAAGAAGGGCGACGCCACCACCGACTATCTGCGCGCCATCCTGGCCGCCCGCACGGAGAACCCCACCTTGCTGGCCAGCAGTCTGAAGGCGGCTTTCGAGAAGGACGCCAGTCTGAAGAGCCGCGCCAAGAACGACCTGGAGTTCACGAAGTACGCCAGCATCCTCGCAGGTCTGGTGAAGTAATCAGTCAGTCCGTAACGCCCTCCCCGCCCATAAGGGCGGCGGAGACCCCGATACAGTGGTGAAACTATGCACCTGAAAACTATCCTATACGTCTGCTTTCCCTTGTTGCTGCTCTCTTGCAGTGGCGACAAGGGAAAACTGCGTTTAAGCGGAAAATACTCGGGGCTTGACCAAGCCGATTTCCTGGTCTATAGTCCCGACGGAGCCTTCGTCGATATCGACACGCTCCACCTCAACAAAGGAAAGTTCGACAAGACGCTGGACGTGACCGAAGGTCAGCACACGTTTACCATCATCTATCCCAATTTCCAGACGCTCTCGTTCCTCGCGACCGACCGCAAGCACATTGAAATCACCGGCGACGCACAGGCCCTCACCCAAGTGAAGGTGGAGGGTTGCGACAGTCTGCTCCCCAGCAGAACTCGCCCACCCAAGCAGTTTCTCAAGGTGGGCAAGTTCCTGCCCAAGACGCCGCTGACGCCGCTCATCAAGGCGCATCGCCAGAAGAAGTGGGTGCTCATCGGACTGTGGGCCAACTGGAAAGGCAGCGCCAGCAGCGTCACCTTCCCCATGCGCAACAATCTGGAAGCCAACCCCGACAGCCTCGCGGGCATTCTCTGCAGCATGGACGTGGAGCCGGAGATGCGGAAGATGGGCGAGGGACAAGCCGAACAGCCGTGGGAGAGCTACTGCGACTACCTCGGTGTGCAGAGTCCCGTCATGCTGCAGCTCGGCATCTGGGAGATTCCCTACTTCCTGCTCATCGACCGCAACGGACATCTTGCGGCCCACGGAAGCGACTTCCAGAAGAACATCGAGCCGAAACTCCCTTGGAAAAAGCACTAAGAAATTAACCCAACCACCATGAAACGAACCCTTTTCTTTTTCGTGGCAGCGCTTTGCTGCATAGGGGCCGCCGCCCAGCGACCCGAGATTTCTCCCGTTCCGCAACAGGCTGAGTGGGGCGACGTCGCCTTCGCCCACGGCCAGAAGTTCTACCTCGTCGGGGCCGACAAGGCCGACACCGACGCCGTGCAACTCTTGATGGACAACGTCGGCATCTGCGACTGTCATCAGTCGCGCCCGCTCCTCATCGGCGAGCGGACCGACAAGGCCGTGAAGGCTTACAAGAAATTAATCCCTCAGCACCCCGAGGGCTACTACCTGCACGTTGGCAAAGACGCCGTGGTGGTGGCTGGTTACGACGAGGAGGGAACTTACTACGGCGTGCAGACGCTTCTGCGCATTCTCGACCAGCCGCAAGTGCAGGCTTGCACCATCACCGACTGGCCCAGCGTCGCGTGCCGCGGAGTCATCGAGGGTTTCTACGGCAACCCGTGGAGTCATCAGGACCGTCTGCGCCAGTTCGACTTCTACGGCCGCAACAAGATGAACACCTATGTCTATGGACCTAAGGACGACCCGTATCACCGGGCTCACTGGCGTGACCCTTATCCCGAGGCGGAGGCTCGCCAGCTGCGCGAACTGGTGGAAGCCGCCCATCGCAACAAGGTGCAGTTTGTGTGGGCCGTTCATCCCGGCGGCGACATCCAGTGGAATGCGGCCGACTCGGCGGCTGTGGTCCGGAAGCTCGAGGCGATGTACGACCTGGGCGTTCGCACGTTCGCCGTCTTCTTCGACGACATCTGGGGCGAAGGAGCCAAGGGCGACAAGCAGGCCGGCCTGATGAACTACATCACCGACAACTTCGTCCGCAAGCACAAAGGCGTCCGCCCGCTCATCCTCTGCCCCACACAGTATAACAAAGGATGGTCGTCGGGCGACTACCTGACCACCTTAGGCGCTACGATGTATCCCGAAGTCCGCATCATGTGGACAGGCAACAGCGTGGTGGATATGATTCAGAAGGAGGACATGGAGTGGATAAACGGGCAGATTGGTCGCAAGGCGTTTATCTGGCTCAACTGGCCTGTCAACGACTATGTGCAGAGCCGTCTGCTCATGGGCCCCACCTACGGCAACGGCCTCGACATCGCCGACCTGGTCAGCGGTTTCTGCTCCAACCCGATGGAATACGCCGAGGCCTCGAAGGTGTCGCTCTTCAGCATTGCCGACTACACTTGGAACATGCCTCGCTACGACGCCGACAAGAGTTGGGAACTGGCCCTTCGGGAACTTATGCCCATCAGCCATCCCCTCTTCCGTTTGTTCTGCGAACAGAACATCGACCTCGGTCCCAACGGCCACGGCATGCGTCGCGACGGCGAGTCGAAGACTTTTGCCGAGCTAATGAAAAGTTCGCCCGAACAAGCGCTCATACAGTTGTCGGCGCTGAGTTCCTGTGCCGACATGTTGCTCGCCGACAGCATCAACGAACCCGAAATGCTGGCCGAAATCGGTCCGTGGGTAAGGCAGATGGGACTGGTCGGCCAGCGGGCCTGTCAGTTGCTACTGATGAAAACCGCGCTGCAAAGCAACGACTCCGTCGCCTTCATCGGCCACTACCGCTCGCTGCAACAGGTAGACCGCGCGCAGAAGGCCATCGTGAGCCGCAACTACGAGGGCAGCATCGTGAAGGCGAAACCCGTGGTGGGCGGAACGGTCATCCTGCCGTTCCTCACTGAACAGGAGGCGGCCATGGTGAAGGGATATAAGCAACATCACCAGTACGGCAGGGAGTTCTTCCCCGTGCAGAGTATCGACGACGGCGACTACCTCATCCTTTGCAACGGTCGTTACCTCACTGACGCGCAGGCGGCCGCCGGCCGTGTGGGCGACGCTCCCGTGTTCCAGACCGAGCGCGACGTCATCAATCCCCAACGACAACTCTGGACCATCGAACTCGAACCCTCGACGGGCCGCTACAAGATTGTGAACAAGCAGGACGGACGTTACCTGAACGAGCTGGGCCGCTTCTGGAAAGACCGCGACCTCAATCCCTATAACCCCGAGTGGCACACCTTCACCCTCACCCGGCAAGAGGGCACATACACCATCCAGTGTGGCGGTCGTGCCGGCAATGGATTTTGGACGGTGAACGGCGACGGTCTCGGCAACGGCGACACGCCGGCTCGGTTTGAAATCGTGAAACCGCAATAAAAGTTAGACAATGAAGAAAATAATCACCATCGCCCTGACGTTCGCCGCGTGGAACGTCAGCGCTCAGGAGAGTCTCACTCCCGAGGTGCTCGCCCAGTTGCAGAGCGCCACCTCCCTCACCGGCGCCCAGCGCGCTATCGGCAACGCCCTGCAGGCGGGAGGAATCAACGCCATCGCTCTCGTTCCCAACAACCAGCAGACCAAGGAGACGTACTTCAGCGTGGAAGTGTCCAACACCGGCATCACCGACCAGAAGAGCTCGGGCCGCTGTTGGCTGTTCACGGGTCTGAACGTGCTGCGCCACCAGGCCATGAAGAAGTTGGGCACCAAGAACTTCACTTTCAGTCAGGTCTATCTCTTCTTCTATGACCAGCTCGAGAAGTCGAACCTCTTTCTGCAGAGCATCATCGACACCCGCAACGAACCGCTCGAAAACCGGCAGGTGCAGTGGCTCATGAGCAACCCGCTCTCCGACGGCGGCACTTACACGGGTGTGGCCGACCTCGTCAGCAAGTACGGACTCGTTCCCAGCGACGTGATGGCTGAGACCTACGTGAGCGACAACACGAGCGAGTTCAACGGTCACCTCAAACGCAAGCTCCGCGAGATTGCCATCAACCTGCGTGAGCAAGCACAGACGGGGATAAGTGTGGAGAAATTGGAGGCCTACAAGGTGAATCAACTGCAGGAAGTTTACCGCTTGCTCACACTCGCCTACGGCGCTCCCGTGAAGGAGTTTACGTGGGCTCCGCGCGACGCGCAGGGAAAACTCTTGGGAGAACCGAAGAAATACACGCCGCTGGAGTTCTATCACGCCGTTTGCCCCAAGGGCGACGACTTGCAGCGCGACTATGTGATGCTGATGAACGACCCCAGTCGTCCGTTCCATCAGGTCTATGAGATAGACATGGACCGCCACGTTTACGACGGTCACAACTGGCTGTACGTCAATCTTCCCATCGAAGAGCTCGCGCCGCTGGCCATCGCTTCTCTCAAGGACAGTTGCCAGATGTACTTCTCTTGCGATGTGGGCAAGCAGCTCAATCGCAAGACTGGACTGCTCGACGTGCACAACTATGACTACGAATCGCTGCTCGGCACCCAATTCGGCATGACCAAGAAACAGCGCATCGAGACCCACGACTCTGGCTCCAGCCACGCCATGACGCTGATGGCCGTGGACCTCGACGCCGAGGGACAGCCCACCAAGTGGAAGGTGGAGAACAGTTGGGGAGCCACGTACGGTTACCAAGGTCACCTGATTATGACGCACGAATGGTTCTGCGAATACATGTTCCGCGTGGTGGTGAACAAGCGTTACTGCACGTCTGCCGTGCTCGGGATGCTGAAGCAGAAACCCGTCCGTCTGCCCGCGTGGGACCCCA
>JABUUA010000066.1 GCA_021443405.1 Bacteroidaceae bacterium
GAGCGTGAGATCATCGTGGTGGACCCCATCATGGCCGACAATGGCCGTCTCTACTCGGGCATAGGGGCCGACACCGTCGACCGCTTGCGTCGCATGGTGAGTCTGGCCGACATCGCACTGCCGAACTATACCGAGGCTTGCTATCTCACGGAGACGGAGTTCCACAGCGCCGGTCTGCAGGCCGGGGAGACCCGGCCGCTGGTGGACCGCATGCTGGCGATGGGGGCGAAGTCCGTGCTGGTCACATCGTGCAGGGTAGGGGAGCAGCCCTGTGTCATCGGCTTCGATGCCGAGCAACAACAGTACATGCAGATTCCGTACCGCGAAGTCCCCGTGTTCTTCTCGGGCACAGGCGACATCTTCTCGGCGCGCCTCATCGCCACGTTGCTGCGTGGCCGCTCGCTGCAAGCCGCCGCCGTCATCACCATGGAAAAGCTCTCGGCGCTCATCGACACCTATCAATACGAAGAAAATAAGAACGAAGGAATCCCTTACTAATGCACGCCGTCGCCACCATAATTAAGGAATCGCTCGCAAGGACGGTGCGGACGGCCCTCTGGCTTCTGCGCATCATGATTCCCGTGTCGTTTGCCGTCCGCATCCTTCAGTACGTGGGCGTCATCGATTATGTGGCCGACTGGCTCAATCCCCTTATGCGTCTGGTGGGTCTTCCGGGCGAGTCGGCGGTGGCGTTCCTCACGGGAGCGCTCGTCGGCACCCATGCAGGACTGGCCGCAATGTTCGCCATGCCCTTCACGTTGCGCGAAGGAACCATCATGGCCGTCATGATATGTCTGTGCCACGCACTGCTTGTCGAGGGCTCCGTGGTCAGAAATCTGGGGGCATCGTTCACGAAGCTCACGGTGCTTCGTCTCGTGGCGGCCTTTGCCGCGGCCTTTCTTCTCAACCTTGTCATGCCCGACATGGAGGGCATGTTTGCGGGTGGCGAGGTGAAGGTCTTAGAGCAGACCGAACGCTCGTGGCCCGGTTTCTGGGATATGATGGGCGCGGCCAGCCTCTCCCTGCTCAAGTTGACGGGCATGATGTTCGGCATCATCTTTATAATATTGATTATAAAAAATGCCGTGACCCACTATAAGTTGATGGACACACTCGCGCGTCCCCTGCAGCCCCTCATGCGCATCTATGGCCTCCCTTCCAACGCCACCTACCTGTGGATTGTGGGCAACATAGTGGGCCTGAGCTACGGGTGTGGCGTCATAAAGGACTTTGCGGATGAGTGCGAGATTGCGCCCGACGAGGTGCGGACGGTTAGTTATCACTTGGTGCTCAACCATTCGATGGTGGAGGACACCCTGCTCTTTGCCACCTTTGGCGTAAACGGTTTGTGGATCATCGGCACGCGCATGGCCATGGCCACCGCCGTCGTCTGGGCCCGACATCTGGTAAAAAAGATGCGGACGTCCTAATGTCTGCGTTCACACGACCTATTGTCTGCGGCCACACAACCTATTGTCTACGGCCACACAACCTATTGTCTGATTCGGAAACCCGATTCGGTAATTAGGCTTCGCCTTGATTTCTGAGCTATGGCGCGGGCACTTCTGCGGCTTGATAAGGGAGCGATGGGGTTCCATCGTGACCGCAGAGAGACGCAGAAGGGGCAAGCCAGAGACAGAAAGCATGCGAAGAGTCCGCAGGACGGCCTAATGACCGAATCGGGTTTAACAGCAAGAGGAACCCTTTTCTCAAAGGATTCCTCTTACAGAGCTGTAAGCTCGTTAATCTTCTTACCTAATAATCACAAATCTTTTTACCTTAGACAAACTAAACATCTCACGATGTGCTACCTTTTTGCCTTAAACAAACTAATTCTTTTTACCTTAACTAACTTAATACCTATCTTTTTGTCTTTCGACATTGCAAAGGTAAAGACATTTTGATAATAAGTGTAAATGCGTCACTAAAAAAGTGAGAAAAAAATGTTTTTTCTTGATATATGTCAATTGTACAATAAGAAAAGCAACCAGGTTTACCAAATAAGCACATTTTGCCACCGCGGTGATGCAGGTCCGACAACAGCAAAAAATCGAAGGCTCGCCACGCGCATTTGCCCTAATATATTTGGTAGTTCGCGCGCGTTGTAGTATCTTTGCACGCAAATCAAACAATAAAAGCAGAAATGGCAAAAGAATACAATTTTCGCGACATCGAGACAAAATGGCGCCAGCGCTGGGTGCTGGACAAAACTTACCACGTGACCGAGGACGGAAGCAAGAAGAAATTCTACGTACTCAATATGTTCCCTTACCCAAGTGGTGCGGGTCTCCACGTGGGACATCCCCTTGGATACATCGCGTCTGACATATACGCCCGCTTCAAACGACAACAGGGATTCAACGTGCTCAACCCGATGGGTTACGACTCATACGGGCTTCCCGCCGAGCAATACGCCATACAAACGGGCCAGCATCCCGAGAAGACCACCTTCCAAAATATAGACCGCTACCGCGAGCAACTGGATAAAATCGGCTTCTGCTTCGACTGGGATCGCGAGGTTCGCACTTGTGCCCCCGGCTATTACAAGTGGACTCAGTGGGCTTTCCAGCAGATGTATGAGAGCTATTTCTGCACCACGTGCCAGAAGGCACAGCCCATCGCCAAGCTCATCGCCCACTTAGAGGCGAACGGAACTGAGGGTCTCTGCGCCGCACAGAGCGAGGAACTCAACTTCACCGCCGAGGAGTGGAAGGCCATGGATGCCAAGCAACAGAACGACGTTCTCATGAACTATCGCCTCGCTTTTCTGGGCGAAACCATGGTGAACTGGTGTCCCGAGCTGGGCACCGTGCTTGCGAACGACGAAGTAGTCGAGGGTGTGAGTGTGCGCGGAGGCTTTCCCGTGGAGCAAAAGAAGATGCGACAGTGGTGTCTTCGCGTAAGCGCCTACTCGCAGCGACTGCTCGACGGACTTGACACCATCCAGTGGAGCGAGAGCATCAAAGAGACTCAGAAGAACTGGATAGGCCGTTCCGAGGGCACAGAAGTCGAGTTCAAGATTGCCGGAACCGACGAGACGTTCACCATCTTCACCACACGTGCCGACACTATGTTCGGCGTGACCTTCATGGTGCTGGCGCCCGAAAGCGAACTGGTCGCCAAGGTGACCACGGCCGAACAAAAGCAAGCCGTGGACGAATACATAAGTTACGTGAAAGGCCGCACCGAGCGCGAACGCATGATAGACCACAAGGTGACGGGCGTGTTCTCTGGTTCTTACGCCATCAATCCCTTTACAGGTGAGCAGAATCCTATTTGGATTAGCGAATACGTACTGGCTGGCTACGGCACCGGCGCCATTATGGCTGTGCCCGCACACGATAGTCGCGACTATGCCTTTGCCAAGCATTTCCACCTCCCCATCATACCGCTCATCGAGGGTGCCGACGTGAGCGAGGAGAGCTACGACGCCAAAGAAGGCATCGTGAGCAACTCACCCGCAGCCGGCAAGACCGCGGTGGCTTACGACGGAGAAGCACTCGTGCTCAACGGACTGACCGTGAAGGAAGCCATACAAGCCACGAAAGTCTTCGTGAAGAAACACCACATCGGTCGCGTGAAAGTCAACTATCGTCTGCGCGACGCCATATTCAGTCGCCAGCGTTACTGGGGCGAGCCGTTCCCCGTGTACTACAAAAACGGCATTCCCCAAATGATACCCGCCGACTGTCTGCCTATCGAATTGCCGCAGGTGGAGAATTTCCTTCCCACCGCCACCGGCGAACCTCCTCTCGGTAACGCGCAGATATGGGCATGGGACGAGGTGAACCGCAAGATTGTGGACAAGGCTCTCATCGACGAGACGACCGTATTCCCCATCGAACTTTACACCATGCCCGGCTTCGCAGGCTCCAGTGCCTACTACCTGCGCTATATGGACCCTCACAACGACGACGCCCTGCTGAGCGAAGAGGCAGCCAACTATTGGCAGAACGTTGACCTTTACGTTGGCGGCAGTGAGCACGCCACGGGCCACCTCATCTACAGCCGATTCTGGAACAAATTCCTGTTCGACTTGGGCATCAGCAAGAAGGAAGAGCCCTTCCAGAAGCTCGTGAACCAAGGTATGATACAGGGTCGTAGCAACTTCGTTCACCGCATCCAGGGCACCAACACCTTCGTGTCACTCGGCCTGAAGGATCAGTACGACGTCACTCCCATCCACGTGGATGTGAACATTGTCAAGAACGACGTGCTCGACGTGGAAGCCTTCAAGGCCTGGCGTCCCGAGTACGCCGACGCCGAATTCCTGCTGGAAGACGGAAAATATATCTGCGACTGGGCCATCGAGAAGATGTCGAAGTCGATGTTCAACGTGGTGAACCCCGACATGATTGTGGAGCGTTACGGCGCCGACACCCTACGTCTCTACGAGATGTTCCTCGGTCCCGTTGAGCAGTCGAAACCGTGGGACACCAACGGCATCGACGGATGTCACCGCTTTCTCAAGAAGTTCTGGATGCTGTTCTGGGACAAAGACGGCCAGTTGCAGGTGGATGATTCGGAGCCCACAGCCGACAACATGAAGTCGCTCCACAAGCTCATCAAGAAGGTGAGCGCCGACATCGAGGAGTTCAGTTACAATACTTCCATCCCCGCCTTCATGGTGGCCACCACCGAACTGCTGCAGCAGAAGTGCCACAGCCGCAAGGTGCTGGAGCCGATGACCGCGCTGATTGCCCCCTTCTGCCCCCACATCGCCGAGGAACTGTGGGAGGCCATGGGCCACAACACCACGGTGTGCGACGCCCAGTGGCCCGCCTTCGATGAGAAATATCTTGTGGAAAGTTCGGTGAAGATGCCCGTGCAGTTCAACGGCAAGGTGCGCTTCACCATGGAGTTCCCCGCCGATGCCTCGAAGGACGACATGGAGAAAGCCGCCCTCGCCGACGAGCAGTCGGCCAAATATCTTGCCGGCATGCAGGTGGTGAAGGTGGTGGTTGTACCCGGCCGCATCATCAACATTGTGATTAAACCCGAATAAACGACGACGGTCACGCCGTCCCCCGACACTTAAACGCGCATTCATGAAGCTGTTCACCAACTCAAAGGTCTGGGATTTCATCAAGGACCTCGTGATGATTAACTTGGGTATGGCCATCTACGACGTGGGATGGGCGGCCTTCTTACTGCCCTATCACATCACCACGGGCGGCATGGCGGGTATGGCGGCCATACTGCAGTATGCCACGAACGGCAGCATTCCCATGCAATACACCATACTGTTGGTGAACGCGGTGCTGCTGGCCATCGCCTGGTGGCAACTGGGATGGAAGTTCGCCCTCAAGACGGCCTACGCCGTTTTCGCTCTCTCGTTCTATCTGGAGATTGGGCAAAACCTCATGACCGACGCGAACGGACATCTCCTCCAACTGCTTGGCGACAATCAGGACTCCATGGCCTGCATCCTGGGCGCCGTGCTCAACGGCATCGGCATCGGCATTGTCTTCCTCTCGGGAGGCAGCACGGGCGGCTGGGACATCATCGCGGCACTGGTCAACAAGTTCCACAACATCTCCCTCGGACGCGTACTCCTCTATCTCGACTTCTTTGTGATTGCCTCCTGCTGGCCGCTTTTCCACGACTGGAGAATGGTGGTCTTCGGCTACGTCACGCTGGCCGTTTACACCTTTGCCATAGACATGGTGGTCAACAGTAGCCGTCAGGACATCCAGTTCACCATCTATTCGTTCCATCACTACGAGATAGCGGAGAAGATTCGTGAGGCCACAGGCCACACCATGACCTACCTGATGGGCGAGAGCGGCTTTCAGCATCGCGAGATGCGCGTGCTTGTCACCATCGTACACAAGCACGAAATGGTGACTGTGCTGCGCCTCATCCACACCATCGACCCCGAGGCCTTCGTCACCCAGCACCGCGTGGAAGGCGTTTACGGACTGGGCTTCTCACACTACAAACCCTGACGCACTATGGTTTCCAAGCAGAAAGTTTTTGAGACCTTCAAGGACTACGTGCAGATTATGGCGGGCCTCGCCATCTATGCCACCGGCTTCACCTGCTTCATGCTGCCTTACGATATTACCAGCGGCGGCGTAGGAGGTATCTCCGCTCTCATCTATTTTGCCACGGGTTTCAACGCCTCGTACAGCTACACGCTCATCAATCTGGGCTTGTTGTGCGTGGCTGTGTTCATCATGGGCACCCGCTACGCTTTCCGCACCATACTGGCGTCGCTGGTAGTTTCCTTGGTTATCGAGTATGCACAAGTGCTGCTCACCGACGAGAACGGCCAGCTCATCCGCCTCGTGGGAGACGAGAAATTCATGGCCTGCGTGGTGGGAGGTCTGATGGAAGGCTTCGGTCTGGCCACCGTGTTCATGGCGGGAGGCAGCACCGGCGGCACGGACATCATCGCCTCGTGCATCAACAAGCACCGCAACATCTCCCTGGGACGCATCCTGCTCTACCTCGACCTCATCATCATCGCCTCCAGCTACCTCATCTTCCACAGCATCGAGACGCTGGTGGTTTGCTACGTGGTCATGATTATCAGCATGACGTTTGTGGACTTCGTCATCAATGCCGTGCAGCGCAGTGTGCAGTTCATCATCATCAGTTCCAAAGAAGAAGAGATTGCAGAGGCCGTAGGAACGGAAGTGGAACGCGGCGTCACCGTGCTCAACGGCGAAGGCTGGTACAGCAAGGAGCAGCGCCGTGTGCTGCTCATCTTGGCCAAGCGTTATGAGCGCCGCAACATCTTCCGCATCATCAATCGCATCGACCCCCACGCTTTCGTTTCCATAAGCAATGTGGAGGGTGTGTTCGGTGAAGGGTTCGACACAATTAAAAAATAAGTCATGAGACAACTGATAATGGCCACCAACAACGAGCACAAGTTGCGCGAGATACGCGAGATACTGGGTGCCGACTACGAGGTGAAGGGCCTTGCCGACATAGGTTGCCACGAGGACATCCCCGAGACGGCCGTCACCCTTGAGGGCAATGCCTTGCAGAAGGCACGCTATGTGTATGAGCACTACGGCCTCGACTGCTTTGCCGACGACACGGGTCTCGAGGTGGACGCACTGGGCGGCGCACCGGGCATCTACACGGCCCGCTTCGGCCAGTTGCACGGCTACGGCAACAGTCACGACACCACGGCCAACATCCGTTGCCTGCTCGACAAACTGCAGGGAGAGCAGAACCGCCGCGCGCGCTTCCGCACAGCCATCGCCTTGATTCATGGTGGCGAAGAGCATCTCTTTGAGGGCATCGTGGAGGGAACCATCGTGACCGCACTGCGCGGCACCGACGGCTTTGGCTACGACCCCATATTCGCTCCCGTGGAGAGCGGCCTCACCTTTGCCGAGATGGGCGCTGCCGAAAAGAATCACATTAGTCATCGCTACCGCGCCACCCAGAAACTCGTAGAGTTCCTGACGCAATCATGAGCGACCGCCCCTTCCTCAAACACATTGCTTACCTGCAGGTCATAGGCATCCTGCTCGTGGTCTTCGGCCACTCGTTCCACGAATATCCCGACGGTACGAACGGCACCAACTGGCTTGTTTACCGCTTGATGTTCAACGTGCGCATGCCGCTGTTCACGTTCGTTTCCGGCTACCTCATGTGCTACACCGCCCGCACCTCCGTGGGGCCGCTCCATTTTGTCCGAGGCAAGGCAAGGCGGTTGCTGCTTCCTTTTCTGGTTCTCTCGCTCCTCACCTTTGCGCCGCGCGTGCTACTCTCGGCGTGGGCCGACGATGGGGTAGCGTTCAGCACTGAGGCTCTCCTGCGGTCGCTCCTCTTCGAAGACGACCTTGTGGTGCCTTATTTCTGGTTCTTGCAGATGAGTTTCGTGCTGCTGAGTGCTAACTATTTCCTTTATTATTTCTTGCGTACCCGCCCTCGCGTGCTGGTCGCCGCCCTGCTGGCGCTGGTGGGTTTGTTCGGTGTGCTGCCGTTCGTCGATGTGGACTACCCGTCGTTTTTCTCGCTGCGCGAGGTAGTGCGACTGGGCGCTTACTTCGAGTTGGGCGTACTCTACAGTCTGGCCACGCCGAAAATCGACCGCTGCCTGCGCCTCGACCACAGTGCGGCCCTCCTGTTGTTCGGTGCGGTCTGGCTCGCGCTGTTCCTCACCACCGAGGACACGTATGGCGAAAAACTGGCCTCTGTGCTGGGCATCGGCATGGCCATTGCACTTGCGAAACTGCTGGAGCGACGCGGCATCACAGTACTCGACCACCTCATCGGCACGAATTATATGATATTCCTGCTCTCGTGGTACTTCAACGTCGCCACGCAGCAAGTGCTCCATCAGTTCACCGACTTCCCCTGGTGGGTCTATTCATTTCTCTCGTTCACGCTGGGCATCTACGGCCCGTGGGCCATCTGTCGCTGGCTGCGCGCCCGCAAATGCCGCCGCATTTTGTTCCTGTTAGGGCAGAAGAATTGAGCGCGAAGCACCAACTTTGTGCCGTTACCCTTTGATAGTTACTGAAAAAATCGTACCTTTGCGATGGCCTCCCGAGAGCGCGCCGCCGTGCCGATAACTCGCCCGCCACCCGACAAAAGAACCTTTATGAAACGACTCTTACTGACTTTTTCCATAGTATGCACCGCCCTGACAGCCTGGGCCGACCGGATAGGGGAGTGGAACGTGTACCCCGCTTATTGGGTGGCCACGCAGAACGTGACCGTAGGCAGTCGTGTGTACGCCGTGATGAGTGACAACCTCGTATGCTACGACACCGACGACCAGAGCGTGCGCACCTACGACTCGATGCACGACCTCAACGACACACACATCACCCACCTTGCCTACAGTCAGGAGGCCAAGCGACTGATAGTGGTGTATGAAGACTGCAACATCGACCTGCTCTCGCTCGA
>JABUUA010000067.1:0-3903 GCA_021443405.1 Bacteroidaceae bacterium
TCTGCCAGTCTGATGGCCAAGGACATCTACGTGAACACCCCCAACACCACGCTGCTGTTGAAGGCAGACGCGGGAGAACCATTGCACATCAGTTACTACGGCAGTCGCGTGAGCGATGCCGAGGAAGTGTATAAAGCCTACAGTCTGTGGGAAGATGCCTACCCCGCCTTCGGTCGGGGCAACTACGACGTCACGGCGCTGAGCGTATGTCACGCCGACGGCAACATGAGCACCGAACTCACTTACGTATCGGACACGGAGACACGAGAGGCGAACGCCACCGTATATACCATTACGCTGAAGGACAAACTCTATGACTTCACCGTGGACGTTTGCTACCGCGCCTATCAGAACTGCGATGTGATAGAAGCATGGAGCGTGCTGAAAAACAACGAGAAGAAGCCCGTTACTCTGCTGAAATACGCCAGTGGCTTCCTGCCCATCCGCCAAGGCAACGCGTGGGTGAGCCACGAACACGGAGCGTGGGGCGACGAAGGCTACATCACCGAGGAGCAGTTGCATCCCGGTGTCTTCGAGATTCACGACCTCACAGGCATAAAGAATGCCTACATGAACCGCCCGAACATGATGGTTTCGCTGGACGGCAAGCCGCAGGAGAACAGCGGCCGCGTCATCGGCGCCGTGCTGTGTTGGAGCGGTAACTTCCGCATGACCATCGACACACAAGGAAAAACCGTGCACCGACTGGTGGCCGGCATCGACGACACCAACTCACACTACACACTGAAAAAAGGACAAACCTTCACCACTCCCAGCCTGGCACTGACTTACAGCACCGAGGGCATGGGCGGCGCAAGCCGTAGTTACCACCGATGGGCCCGCAAGAATAACAAAGTGCACAACGGCACCGACCTGCGCAAGACGCTGCTCAACTCGTGGGAAGGCGTCTATCTGAACGTGTCGCAAAAAGGCATGGAATCGATGATGGATGGCGTGCGCGACTTAGGAGCCGAACTCTTCGTGATGGACGACGGCTGGTTTGGCGGCAAGTACAAGCGCAGCATCGACGACTGTGCACTGGGCGACTGGGTGACCGACACCGAGAAACTGCCCGAAGGCGTGCCCGCGCTGGAGAAGGCGGCGGCCGACCGTGGATTGAAGTGGGGCATCTGGATTGAGCCCGAGATGACCAACACCAAGAGCGAACTCTACGAGAAACATCCCGACTGGATAGTATGTCACCCCAACCGGGAACCCAAGACGGGACGCGGCGGCACGCAACTCGTGCTCGACATGAGCAATCCCGCGGTGCAAGACTTCGTATTCGGTGTGGTGGACAACATCATGAAAGAAACCCCCAACACATACTACATCAAATGGGACTGCAACTACGAAATTGCCAACTTCGGCAGCCACTACCTGTCGGCTAACGAGCAGAGCCATCTCTATGTCGATTACCATCTCGGCCTCATCAAGACGCTGGAGCGCATCCGCGCCAAATATCCCGACCTCGTGATTCAGTGCTGCGCCAGCGGCGGCGGCCGCGTCAACTACGGTCTGATGCCCTACTTCGAAGAGTTCTGGGTGTCGGACAACACCGATGCAGAGCAGCGTCTGTTCATCCAGTGGGGCACCAGCATGTATTTCCCCGCCGGAGCCATGGCACAGCACGTGAGCGCCAGCCCCAACCACCAGACGGGCCGACAGATTCCGCTGAAGTTCCGTTTCGACGTGGCCATGACCGGACGTCTGGGCATGGAGATGAAACCGTCGGACCTCACGCCCAAGGAATTTGAGTTTGCCAAGAATGCCTTCGCCCTCTACAAGGAAAAGATTCGCCCCATCGTACAGCAGGGCGACCAATACCGCATCCTCTCGCCCTACGAAGGAAAGGGCTACGCGAGCGAACTCTATATCGACGAGGCCAAGACACGCGGCTACTTCTTCGCCTATAAGTTCCGCAACTACGTCAACTACGACCGTCCACGTTTCTGCTTCGCCGGACTCGACGCCAATGCCAAGTATCGCCTGACCGAGGTGAACCGCGACGGGCGTACCGACCACTGGGAAGGCGCCACCTTCAGCGGTCGCTTCCTGATGGAGAACGGCATCGAGATTGCGCTGAACGGCAATTGGGCCAGCAAGGTGATTGAGGTGGAGCGCATCTAAGAAACCCCACGCGTATGAACGGTAAACAGCTGATAGCGGCGGTGGGGCTCCTGCTCTGTAGCACGCTGACACGAGCGTTGCCTCGTGCAGAATATCCCCGTCCGCAGTTCGAACGGACCGAATGGCTGAACCTCAACGGCCAGTGGACCTACGAATTTGACTTTGTGGGCAGCGGACTGGAGAAAGGATTGAAGGACAGCAAAGGATTCGGACAAGCCATCACGGTGCCCTTCTGTCCGGAGAGCCGCCTCAGCGGCGTGGGCTACACCGACTTCATCAACCACATCTGGTATCACCGCATCCTGCAAATGCCAGCGGCCTGGCAAGGCAAGAACGTGAAGTTGAACTTCGGAGCGGTGTATTACAACAGCGAAATCTACATCGACGGACGCTTGGTTGGTCGCCATTTCGGCGGCAGCACATCGTTCTCTTTCGACGTGACTGCCTTCATCGGCGACGGACAGGAGCACCAACTCGTGGTGCACGCCTACAGCGACCCACGCACGGAGATGCAGCCCGCTGGCAAACAGAACATCCGGAAAGACCCCTTTGAATGTATGTACACCCGCACCACCGGCATCTGGCAGACGGTGTGGATGGAACCCGTGGATGCCTGTGCCCTGCTGCGCACCCATGTGACCACCGACATCGACCAGCAGCAAATCGTCATCCACCCCACCTTCTACAGCGAGGCTGGTAGTACGCTGACGGTGACACTGAACGACGGCCGACGGGTGGTGGTCACCAAGACGGTGAAGGCGCAGAACAACACCACTGTCGTGCTGCCCGTGAAGTCTCCGAAGCTCTGGAGTCCCGAACACCCCTTCCTCTACGACCTTACTTATGAGGTGAAGAACGCCGACGGCAAGGTGGTGGACCATGTGACCTCCTACGTCGGGATGCGCAAAATCCATGTGGCGGGCAACCGCGTATACCTGAACAACGAGCCCTATTACCAGCGTCTCGTGCTCGACCAAGGCTTCTACCCCGACGGCATCTGGACCGCCCCCAGCGACGACGCCCTAAAACACGACATAGAACTCTCCATGCAGGCAGGCTTCAACGGGGCACGTCTGCACCAGAAGGTCTTTGAGGAACGCTTCCATTACTGGGCCGACCGCCTCGGCTACATCACCTGGGGCGAGGCTCCCTCGTGGGGCATGAATGCCAATCATCCCGAGGTGGCCCGCAACTTTCTGAGCGAATGGACCGAGGAAATCGTGCGCGACCGCAATCATCCCTCCATCGTCACCTGGACGCCGATGAACGAGGAATGGTGGCCCGACCGTGTGCAGTTCCCACGTTTTGTGAGCGACGTGTATGACCTCACCAAGATGCTCGACCCGACGCGACCCGTGTGTGACGTAAGCGGCGGAGTGCACGTCAAGACCGACATCTGGACGACACACAACTACGAGCAAGACCCCCAACGCCTGCAAGAAACCATCTTCAACGGCAAACGATGGTTCCAGACTCCGAACGAAGCGCCCGGCATTCCCCGTACCAACACGGGCTTCAACCGGCGAACCGAGAACAACATCTACGACTACCCCACCTACGACGCGCCCACCATGCCTTACTTACTCGACGAAGTCGGCGGCATCAAATGGGTGAAAGGGCAGGATCAGCAGACGGGCAACGACCAAAAGTCGTGGGGCTACGGCGAGCCTCCCCATTCGCTGGAGGAATTTTATGCGCGTCTCGAGGGACAGATTGACGCTCTCATGGCCATAGCAGACAACGTCTGGGGGTACTGCTACACCCAGCTCACCG
>JABUUA010000067.1:3997-11785 GCA_021443405.1 Bacteroidaceae bacterium
AATGCGAGTAAGCGAGAGCAAACAAACTCGCTTGATTTGACGAGCGAGAGCAGGGTCGCCGAAGGCAACGCCGCCGCTAAACAAAAGTAACCAAACCTTCACTACAACACAATGAGAAGACCCATCCTTTCCGCCGCCCTGCTGCTCGCCATGGCAGTCTCGGCACAAAAATACACCAATCCCGTGTACGACTGGGATTCGCCTGACCCCACCGTACAGCAAGGCACCGACGGCACCTATTACTGCTACGCCACCGGTTGCCAGACGCGCAAATCCACCGACTTGGTCAACTGGACCAACGTCAGCAACGTGTTCAACCGCCCTACATGGAACGACACCACCTATGTGAAGGACGGCGAGCAGCACACCGACTACTACAGCATGTGGGCGGCTGACGTCAATCGCGTGGACGACAAATACATCATGTATTACGCCTCGGCGCTGTGGGGCAACGGCAGCCGCACGGGTATCGGCGTGGCCACGGCCACTACTCCCACCCGATTCACCGACGTGGGGCACCTGTTCCGCAGCACTGAAATCGGTGTAGAGAACAGCATCGACCCGTGCTATTTCGAGGAGTGGGACCAGAAATACCTAATCTGGGGTTCGTTCAACGGTCTGTACATCACCGAACTCACCGAGGACGGCTTGGGCATCAAAAACTGGAAAGGAGCCAAACGCATTGCGGGAACCGCCTTCGAAGGCGTGATGATTCACAAGCACGGCGACTACTATTATCTGTTTGCCAGCACGGGATCGTGCTGCGAAGGAGTGAAGAGCACCTACCAGACAGTGGTGGGACGCAGCCGCTCCCTGATGGGACCTTACATCAGTAAGTCGGGAGAACAGTTGCTGAACAACAGCCGCACCGTCATCATCACGGCTAACGACCGCTGGAAAGGTCCTGGGCACAATAGTGAAATCATCACCGACGACGAAGGTCAGGACTGGATTATGTACCACGCCTATGATGCTCAGAATCCCGACAAGGGTCGCGTGCTCATGCTGGATCGACTGCTGTGGGACAAGAACAACTGGCCCTACGTGGAGGGCGGCAGCCCCAGCACGACGGAACAAGACGCGCCCATACTCTACAAAGGAAACGGCAAACGTATGAATTTCAAGTTCCAGAATCTCGACTTCATGAAGAGCGGTTTCCACGGATGGACCTTGTCAAGCGACAGCCAGACCGAAGCGACGTCGGGTTTGGGCAATATTTTCTATCCTGTGATGCACGTGCAAGGTGGTCAGTTTGTGCTGGAACAGACCGTAAGCGGCTGCACCGACGGTCTCTACGAATTGCAACTCGACTGCAGTAACAACGGGCCTGTCGATGTATTCGTTGGCAGCGTGCTGACCCCAATCGCCAACGACGGAAAGGCCGGTACACTCACCGACAAGGATGCCAGCCAGCTACTGAAGGACGGTACACACCGCCAGCACTTCTACGGACTTGTAGTAGGAGGAAAACTCTCTATCGGTCTGTGCAGCGAGGGAATGACCGAAGCGGAACAACTGTGGGCCGCCAATGCGCAGGTCATTCGCCGCGATGCCGACCCCACCGCCATTGCCGCCACGCGGGCATGGTACGAGCAACGCTCTGAGTTGGTGCTGGCCGACGAAAGTGCTAATAACTATTATAAAGGGAAACTCGAGAAGCAACTGAAAACATTGAAAGAGGCAACCACGCCTTCAGAACAGCAGGACGCGCTCATACAAATCCATAAGACGCTAAACTCGCTCAAGGCACTGGACCCCCTGTACACGCGCATCGAAGCGACGGTCGTCCCCAACAAAGGCTCGTCACAAACCTTTGACTTACTGGGTCGCCCCGTACCAACCGCTGCCAACTGCCGCGGCATCCTAATTACGGACGGGCGCAAACATCTGTAACCCCACGATATGAAAGGCATTCTATGTCTGCTTGCTTTCTGCTGGTGTTCTTGTCTCCACGCCGAGGACACCCTGCACGACGTATTGCACCAACTCGACCAAACCGTCAAGCACAAGGAGCAATACACCGCCGTGCGCAAGGAACGCATACGCAACCTGCAACAAAAACTGGTGCAGGCAAAGACCATCGAAGAGCGCTTTTGGCTCAGCCACGACCTTTTTCTTCAGCTCTGGACCTTCAACACCGACTCGGCCTTCTACTACGTGGAGCAGGAACGAACGTTAGCAGAACGGAGCGGTAACCGACTATGGAAGAACATCGCCCTGCTCGACCGCGCCGACACCTACAGTCAGACCGGCATGTATTACATGGCCATGGACCAACTCGAGAACATCGACCACGCTTATCTGTCGAGCGCCGATAGTATGCGCTACTTTGGCGTCTTCAGCCATATCTACGAGTTGATGGCCGATTACGCACCGCTGACGGAAGACCAAGAGGCCTTCACCAAACTGAAACTGGCCTATCGCGACTCCGTCGTCAGCCTCAGCCCAGGCGACACACTGCAATACTACTTTACGGAAGCCGATAAAATCATTGCCTCGGGAGAACAACTCGAGGAGTTGGCCGCCTTCATGAAGAGCGTGAGCGACACCTGCCAGCAGGCGCTCGGCACCAAAGCGGTTGCAGAATATCTTTTGGCCATGATTTACCATCGCACGGGCGACCAGGAAGCCGTGAAGTTGCACTTGGCCAAATCGGCTATCGCCGACATACAGAATGCGCAACGCGACTATATCTCGCTGCGTCGACTGGCAGAAATGCTCTATGCCGAGGGCGACCTCGACCGTGCCTACACCTACCTGGAATGTTCCTTGATGGACGCTGCAGCTGCCAACCTGCGCTTGCGCACCATCGAAATCAACCAAGGATTCCCCATGGTCAATGCGGCGTATCAAAAATATTATGCCACTCGCAAGCGTCAAATCATCACGGCGCTCATTGTGGCGGTGGCTTCTGCCTTACTGGCCATTTTAGGCATTGTGGCACTGCGCCGCCAGAACCAGAAACTACGTCTAACGCGAAAAATGCTGGAGGAGGCCAACGGAAATCTGCAAGCCTTGAATATTGAGCAAAAGAAACTCAACGAGGAACTGCGTCTCACCAACGCAACGAAGGACGTGTACATCGCCCGTTACCTGACGCTGTGTTCGGAGTATATCGAAAAACTCGAGGAACAAAAGAAGCGCTTGCTCAAGGTGGGCAAGGAACGAAATATGGACTCTTTGCTCACTGCTATCAAGAACTCAGTGCAGGTGGACCAGGAAGTGAAAGACTTTTATCATAACTTCGATGTTTCCTTCCTCTCACTTTTCCCCGATTTTATCGAGGATTTCAATCGATTGTTACGTCCCGAATGCCAGTTGCAACCCAAGAGTAACGGCGGCCTCAGCACTGAGTTACGCATCTTTGCCCTCATTCGGTTGGGTATCGCGGACTCGGAAAAGATTGCGCTCTTCCTGCGCTGCTCGTTGAGTACGGTCTATAACTATCGTGTAAAGAACCGTAATGCTGCCGTCGTTGACCGCCACCAATTCGAAGAAGCCATCTTGAAAATCGGTCAATAGCACCTTTATACCCTTTACGTAGTACTACTAAAACAACTACGTGTCATACTAAAAAAGTAGTTGTTTTTCAATAAGATAGTATATAAAAGTACTACTTAAACCACTACTATTTCGTTACAAATCGTTGGCATATATATAGATAATATATAAATTTGTAGCGAGAATCTAACCTAACATACCATGAAGAAGCTGCTATGCTCACTGTTTGTCGTTGGGGCCTTAGTAGGGTGCCAAGAGCAGATTGACATGAGCGATCGCTATGTTTTCACGCAAGAAACCATCTCCGGCTATTTGCAAAATCATGCCGACTACAGCGAATACACTGCCATTCTGCAGCAAGTGCCCGTCAGCATCCTGAGCAAATCTACCGTAGGCCAACTGTTGTCGGCCCGCGGTCATTACACTTGTTTTGCGCCGACGAACGAGGCCATTCATGCCTATCTCGACTCGCTTGTGGCGAAGCAACTCATCGCGTCACCCTCGTGGGAAGCCTTCACCGACTCCGTCATGCTGGACAGCATCCGCCAAGTTATCGTGATGAACAGCATCATCGATGGTGGCAACGTAACCACGTACCAGTCGTCGGAGTTTCCACTGCAAGGCGGCGAGTTTCAGTTGGCTAACATGAAGGACAATAAGTTGAGCATTGTTCGGGCCGACGACCCCGACTCGGTGTTCGTGAATGGTGATGCCCTCGTCGACCTTCGTAACCGCGACATCCTTTGCAGCAATGGTGTCATACATCAAGTACACACTGTTGTGGCCCCCAGCGACATAAGCATGGGGCAGATGTTGCAGGAATGTATCGACGGACGCCACTCCGACTATCGCGTGATGGCCATGCTCGTGAAAGCTTGTGGCCTGCTCGACACGCTCTCGAAGAAGCGTGACGAGGCCTATGAACTGGCATACGTCACCAGTCGCATCGACAATTATCCGGGCAACGGACTGGCCAGTCTGAAGGACGGAACTTGTTACATTCCTCGTCATCGCCGCTACGGCTTCACACTTTTCGCAGAGCCTGACAAATTTTGGCAGGAAAAATTGGGTAAGTCACCAGCAGAAATCACCGTGGACGACGTTGTGAGTTGGCTGCAGAACCAGCATTTCTACCCCGACGGAAAGGCGGACGAGCACTACGACGACGAGAACAATCTGCTCAACCTCTTCGTCACCTATCACCTGTTGCCCATGCGTATTCCCAACAACCGCCTGGTGTTCCACGTCAATGAATTCGGTTACCGCGTGGGCTCAGGTAGCGCATACACGATACCTGTTATGGAGCACTACACCACCATGGGCCGCCGTCGCTTGCTCAAAATCTACCAGAGCGCAGAGACGGCACGCATGATGTGGACGTCACAAACCACGGGCATCTTCCTCAACCGCTTCCCTGTACTGGACAACGGACGCCAAGGAACTGGCCGCGAACTCTCGTGCAACCCCGAGAAAGAAGGTGTTCTCATCTACGACAATGCCAATAATCTCAACGAGTTCAACTCCGTCAATGGCATGATTTACCCCATCGAAGGTCCGTTGGCCTATACCTCCGATGTGCAAGATTACCTGATGGCCACCCGTCTGCGCTTCGACGTGATGAGTTTCTTCCCCGAAGCCATGAACAACGACATCCGCCTCAACACCACCATGGAACCTCGCTACCAGAACGTTGCCTTCCCACAAGACGACAAGTTTAAGTACTTGGACAACATGTGGATTAACAAGGATTCAAAGACCGTTTGCTATTTTGCTGCATGGAAAGATTACTGGAACAATCTGAACGGCGATGAGTTGAAGGGTGTGGGCCAGTACGACTACACGTTCAAGTTGCCGCCCGTTCCCAAGCGCGGCACCTACGAAATCCGCTACAAGGTGCTGGCCAACGGCGACCGAGGTGTATGCCAGATTTATTTCGGTTCCGACCGCGAGCGCATGCCCATTGCCGGCATTCCCATGGACCTCACCATCGGTGGTCTCTATCGTTACGCTTCCTATGGCAACGAACCAAGTCCCACAGGCTGGGCCCTCGACGAGGATGACAACGACGACTACAACGCCGAGGTGGACAAGAAGATGCGCAACAACGGCTTCATGAAGGGGCCGAAAGGCTACTGGGACTGTAGCAAACCCAGTCGGAATCAAGACAACAACGTGCGCCGCATCATCGTGCGGCAGACGCTGGACCCCACTGAAACGTACTACCTCCGCTTCAAGTCGTGTCTTCGCGACGCCACAAAAGAGTTCTACATCGACTATATCGAGTACTGTCCCAAGGAGATTTATGATAACCCTATCGAGCCTGAAGACATTTGGTAACCTATTAAAAAGAACGCATACCCCCCTATACAACTAACCACCTAAACTAATGATGAAGAAAAAACTATTTCTGGCTATTTGCGCCTTTGCCTCCCTCGGCGCCTTCGCTGACGAAGCCTATCGCGACCAACACGTGCGCTTCACCATCATCGACGAGGGCACCATCCGTCTGGAATATGCGCCGGACGGTCGGTTTGTGGACAACAAAAGCTTCGTGGCCGTGTGCCGCGAGTATGCCGACGTGCCCTACACCAAGAAGGAGACTTCCAAGCAGGTGACCATCACGACCAGCAAGTTCCGCCTTGTTTACATGAAGGACAACGGTCCGCTCAGCGCCCAAAACCTGAGCATCACCAGCGCCAAGTCGTTGGGCATGCCCTTTACATGGAAGCCCGGCACCCAGCAAAAAGGCAATTTGAAAGGCACCTATCGTACCCTCGACGGCTACAATGGGGAGAATAGCATGTACGAGCATCGTCCCATGCCTATTGAGGACGGACTGCTCGCCACCGACGGCTGGAGCCTGATTGACGACTCCAAGGGGCTGCTGTTCGATGGTAGCGAGGACTGGGACTGGGTGACCGAGCGCACAAGCGACGACGGTGCCCAGGACTGGTACTTCATGGCGTATGGGCACAACTACAAGCAGGCCTTGCAAAGTTTTACCAAGTTTGCAGGCCGCGTGCCCATGCCGCCCCGCTACATTTTCGGCTACTGGTGGAGCCGATACTGGAGCTACAGCGACCAAGACTTCCGCGACCTCATCACCAACTTCGAGGAGAACGACATCCCGCTCGACGTGCTGGTCATCGATATGGACTGGCATCCCATCAGCGAACAGGCTGGCGGTGGCTGGACGGGTTGGGACTGGAACGAACGATTGTTCCCCGATTACAAACAGTTCTTGCAATACCTCGATGCTCATCAGGTCAAGACGACCATGAACCTTCACCCAGCCGACGGCGTTCGGCCCTTTGAAAAAAAATACCAAGAGTTCCGCCAGAAGATAGGTATGAAGGACGGAGAGACGCGCGAGTGGCTGGGCAGCGACAAGCAATACGTGCGGGCGCTCTTCGACACCTACCTGCATCCATACATCAAGGAAGGCGTTGATTTTTGGTGGATTGACTGGCAGCAGTGGCTCAACGACAAGAAAATCCCTCAGTTGAGCAATACATGGTGGTGCAACTACATTTTCTTCAGCGACATGGAACGTCACGGCGTGAAGCGTCCATTGCTCTACCATCGCTGGGGTGGTCTTGGTAATCACCGCTATCAAATAGGTTTCTCCGGCGACTCGTTCATCACGTGGGAGAGCCTCAACTTCCTGCCTTACTTCAACAGCACGGCCTCCAACGTTCTCTACGGTTACTGGAGCCACGACATCGGCGGCCACCAGAACGCGGCAGGCAACTCGGGCGTACCCGCCGAACTCTACACCCGTGCCATGCAGATGGGGGCTTACCTGCCCATCATCCGCACCCACAGTACCAAAGACGCCACACTGAACAAAGAACCTTGGGCCTTTGACCAAGTGACGCAAGGCCGCCTTAAGAAAGTCATCCGCGACCGCTACGCGCTCGTACCATATATATATACTATGGCGCGCACGACCTACGAGACCGGACTCTCGCTCTGCCGTCCCATGTACTACGACTACCCTGAAGCGAAGGAGGCTTACGAATTCCGTAACCAATATATGTTTGGCGACCAGATGATGATTGCCCCCGTCACAGAGGCAGTCAGCGAGACCGACGGCTTTGCCCGCCTCAAGGTGTGGCTCCCCGAAGGCCAGTGGATTGAATACGCCACGGGCACGATGCTCCAAGGCGGCCAAGTTGTGGAGCGCGCCTTCAATCTGGACGAGTATCCCGTTTACGTCAAGGCCGGCAGCATTCTTCCATATTACGGAAAAGTGAAGAACCTTACGGGCACTGACCAGCCCTATAT
>JABUUA010000067.1:11869-20743 GCA_021443405.1 Bacteroidaceae bacterium
TGCCACCACACGCCTCAGCTACGAGCGCAAGGGCCACACGCTAACCGTGAATGTCGCTCCTCGCAAAGGAGCCTACAAAGACATGCTCTCCCGCCGTCAGTACCATTTTGCTCTGCCCTGTCAGAAAGCACCCAGTCGAGTAACCATTGACGGCCAAGAAGTGCCCGTGACCTACGACGGCTATCAGTTGGAGGCCATCGTTAGCACCGAGGTCGATTGCAACGCTGGCACACAGGTGGTCTTCGAGTTGACGGACGGTAACGACCTCGTTGACGGCCTCAAGGCCAAGTTGGAACGTATCCATCAGGCTGTGGCCGACTTCAAGCAGGCTGACTGCGGAATGGTCTATACAGAGAACTTCGGCTACCTCGAGGCAACGCCGTTGCGACTGGCTTATCACCCTGAAAAGCAGGACGAGACTCTCGCCCACTTCCGAACCCTCTACGACAATCTGCCTCTCGTCCTCATGGAGCAGATGAGCAATCCTGAGCACAGCGAGCGCTTCTTGCGCACCCTCGATGAGAAACCTCACATGCAAATCATCGATTTGTCCACCAGTTTCTTCCGCACCGCCGACGGTCGGGAAGGTTTCGACGTCACGTTCTTCAACAACGAACGTCTCGAGGGCGAGCCCGCAACGACGGCTCACTGGGCGCAACTCAACCTGAACACTCGCGACATTCCCGCTGAAGGCGTCAAGGCCGAGGCCTTCTCGCTGCGCGCCCTCAGCACCATCAAAGTCACCGAACCGCAGGATGTATTCCTGGTGTTGGAAGGTGACGACGGCTACCGCATGTTCGTGGATGATAGGCAAGTGATGGCCGACTGGCGCGACCACACCGCCACCACCTCCAACTGTCTGCTACACCTTGAGCCTGGGCACAAGTATCAAGTGCGCGTGGAATTCTACGACCACGTCAACGACGCCGTGCTGAAGCTCCAAGCCCGTATGGTAAACAAACAACAATGAAGAATCTGTTTCTCTGTTTCCTCGCGACTTTGTTCGCGCTCAGCTTGCCCGTCTCGGCCTACAACGGCTGGGATGGACAGGCTGCAGAGGAGGCGATGGTCACCTCAGGCAACGTGCGCTTCACGGTGCTCACGCCTGAGATGATACGCATACAGGTGAGCGCCACGCGCACGTTTGACGACCGCGCCACCTTTGCAGTGGTGAACCGTCGTCTGCCCGTTCCCGCGTTCACAACAGAGACCAAGGATGGGTATCTCTTCATCCGCACCGAGGCGCTCGAACTGCGCTACCTGCTGGGTTCCACTCCCAAGGCCACAGACCAAAGCACCAAGAACCTGCAAATCAGTTTCCAACTGAACGGACAAACCGTCGTGTGGTACCCGGGTAAAGACGATTCCATGAATTTGCTGGGCACCACGCGTACCCTCGATACGGCTTGGGGCGACGGGCAACGAGACCGGTTGGAGCACGGATTACTCTCGCGGGCCGGTTGGGCTATTGTCGATGAGTCACCGTGCACCAAGCGGGGCGACGGCAGCACCACCTTCGCCCTGGCCGACAATGCCGACGGCTTCCCATGGTGGGAAGAACCTGCCGACAAGGCGGCGACCGACTGGTATTTCATGGGCTACGGCCACGACTATATGCGCGCCTTGGGCGACTGGACCAAGGTGGCCGGTCGCGTTCCCTTGCCTCCCAAGTATATTTTCGGCTATTGGTACAGCCGTTACTGGGCATATTCGCAGAGCGATTTCATGCGTCTCGTCTCCGAGATAGAGGCCAATGACCTTCCGCTCGACGTGATGATTATGGACATGGACTGGCACAAAAGCGGCTGGACGGGCTGGAGCTGGAACAAAAGTCTTATTCCCAATCCCACAAATCTCATTGATTATTTCCACAACCACGGGCTGCGCACAGCGCTTAACCTGCATCCCGCCGATGGAATTGCCTCGTATGAGGATAACTACGACGCCATCAAGGCGGAACTGGGCTATGGCGCCGACTACAGAGAAAACATACCTTGGAAGCTCGACGACTACACGTTCTACCAGTCGTTCTTCAAGAATCTGATGCGGGTGCGCGAGGCCGAAGGCGTGGATTTCTGGTGGCTCGACTGGCAACAATGGCTCACCAGTCCCTATACAGAAGGACTCGGCGAGACTTTCTGGCTCAACCACGTCTATTTCACCGACATGGAGAAGTACCACACGACCGAACGTCCTGTTATCTATCACCGTTGGGGCGGACTCGGTAGTCACCGTTACCCCATCTGTTTCTCGGGCGACACCTTTGCTGCCTGGAGCACACTGGCCTACGAAATTCCTTTCACAAGCATGGCCAGCAACGTGTGCTATACCTACTGGGGTCACGACATCGGCGGTCATCAAGGAGGTAACAACGACCCCGAACTCATGCAACGCTGGCTGCAGTTTGGTGTTTTCACTCCCATCTTCCGCACACACGCCACCAACGACAGCAAGTTGGAGCGCCGCATCTGGAAGTACAGCAACTACGCACAACTGCTCGAGACTGTGCGCTTGCGCTATCGTTTGTTCCCCTATCTCTACACCGCCGCGCGCGAAACCTACGACACCGGCGTGGGTATGTGCCGTCCCCTTTACTATCACTACCCCGAATCCGACCTCGCCTACCACTACGAGGACGAATATATGTTTGGTCGCGATATCCTCGTTGCTCCCATCTACACTCCCTCGCAGAACGGTGTCAGCCGCCGCGAGATATGGTTGCCCGAGGGAACTTGGTACGACGTAAGTCGCAACGAACCGAAGCAAGGCGGCCGCATCTATGCCGACCAGTTCACCACCGACGAATTTCCCTACTTCTTCCGCGCGGGCGCCATTGTTCCGCAATACCCGACTCAGCGAACCGTGCAAACGACGCCTGACACGATTGTGCTGAAAGTAGTGCCTGGAGCAGACGGAGAAGGAGTGCTCTACGAGGACAAGGGCGACAACCAAGAATACCGCAACGGACAGTACACAACCACCGGTTTCCGCCAGACGTGGGATGCAACGGGCGTGACCGTGGAGATTCTTGCCCGCCAAGGAGCCTTCGAAGGAATGCCCACCGAGCGCGTGTGGCGTGTGGAAGTGCTGGGCGCCGAGACCGTGGTGATTCCCAAAGGCGACGCGGGTGCCGCCCACACGCTCCACATCGACGTGCCTCAGCCGGTGGAACCCGTGGCGGTCGGTCGTCCCGACAACGAGTCGTCTGACTCTGAAGATTATCAGGGAGAGCCCGTGGCAGGGCAACTCTACATCTCAGGCAGCGCCGTTCCGGGTGGCGAAGCCTTGCTTGAACCGTTCCTCGACGGCACTTTCAAATACCACGGTCGTCTGTTGCCCGGCGAACTCTACATCGCCAACAAGGCCACAGCCACCGCCACCACCAAGTATTGCAAGCCCAAGGTTGACGACGCCACCATCGTGACGGCGGGAACTACCTATACCGCTACCTACGGACAGAGCAACGCCGCCTGGCATGTGGCTTTCGAGAGCGACCACTACCGCTTCACGGTCAACCCCGCGACGCTAAGCTTGAAAGGTGAGATTTTCACCCCGTGGTATGAGTGCTGGATTGTGGGCGGCTGCACGGCCGACGGCCAGCAAAATGGTTGGAAACTCGATTTGGGCAAGGAACTAAAACAGCGAATCGCCAATCCCGAGGAGTGGGAATGGACGGGTTATCTCGCCGCTTATCCTAACAATGAACAGGCGCGCCGCTTCAAGATTTACGGTCAGTTCGGCTGGGCTCCCAAGACGCTCTCACCCTATTCCATGGACGCCAACATCCTCACCGCCCGCCAAGTGGTGTACAACAACCCCAACGACTTCAAGTGGCAGATGGGTGACGATGGTTATTACCGCATCCACATCAACCCCTTCCGCGAGACCATCCAAGCCGAATATCTCGGCACCACGCTCCCCGACGGCTTGCCCGCCATCGGCGACAAGCAGCGACCCGACGACCCACAGCGCCCCGCTCCTCTCTACGACCTGCAAGGCCGGAAGGTCGACACCGCGGTGCGTGACGCGCGTCACCAGCGTGGCATTTACATACGGAACAGAGAAAAAATCATATTTTACTAACAAAATCTTTTACTGTATGAAAAAGAAAATCTTTTCTTTCCTTCTCGCTTCACTGGCCACATTGGCAGTGAGCGCACAGTGGACCCGCCCCACCGCTCCGGTGCTGTCGCCTGCCTCTGACATGGTGCCAGCCGAAGAGAAAGGTGTCGGCGACACCTATTACCTCTGGAACGAGGAGGGCAAAGCCTTCTTAGGCGAGACTCCCATCGGAGGTAACGACCACTGGAAAGTGCGTACGGCCGCCCGTACGGACAAGGGTCTGGAGATTTATTTCCAGAAGTACAAGCTGAACGGCGTCTGGCAGGAGGGTAACTACTACCTGCGCACTTACACCGTGGCCAATCAGTCGGGCCGTTGGGACCTCATGTGGATTCCTCTCAGCAACAACGACATCTGCTACAGCGACTACGAGGAGCCGGGACAGAACCGCGGTTATGGTGACGGCGCTCCCCTTTGGAACGTGGAACTGAACGGCGCTGCCTTGCGTGTGAAGACGGGAACGCTGCAGCCCGTCTGGAATTTCCAAGAGCAGAACCGCGACTTTTATCTGGGTGTTCCCCGCAACCGCGAGGACATTGAGCAGGATATCTTCTATCCCAACTGCACCGCTGAGGACAATGTCGATTGGCGTCTGGTGAAGAAGACCGACTATCTGGCCTACATCATCAAGGTGGAAGCCTACGCGGCTGCCGTGGAACTCAACGACGCCATCGCTGCCAGCGAGGCGGCTTATCCCGGCATCGACCTCACGAGCGTGAAGGCTGTGTACAACAACACGAACAGCACCGCCGAGGAACTGAAGGCCGCACAGGAACAGATTGCTGATTTGGAGCGCCAATACATCGAGACGCACATCAGCGGAAGCGTGGACAATCCCTACGACGCCACGGGTCTGATTGTCAATCCCACCTTCGAAGGCGCTGCCAGTGCTGCTGCCGAAGGCTGGACGGGCGGCAACGTGGCTTGGGACAGCAACATCTTCGAGATGTGGAGTCAGGAAGCCGTTTCTTACGACCTGTATCAGGACATTGCCAACCTTCCCAACGGTGTTTACGAGGTGAAGGTGAACGCTTTGCACCGTATCGCCGGTTATGGCGACGCTCATTATCAGGGAGCCGTCCTCGCCGACGACGCTCAGGTACTGCGCACCTCGCAGGTTTATGCCAACAATTACTGGAAACTCAACAACGACCTCATGGACGGCGCCCGCAGCGAGAAGCTGGATTCTGACCACGACGCTCAGCGCGACGGCAAGTTCTTCCCCGACGGAGTTCACTACGCCGACGCCGCTTTCAAGGCTGGCGACTATGAGTTGTCGCTCTTCTGCGCTGTCACCGACGGCACACTGCGCATCGGCATTCGTTGCAACGACCGCAAGGCTTACTCTTGGACCGCTGCCGACAACTGGCGCCTCACCTACTACGGCGCTGCTGCCGACGCTACGGACATGCTGAAGGCCAACCTGAAGCAGAACCTCAAGGACTACACCGACGCGCTGGTGCAGACGTCGCTCATGGAGACTTTTGAGCAGGCAACCGCCGACCTCAACGCCGCCACCGACTACGCCGCCGTGGAGGCCGCCTACACCACCGCCATGGGACTCTACTACGACATGGAGAAGAGCCGCGTGGCCTACAACCACTATGTGAACTACGTGGAGAGCGTGATTCCGCAGACCGAGGGACTCAACTGCGACGACGCTGACGAACTCGCCGACTACCTCTTCGGCAGCAACAGCGACCAGTTCGGAGGCATCATCGAGGAGCGCACGCTGACTCCCGAGGAACTCGCCGCTCAGGAGAAGTGGGTGAGTGAGAAACTCGCCGCCGCCATCAAGAACACCGTGGAGGAAGGTCGCGACTACACCGAGCTCATCCCCAACGCCAACATGAACTACGGTTCGTTCCAGGACGCTGGTTGGAGCGTGACATGGCAGGGAAGCGCGATTGCCTGCAACTGCGACAGCAAGCTTTACACCGTGGGTGAGTTCTGGGAGTATCAGAACTTCGACGTCAACGTCACGCTCACCGAGATGCCGCAGGGAATCTACGAGCTCGCCATCCCTGCTCTCTACCGCTCGGGCGACAAGCTCTACGACCATCCCGCCACCTCGGAAATCTACGTCAACGACCTGTCGCGCGACGTGATGAAGGCTGTGGACGACGCCATCGAAGTCGAGAGCAACGACAGCCCCACCAACCTCAACATCTACCACGACCAGTGGACCACCCTCGAGGGCTTCCAGTCGTATTACCGCTACAACCCCGAAGAGACGCTGCCCAGCGACAGCTGGCCTTACGACCAGATTCACGAGCGTGACGGCCGAATCATCGCCTTCCCCAACTCTACCGCAGGCGCCAGCGTGGCCTTCGCCGCCGGTCGCTACGTCAACAAGGTCTATGGCATTGTGGGCGAGGACGGCAAACTCACCATCGGTTTCCGCAGCAAGAACATGGAGGGCAACTACGGTTCTTCATGGACCGTCGTGGGCCACATCACCATGAAGTACATGGGCGACAACCAAGAGGCCATCGACGGCATTAAGGAAGAGGCCGAGGCTCAGGCTCAGAACTACCTCTACAGCGATGAAATCTTCTATGCGGGCTACAAAGACGAACTCCAGGAGGCGCTCGACCAACTGGTGCTGGCCAACGACAAAGCCACGCTGTTGCAGGAGATTGCCAACATGAAGGCGGTTTACAACAAGATTAACACCAACATCAAGCTCTATGCCGAGCTAAAGAACCTCATCGGCGCCGACAACACCGGCATGTATGCCGTGGCCGTGCAGCTCCTCGAGGCCGGCGTCATCACCAACGAAGAAGCCAACGCCATGATGAGCGAGGCCGAAGAGTACATCGCCGGCTGCTACGACGGTTCTTATACCAACGAGCAGGCTCAGGAGATTATCGACAAAGTGCGCAGCAACCCCAACCTCGACGTCATCTACGTCCGCGGTGGTGTGGAAGGAGTTGAAGGCGACGACTGGAGCAGCGTCAACAACCCGCTCCGCCGCCAGGCCGACGGCACCTACAAGGGCACTTGCAAGTTCCGCGACGAGCGCTACGGCAACATGGGCGTCTATGCCGGCAACCGCTCGCTCGTCAGCTTCCAGTACTTCGACACTTGGATGTCGGCCCGCAACGACGAGAATCGCTGGCTCACCGACGATCCCACTCCTCGCAAGCTCACCCTCGACACGGGCGACCGTCACTTCCTCACCGCCGGTGGCGAATGGGAGTTCACCATCAATCTCACCGACAGCACCATCGTGTGCAAGCCCGTGGGCGACGTGCTCTACAAGAGCCAGATCTATGCCGTCGGCAACCTTATGAACCACGGTTGGGACCGCAGCTGGGACGGCGCCGTCAACAACATCATCGCCCACCAGGGCAACGGCATCTACCAGGGCGGCATCGTCTTCGCCAACGGCGTTGACCGCGGCGAAATCACCTTCTTCTACAACGACCACTGGCTGCTCAACGACAACTGGGGCGAGGGCCGAATCGGTAACCCCACCGACCAGCTGAAAGTGGAGAGCGGCGAAGAAACGCACGCCAACCGCTTCCAAGGCGACCGCAAGTGGATTCTCGACCCCTCACACCACTACCTCGTGACCTACGACATGAACCGAGCCACCATGCGCTTCGACATCCGTGACCTCCAGGGCGGCGACACCGAGGAAGACCCGTTGCTCATCAACAACTTCGAGGACCTCCTGATGGTTCACACCTACCTGCGTCAGGGCGAGACTCACTACTTCGCCCTCACCGCCGACATCAACCTCAAGGGCAAGCAGCTGCCGCAGCTCAACGGCCCCGGCAACGAGTCGGGCCGCAGCTACGAGCGCTACATCCACTTCGACGGCCGCAACCACGTGCTCGCCGGCTACGAGGGTGACCACACGCTCGCAGGCGAATACTTCAACTCTGTCTTCGGCGTGCTCGCCGGAACTGTGAAGAACCTCGGCATCATCGGCTGCAACATGTCCGACGACCTCGACATGCTCGCTCGCTACGACCGTTACGGCAGCCAGGCCATGGGTCCCTTCGCCGGCAAGCTCGGCAACGAACACTACAGCGGAACCACCACCCTGGAGAACTGCTTCGCAGCTGGAACCATCAACGGCGGCACCATCGTGGGCGGCCTCGCCGGTTCGCTCGAGGGCAAGACCGAGGTGAAGAACGTGTTTGCTCAGGTGGACATCCTCAGCGACGGCACTTGCGGCGGTCTCTTCGGCCGCACCAACGCCGGCGACGCCAAGGTGACCAACGCCTACTATGCAGGTGAAGTCAGCAGCAACGCTCCCGTGGTGGAACTGGTGACCGACGCCGACAACACCGCTTACGCCAACGTGGCTAACTTCACCACCAACGCCTGTCCGCAGGCCACCCTCAACTACGACGGCAGCAACTTCGCTGCTCTGCAGCAGGGTGTGGTTGCTTTCGACCCCACCGTATGGGGTTGCAGCGCCGAGGCCGACGCACTGCCCGTGCTCAAGGCCTTCGAGGAGGTGCTCACCGGCATCCAGAGCACCACTGCGGGTGAAGCCCAGCGCCAAGGCTTGATCTTCGACCTCCAGGGCCGTCGCATCCAGAAGCCCGCCCGCGGTCTCTACATCCAAGGCGGCCACAAGATGGTGGTGAAATAACCCCCGAAAACCCAATCCCTTACAGCCCTCTCGCGTCAGCGAGGGGGCTTTTTTTTGACAGGCGACACTCATCTCTCAAAAATTTAGGCAATTATATACTTTTAGGCACAAGGAACATTATTCATCTCATTATCAGTTCA
>JABUUA010000068.1 GCA_021443405.1 Bacteroidaceae bacterium
AAAGTGGAAGTTCAGGAGAGCGAGGGGAATATTGCAGTTTATGAACAAGATGAGGATTAACGAGATTTTCTACTCGTTGCAGGGTGAAGGTCGCTACACCGGCACCCCCGCCGTGTTCATCCGTATGGCGGGCTGCAATCTTCGCTGTCCATTTTGTGACACGCAGCACGAAACATTTGTGGAGATATCGGAAGAGGAAATCGTGGCCGAGGCCCGGAAATATCCCACGCGCACCGTCGTCATCACGGGCGGAGAACCCGTGCTGCAACTGACGCCGCTGCTGACCGACTTGCTGCACAAGGACGGTTTTGCCGTTCACTTGGAAACCAACGGGACACTCCGTTTGCCCGACGGCGTCACAATGGATTGGATTACTTGCTCGCCCAAAGAAGGAGCCGTGCTGCGGCTGGACGCTTTCGACGAACTGAAAGTCGTGTACTACGGACAGGACATGAGTCCCTTCGACTCGCTCACGGCCCGAGAATATCGCCTCCAGCCCATGGACACCGGCGACCCTGTGGCTAATCAGAAAAATCAAGACGCAACAATCGATTACATACTTAATCACCCGAAATGGACACTATCACTACAAACACACAAGATATTAAAACTGCAATAAGAAATCTTCTGTTAGCGGTGGGAGAAAATCCCGACCGGGAAGGACTGCTGGGCACGCCGGATAGAATTGTGCGCATGTGGACCGAAATCTTCCGTGGCTACGACCCCGACAAGAAACCTCGAATCACCACGTTCAAGAACACAAAACACAGCGAGGAGATGGTGTTCGACACGGGCAGCTATTATTCCATGTGCGAACATCACGTTCTTCCGTTCTTCGGCAACTACTATTTCGCCTATCTGCCCAATCCCGACGGTCGCATCCTGGGCATAAGCAAAGTGGCGCGCGTGGTGGGCTATTGCGCGGCGAAACTGCAATTGCAGGAACGGCTGGCTCACGAAATCGTGGAGATGCTCACCGAAGCGCTTGACGGCAACGTAGGCGGCATGGCCATTCTGATGAGCGGCCAGCACATGTGCAAGACAATGCGCGGCGTTCGCAACCGTGGAGAAATGGTAGTGACCTACTACACCGGCGCTTTCAAAAAGAAAGCCCAGCTGCGCAACGAGTTTCTGAAACTGGTCGAGTTGCAGAAGAAATAATCGACAATCCGGGAAAAGAGGAAGCGCTCAGTAAACAAAGAGACCCCATCCTCCTTCGTAAGGCTATTTTGCCAAACTCGCCCCCTCGGGAGATGTTCCGAGAGGGCGAGTTCTGTTTCAGAATTTCAAAACGACGGGGTCACTCCCACTCGATGGTTGCTGGCGGCTTTGACGAAATGTCGTAGCAAACACGATTGACGCCCTTCACCTTGTTGATGATATCGGTGGAAACCTTGGCCATGAAGTCGTAGGGAAGGTGAGCCCAGTCGGCAGTCATGGCGTCGCTGCTGGTGACGGCACGCAGTGCGACGGGATTTTCGTAGGTTCGTTCGTCGCCCATCACGCCCACCGAGCGTACATCGCTCAGCAGGATGGCGCCGGCTTGCCAGATTTGGTCGTAGAGACTGACCTCAATCTCACCGTCCTGCATATCGGCGGGAACACCTGCGGCCAGTACGCGGCGGGCGTCTTCTCCGCTCAACTTCACCTTGTAGTCGCGCAGACCGCGGATGAAGATGTCGTCGGCTTCCTGCAACACACGCACTTTCTCGGGCGTGATGTCGCCGAGAATGCGCACGGCCAGGCCGGGACCGGGGAAAGGATGACGGGTGATGAGGTGCTCGGGCATGCCGAGAGAACGGCCCACGCGGCGCACTTCGTCCTTGAACAGCCACTTCAGCGGCTCGCAAATCTTCAGATTCATCTTCTCGGGAAGACCGCCCACGTTGTGGTGACTCTTGATGACTTTGCCCGTGATGTTGAGGCTCTCGATGCGGTCGGGATAGATGGTCCCTTGTGCCAGCCAGCGGGCGTCTTTAATCTTTTGTGCTTCAGCGTCGAACACATCGATAAAGCCTTTGCCGATAATCTTGCGCTTCTTCTCGGGCTCCCGCACGCCGGCGAGTTCGCTGAAGAACTTTTCCGAGGCATCCACGCCGATGACGTTCAGACCGAGACACTCGTAGTCGCGCATCACGTTAGTGAATTCGTCCTTGCGGAGCATGCCGTGGTCCACGAAGATGCAGGTAAGTTTGTCGCCGATGGCTCGGTTGAGCAGGACGGCAGCCACACTACTGTCCACGCCGCCCGAAAGGCCGAGGATGACGCGGTCGTCGCCAATCTGCTCCTTCAATTCCTTGACGGTGGTCTCCACAAACGAGTCGGCGCTCCAGTCCTGACGGCTGCCGCAGACGCCCACGACGAAATTCTTCAGTAACAGCGTGCCCTGGATGCTGTGAAACACCTCGGGATGGAATTGCACACCCCAGATTCCGTGGTTCGAAGGCAGGTAATAAGCGGCGTTCTCCACCGTCTCTGTGCTACCGATGACCTCGGCACCCGTGGGGATGCGCGTAATGGTGTCGCCGTGGCTCATCCACACTTGCGAGTTCTCGTCGAACCCTTGGAAAAGGATGTTGTCGCGGTTGATGTAGGTGAGGTGCTGGCGGCCATATTCGCGGCTGCCTGCGGGTTCCACCTTACCACCGTTGGTGTGGCTGATGTACTGTGCGCCGTAACAGATGCCCAGAATCGGGTAGCGCTGGCGAATAGGCTCGAGGTCGAGTCGGAAAGCCTCGGGGTCGTAGACGCTGAACGGACTACCACTGAGGATGACGCCGATGACCGAGGGGTCGTCGAGCGGCATCTTGTTGTAAGGCATGATTTCACAAAACGTGTCGAGCTCGCGCACACGGCGTCCGATGAGCTGTGTCGTCTGGCTGCCGAAGTCGAGAATAATGATTTTCTGTTGCATAATTTGTGGCTCGATAAATTATGCCCACAAAGGTACAAAAAAAAGATTTCCCCGCCAATTTTCACGGTGAAAATAATGTACGCACCCGCAAGGCTTTTGGCGGATGTGGGAGAGTATGGAAATCGAAGTCCGATGAAACGACAGCGTTTCTCTTGGCACGTCTGAATCGTCATGCGGAGGACTGAGCTGATTCATTCAGACGTGTGGCTTAAAACATGCGTATGTTTGAGCTCACACGTCCGTATGTTTGAGGCGAGACGTCCGTATGTCTGAAACGCATTGAGGCCGCGACTTGCATCGCAGCCTCAATCGATATCGGGTGAAGGTGGATTAGAATCGGTAGCCGAGCGCCATGATGAAGGCGAAATTGTGCGCCTTGCCCAAGCCGACTTGATGCATGATGTCGCGGTAAGAGTCGCGATACATGTCGGTGATGCCCCAGTCGCAACCCAGCGTGAGTGAGTAGTGCTGGTTATATTCGGCGCCTACACGGAAGCCAAGACCGGCGTCCCAGCGCTGGAACTGTGTGTGGGTGCTGTTCTGGTCGTCCTTGAATGCCTTGTGGGTCAACGCCTTCTCCACTTCGCGGAACCCGGGTCCGTCAGCATCAATGTCGAGGGCATTCTTGCCACCAACGCCCACTGAGAAGTAGGGACCGAACTCGCCAAAGAAGCCAAACTCCCGGTTGAGGTTGTAGTGGAAACCTGCGCGGACGGGAATCTCGATATAGTGAAGACGAGAAGTGAACTTGCCGTCAACGCCCATTTCAGCCAATGCGGGGTCGGCGGCGTCTTGAAACTTGCCGCCCTTCATAATCCAGTCAACGCCTGTGCTGATGTAGGTTCCGTGAGCCTTGGGCAGTGTGTACTCCAGTTTGAATCCGGCGGTGCCGCCCACTTTCCCTTCGTAGGGAGTGTTCTTGATGTGCGAAGTGGTGAGACCCAGAAAGGTCTGCCACGTCATCCCTTGCTTGGGCTCGTAGTCCAATGCCATGGCGCTGCTCGTGACGAGCAAGGCGACGGCTGCAATCAAATACTTTTTCATCTTGTTCTATTTTTGTATTGTCAGTGATTCGTAATACGTGGTGTGGCGCATGAGGCGCCGACATCTTCACCAACAAAGGTACAGATTTTTTCCGAACGACCGATGCTTATGCCGAGTTTTTTGCAATATATTAACGAAAGGCCGTCCGTTTTCCGCGTGTCGATTACTCCGTACCATATTTACCACAAGCTCAACTTTGAATAGAGATAATACTACTTACGAGAAAATAATAAGTATTTGCGTGCAAAGAAGTTCCAAAGGTAGGTAATGACTGTGGCGATGATTTTAGACAACATATACCATAAACCGATAAAGTTGGATAGAAGCCAAATTAGTAAATCGTTCAAGAGTAGTCCGACGAGACCTATCACCGCAAACAACAGAAACTCAATTTTGGCGTTCTTACATTGCGATTGAGTGAACACCCATACTTTGCTCAATAGGTAGTTTGCTAATAGTCCCGCCAAGAATGATATCGTGGCTGATACTATGTAATAACAATGTACATACTCTGTCAGTACATACAGCAATGCAAAATCAATGAGGAAAGCAAATCCACCCACGAATGTATAACGAAAGAGTTGCAGTAGGGTGTTGTCAGATTTCTCTGTCAATATTTGTCGAATCAAGTCACTCATGTTATTCTAATACTTCATCTTTGGGTGTGAACTCTATTAACTTGTCCCATAATTGGAAGAAGCAAATAATTATAAAAGGAGTGCATGGTAATATCAAACGAGAGTAGTCACTTTGTGCCCCAGCGATAGCCGTGACAAACATCCCTATAATATACAACCATAAAAATGCCGAAAGTAATGGCATATTACCTTGTTTGATGTTCTTGAACAACAGGAATATGTAAATGATAAGTATAACATACATCATCATAAATGTGATGCTTAATGACTTCGTTGAACGTATTAATAAACCTCCTAATACTTCTATTCTTGAATTGGCATATACAAGAAAACAAGGCTCGCTACCTAAATGAATGAATTTGTGCAAGTTTAAGATTACGTATTCTTTTTGATTGTTCTTTAAAGAGGACTTAAAGATTCTATCTTTTTCAATCGTAGTAGATAGGTCCCTAATCTTGAAAGAGTCCAATTGTTGAACACCTGTAGAATCTATATAGCTGCAAGTCTGCAAAGTGGATGAGTTTAATTCTGAATAATCAAGTAATTGGCCTCTGCGAAGGATTTCTATTTGATTTACATACCCTACACTACTGGTTGAAAATACCCCATATTGTTGTTTGAATGTATAACAATAGGAGAGATAAAAGCCAAATACAATCAGTAGGCCGCATAGATTAATGAAACAGTGCTTTCTTTTCTGAATGATTAATATTAGGGACAACACTATTAGTATGGGCAATAGGAAAATAAAAGATGGTCGTAACATCAATAACACTGCAAACAGTGTGTTGCTAATCACTGCATCTTTTATTTTGCTGAAACGTATATACCTCAGTATGTAATACGTAAAGATAATCGCTAAAGATAAGGCAATAGACTCTGTTAGTATGCAGAGAATCCATGCAGAAAAGCAAGGAAGACATGCATACACAGCTGTGGCAATAAATTGTAAATGTTTCTTTTGAATAAAGAACGTGGATAATTTGTACAGGTATGCGATTGAAAGAAGGTATAAAAGGCATTGAAGGAACACTATTACCCACACATGATATGTGGATATGCAGCTTGCCAAAGCACAAATGATTGAATAGACTGGCGTTCTGACTTCATCGATTTGTCCATGTAGGAAAAGCGTTCCCGCGCTATAATATGTTGGGCTATCTATCAACCAATTGATACGAAAGATCAATAATATTACAGTGAGGTTTAAAAGAGCAATGCAATATAACAACCTTAACTGCTCCTTCTGATTTCCGTTCTTAATAATTTGTAAGATACTATTTGCTTTCATGATACTCGTTTTCTGTGTTAACCGACCATAGATTATCTTTTGACGTCACTCCGTTTTTGATATTCTTCACCGCCTCCATGGCAGAAAGCATGGAGTGGTCCATGTTGTTGTAGCGATGCTGTCCATTGCGTCCGACGCAATAGAGATTCTCAATGCTATCGAGGAATGTACGCACTTTGTCTAACTGATAATAGCTGCCATAATACGCAGGATATGCTTTCTTAACTTTGATGCGGACACTGTCTGCGACATCCGTCTTGCTTTCAAGAATATCGATTTTGACCAGTTCTTCTATCGCCATGCTAATGAAGTCTTCATCGCTTGCGTTCCACATTTCATCCCCTTCCGTGCAGAAATACTCCAAGCCAATCCAAATTTTATTCTCGAAATCCGAGACCATATAGGGAGACCAATTGTTGAAAATCTGCAAACGGCCAATCTTCACATCGCGTTCTTGAATGTAAATCCAAGTGTCAGGAACACGATTCGCGTAAGTCTTTATCTTTGTCGTGTTGCGGATTTTCATTTTGTCTACAAGTAATCCCACGGTGATGAAGTCTCTGTAGGGCAAGTGTGCAGCAATGTCTTGCACATCTGTAGGTACATCAACGCCTTGAAGCGATGCGACTAAATCCTTGATTGGCATTGACGAAATCAAATAATCGCAAGGTACAATATCTCCGTTCACGACGACAGAAACGACTTTGTTGCCCACAACGTTGATTTTCTCTACGGGCGAATTCATAAGAACTTCGCCTCCTTTCTCGATTATTTCACCGGAAACGATTGTCCACAGTTGACCAGGCCCATATTTGGGATAAATGAATTGCTCAATGAGAGAAGTCTCTACATCCTTCTGGTTTACCCCATTGGCTTTCCTAAATTTCTTCTTGACCACATCTAAGATGAGTGCTATGATGGAAATACCTTTTACTCGTTGGCTGCCCCAGTCCGAACCGAGCTTTGATGGATGAATGCCCCATACCTTTTCAGTGTAATCCTCAAAGAACATGCGATATAGTGGTTTTCCAAATCGATTGATGTAGAAATTCTCAAGCGACGTTTCTGGTAGTTTGTGAAAGAGAGTTGCCAGATAACCGACGCCGACTTTCATCGTGCGGAGCAGTCCCATGTTTGCAAAAGTTTGCCACGCTAAAGAGATGGGATAGCTGAAGAAGTGGCGAAGGTAATAGATTCGCGAGACACGATGACGTAGCAACAGGACACGGTCGTCTTGTTCTGGGTCGCATTCCCTTCTTCTCGCATTCCCTTCTTCTAATGTTACGGGGATGTTTAATAAAATTTCATCTTTAGACGGTTTGTTTTGTAATGGCATTATGTCCTGCCACCATTGCATAACCGTATCGTTTTTAGAAAAGAAACGATGGCCTCCGATATCTATACGGTTGCCATTGTATTCAACGGTTTTAGAAATACCTCCAATCTCATTCGACCCTTCCATAACGACGGGATGGACATCTGTTGTGCGTAGTAACTCATAGGCGGCTGTTAAGCCTGCAGGTCCCGCTCCTACGATAATTGCCTTCTTCATACATTTTTTTGTTCGGTAGTCTTCGGCTCAACAGACTACAGGTAAGTGTTTGGTTGAGGCATAAAGGGAAGCGTGAGCCTAATTGACTTGTTATCTTCGAGAAGGCTCTGGACTGCCCAGTAAATAGATAACAAATAACGGCTCACGCTCTTGGCGTATGTAATCCGGTGAAGGATACAATCGTACCAAGAGGGAACGTTAATCTTGTTATTCCAATTTACTGATGAATTGTCCAGATTCGTCTCGATGGAATAAAAGCCAACGCTTCCAATTATGTCTGCGCGCAGTTTGCACCGCAACGCACTGCAAAAATAGCGAAATTTCCTAAATATATAAAGGATTTTGAAAGAAAAATACTTTTGCAGAGTGTCAATTGTCTATTAGATTATATCTTAATAGGTCGTGTGTTGTGGTTGTTGGGTATAAGATGTGCTAAGTTGTGTTGAACCTCCATTGGTCGTTGCGACAAGTGTCGGCCCGAGGCTATAGGAGTATTCGGCGTAGAACTGTGCGCAATACTCAGATTGTGTACGCCTACGCGTGTATATAATTCGGAACAAAACAAAGTGAGACCGCAACGCAGCGTCGCAGTCTCACTGGTATAGGTTTGCCGACGATTACTTCTTCAGCAAGTCACGAATCTCGGTCAGCAACTTCTCCTCGGCCGTGGGTTCGGGTGCTACGGGCTCCTCGGCAGGAACTTCTTCCTGTTTCTTTGTGAGCTTCATGGCCAGTTTGACGAGCAGGAATACGCAGAAGGCGACAATCAGGAAATCGACACACGTCTGGATGAAGGCACCGTAGTTGAGGGTGACGGCCTCAGAGGTGACCTCGCCAGCCTCGTTGATGACTGCATCTTTCAGCGTGCACTTCAGGTCGCTGAAGTCCACACCACCCAACACAACACCGATGGGAGGCATGATGACATTATCAACCAAACTGCCGACAATCTTACCGAAAGCGCCGCCGACGATTACACCGACTGCCATGTCGAAGACATTGCCCTTGAGGGCGAACTCCTTAAACTCTTGTACAAAATTTGCCATAACGTAAAACTTTTAATTAAAATTTATGTCGATTATGGGTACAAATATAAAAAGAATTTTGTAAATTTGCAGTAGAAACAAAGAAAAGAATGAGCAAGACCTACACAAAAACTTTCTTCCTGCTCCTTATGGGGCTGCTGATGGCGGCGTGCAAGAGTGCTCATTATTGTAATTGTGGCTAAAATCTTTTTTATTAACTATAACAAATTTATAAAACAATGACTAAAGTTGCAATTAACGGTTTCGGCCGTATTGGTCGTCTGGCTTTCCGTCAGATGTTCGAGGCAGAGGGTTACGAGGT
>JABUUA010000069.1 GCA_021443405.1 Bacteroidaceae bacterium
CATTCCCGCTTCGCTGGCCGAGTGTGCCCACGAATGGCAGACCTCCCGCGAGGATGCCGCCACCTGCCTCAAGCCCGGCACGCGGTACCTTTCCTGCTCCCTCTGCGGTGCCGAAAGCACCGAGGAAAATCTTGCCGTTCTGCTGTTTCAACCGCAGGAAGAAAGGGAGAATCCGCTCCGCCCGAATGTCGAGGAATACGGGGTTGATGAGTTGCACCACGTCATAGCCCGCGAGCTTTGGCCAAGTGCGTCGGATGTCCCAGAGATATTTGAGCGTATCCAGCCTCCCCAACGAGCGGCGCTGGAGGTTGATGTCCCGTGGGTAACCTTTCCAATGGTCGCCGTCGCTCACCACGTTCACCTCGTGTCCCAGTTCTCGCAAGCCTTCGGCCAAGGTCCAATGTACGTTGCTGTATTCTCCGACGAGTAATATTCTCATCCGTTTTCTTCCCATTTTCTCGCAAAGATACAATAATTTATTAAGCAAACACCCTCCGTCTCGCTTTTTTGTTGTATCTTTGTACGCTTTTTATGCAACTATCGAATGAGCAGCCGAGAGAAATCAATGCAGGACAATTATGGCCATGTACTCAAGTACACGGGCATATTCGGTGGCGTTCAGGGCCTGAAAATCCTCATGGATGTTGTGCGCAACAAGCTCACAAGCATCATACTTGGCGCATTCGGCATAGGCGTAAATGGCATTTTCCAAAACATCGCCGACAACGTTTATTCCGCCACTAACTTCGGTCTCTCCTTTTCGTGTGTTCGTCGTCTTTCGGAGCTTTTCGAGGAAGGGACCGAAGACGAGCTGCGCGACTTCGTGAGGGTTATCCGCACTTGGTGTTTGTGGTCGGCCCTGTTGAGCGTATGTGTCTGCCTCTGCTTGCTGCCCATCGTGAACGATTTCTACTTTCATTCCGGCGACGACCACCGGTGGGAAATCGTCCTCCTTAGTTTCTTTGTGGCGGCGCTCCCGATAGAAGCGGGCGAATGCGCCATATTGAAAGGCCTGCGACGTCTGCGGACCGTGGCCACGGTGGAGGCGACGATTGTCGTCACCACGTTACTTACCACCGTTCCCGTCTATTTCTTGTTGGGCGTTCGTGGCGTCGTCCTGTCGTTGTTGTTGGGCGGCTGGGCCAAAGCGCTTATACATCTTTATTATACCGTCCGCATCTATCCCTACAAGGTCAGTCCGCTTTCGACCGACATGTTACGGGCCGGCTGGCCACTTGTGCGCGTGGGCATTCCCTATGTGTTGGCGGCTGTGGCGGGAGCCATGACTACTTCTTTTGTCTATAAAAGTCTCCACGACGAGGCGGTGATAGGACTTTACAAAGCCTGCTTCGCCTTGATTGTGACCTATGCCGGCATGGTGTTCGTGGCCGTGGAGGCAGATTATTTCCCGCGTCTCTCGTCGGTCAACCACGACCGTCAGCGCATGAACCACCTCATCAACCAACAAATCGACGTCTGCGTCCTATTGATGGCCCCGCTCTTGATAGTACTTGTGCTGTTCATGCCTTGGATAGTTCAGTTGCTTTATGCCTCGGAATTCGTGGCGATTGTACCGATGGCTCAGTGCGCAGTATTCTATATGTTCTTCAAGGCCATCACAACTCCCATTGCCTACGCGCCGTTGGCCAAGGGCCATTCTATGGTCTATCTCGTCATGGAGTGCATTTATAACATCGTATTCCTGAGCATTATGTACTACGGTTATCACAAGAATGGTCTTGTGGGCGCGGGTCTTGCGTTCAGTGCCGCGGCGTTGTTCGACCTCCTTCTTATCGGTCTGGTCTATGGCTGCTGCTATGGCTACCGGATGCGCATGGCCACGCTCAGCCTCATTCTTCCGCAGAGTCTGCTGTTGTTGTCGGCAGTTGTCAGCGCCTTCGTGGGGAGCCCGTGGCTCGCGTTCGGCATCGGCTTGCCCTGCTTGTGCGCTTCCGTCGCCATCACTTGGCGCTTCTTGTCCCGCGAATCTCAGTTCGTCCAGCGCTTGTCCCACCTATTCCTTCGCCGATGACCTGCCCACGTGTCTCCGTCCTGATGGCGGTCTATAACGCGGAATCCTACTTGCAAAAGGCCTTGGATTCCCTGTTGTGCGGGCAGACATATACGGATATAGAGGTCGTAGCGGTGGATGATTGCAGCACGGATGGTTCTTTCGCAATCTTGTCGGAGCGCGCACAGACCGACAGTCGTCTCTGCGTGTTGCAGCAATCGCCGAACCAAGGTCAGGCCGTTGCGCGCAATCTTGCCTTGCAGAAGGCGCAGGGAGAATTCGTCATGAGTGTGGATGCCGACGACTGGCTTTCGGCAGACGCCATCCAGTCTGCGGTGAGGAGATTCGCCGAAGTTCCCGACGCCGACTGCGTGGTGTTGCGCTTGTTGCAGCACTGGGAACGGGACGGCCGCGAGGAATTCTACCCGGAGCCGTTGCCACTGACCGAGGTGCTGGACGGCGAACGAGCTTTCCAACTCTCGCTAACCTGGCAACTTCACGGCCTTTACATGGTGAGGCGCTCGCTCCACCAACAGTATCCTTACGACACTTCGTTCCGACTTTACAGCGACGACAATACCTGCCGCATCCACTATTTGCGCAGTCGGAAGGTGGCGTTCTGCGAGGGAATTTATTATTACCGAAAGCACGAAGAGTCGTGCACGTCGGCCATTTCCCCCCGGCGCTTCCTGCATCTCGAGGCCAACCTTTCCATGCTTTCGACCTTGCGCCGCGAACAAGTGGGGGACGATATTATTACGATGTACGACGAAGTTCGCTGGCAAAATTACGTGGGCTTGGTTCGATTCTACGATTGGCACGCCGCGTCGTTCCCGAAAGACGAGAGGGAGCGCATCGCCAAGCGCTTACGTCAGGTCTATGACACCTTTGCGAAATCGCTGCCCTATCCCTTGTTCCGATTCCGGCAATGGGCGGGCGCACAGTATAAGAAACACACAACCTAAACAATAAGATATGGAGTACAGAAGTCTTCTTCAGGCAGACATTGAACAGCTGATAGCGCAAGGCTGCCACGCCCACGACTGGTCGCAAGTGACCGTTCACCCCATGTTGCAACTGAAATACGTCCGCGACGTGACGTTCTCGGGCACATGCCGCTTGGGATATGCCGAGCGCGTGTTCGAAATGCCCGGAGGAATCTGCAAGCATTCGGGCATCTATCACGCCACGCTTCACAATGTGACCATCGGTAACGACTGTTGTATCGAGAATATCAAAAACTACATTGCCAGTTATGATATCGGCGACGACTGCTTCATAGAGAATTGCGACATCATCCTCGTCGATGGCCGTACGTCGTTTGGTAACGGCGTGGAGGTGGCCGTGCTGAATGAAACGGGCGGACGCGAAGTGACGATTCACGACGGACTTACGGCCAACGAGGCCTATCTCGTGGCGATGTATCGCCATCGTCCCGCCTTGGTCAGCAAGCTGAAGGGCTGGGCCAACGCCCGGGCCGAAGAGGTGGCCAGCGACAGAGGTCGTATCGGCGACCACTGCACAATAGTAGATACGGGCTACATCAAGAATATGTACATCGGCTCACATTGCAAGATTGAGGGCGCGGGCCGGCTGAAGAACGGCTCCTTGATGAGTCGTCAGGAGTCGCCCGTGCATATAGGCTACGGCGTGATTGCCGACGATTTCATCGTGCAGGACGGTTCAAGCGTGAGCGACGGCACGACGCTTTCGCGCTGTTATGTGGGCCAGGCTTGCACGCTGGGCCATGGTTATTCGGCCAGCGACTCGTTGTTCTTCTGCAATTGTCAGGAGGAAAACGGCGAGGCGTGCGCCATCTTTGCCGGTCCCTTCACGGTCACTCACCACAAGAGCACGCTCCTGATTGCCGGCATGTTCTCATTCATGAATGCGGGCTCGGGCAGTAATCAGAGCAACCACATGTATAAGTTGGGCCCCATCCACCAAGGAGCCCTCGAGCGCGGCGCGAAGACGGCCTCCGACAGTTACATCCTCTGGCCCGCGCGCATCGGAGCTTTCAGTCTGGTCATGGGCCGACACAGCAGCAATCCCGACACGTCGCAGATGCCTTTCTCCTATCTTATCGAGAAACAGGGCGTGACGTATCTGGCGCCGGCCGTGAACCTTCGCTCCGTGGGAACCATTCGCGACGTGCAGAAGTGGCCGAAGCGCGACAAGCGCTGCAAGACGGGTCAGCTGGATCAAGTGAACTTCAACCTCCTTTCGCCCTATACTGTGGACAAAATGGTCAAGGCGTTGGGCATACTGGAGCAACTACAACAGTTCTCAGGCGCCACGAGCGACACGTACAGTTATCAGAGCGCCCGCATCACCAACTCCTCGCTTCACCGCGGCATCGACCTTTACACCAAGGCCATACATAAGTTCCTCGGCAACTCGCTCATCTCACGTCTGGAGACCATCATGGAGACGCGGGGCCGCATAGATTTGGCCATGCTGAAGCCGCAGACCGATGAAGGGCAGGGGGCATGGATAGACCTTTCGGGACTCATCGTGCCGCATCACCTCATGACCGACCTGATGAATGAGGTGGAAGACGGGCGGATGGCCGACCTGACGGCCTTGCACGAACGCTTCGCCTCACTACACAGCCGCTATTACGAACTGGAGTGGACGTGGGCTTATCGCCTGATGCTCGATTTTTATCAGCTCGAAGAAGGCAAGATAACCCGTGCCGACCTCATCCGCATCATAAGGTTGTGGCACGAATCTGTCATCGCCCTCGACCAGATGCTCTATAACGACGCCAAGAAGGAGTTCGGACTGACGGCCAAGACTGGTTTCGGCTTCGACGGAAGACTCTCGAAGACGGCCGAGGAAGACTTTGAACAAGTGCGCGGAGATTTCGACACCAATCCCTTCGTGATAGCCGTCAAAGAGCACATCGAGCGCAAGTCGGCCTTGTGCGATAAGTGGCTGGCGCTGCTGACCTGATGAGGCCTCGATGCAGACATGCTTATGTGTGGGCGCAGACATAAGGACGTCTGGCCTCACACATAAGGTCGTCTGAGCTCACACGTCCGTATGTCTGAGCCCAAACAATAGGACGTCTTTCCGCAGACGTGCGCACGTCTGGTTCGAAGCGTCACGATGTGGACCGACGAACATCCCGGAAGACCGCCGCGAACGCTTTGATTTGTAACCTCTAATAACTGCTCAATATGAAAGAAATAAGCGTAGAACAACTGAACGAGAATGTGTTTTCCTTGATAGGAAAAGAGTGGATGCTGGTGACCGCGGGCACACCTGAGCGCTACAACATGATGACGGCCTCGTGGGGTGGAATCGGTTGGCTGTGGAATCGTCCCGTAGCCTTTGTGTTCATTCGTCCCGAGCGTTACACCTACGAATTCGTGGAGCAGAGCCAGACGCTCACACTTTCGTTCCTGGGCGACGCCCCGCAGATGCGCCAGCTTTACGGTCTGTTGGGCTCGAAGTCGGGACGCGACATCCCGAAGATGCAGTTGGACGGCTTGACGGCCGAGGAGGCCTCGAACGGTTGCGTGCGCTTCTCTGAGTCGCGACTTACGCTCGAGTGCACCAAACTCTTTGCGACGGACATGCAGGAAGATAACTTCATCTGCCCCGACTTGCTCGCGTGGTACGGCGAAAAGGGCGGCATGCACCGCATGTATGTCGTGGAGATTACCCGCGTCTTGACCGCAGACTGACGATGAGGCCAGGGGAGGTCGGTCCGCCGACGTCCGGAAATCCCCGATTCGGGATTATTCCGGCGTGCGGTATTCGGCGGGCGAACAACCCACTTGCCGCTTGAAGAACTTTACGAAATACGACGGGTCGTCGAAGCCTAATTCGAAGGCCACCTCCTTAATCATATAGTCGGAATAGCGCAAAAGTCGTTTCGCCTCGAGGGTGATGCGGTTATTGATAATCTCCAAAGGTGTGTACGTCGAGCACTCGGCCACGTAGTTACTGAGCGTCTTCGTAGTTACGTTGAGGAGCGCAGCATACTCTTTCACGGAGTGCATGTTGCGGAAATGATGCTCCAGCGCGCGGCGGAAACTCAGGAAAGCTTTGTGCGACACCTTGCTCGGCGTGAATAGTTTCTCCGTCTCCGGCCTGTAGTTGCGCTCGAATTGTATGAGCAACATCTTCACCAGCGAACGGAGATACTCCGTGTGTCCGATGCTGTCCGACTCTCGAAGTTCGCTTTCGATGGCGTTGATGATGGTTTTCAGGTGGTTGCTCACGGTTTCGTCGATGTGGATGCAAGGCGTGGCGTCGTAGGCGTTGAAGACATTGTATTTCAGCAACGAACCGTCGTTCGTGCCTCCTTCATTGCCCAACAAGCCGTTGCAAATCTTCAGAACGTAGCCCTTTGCGCTTGTGTGCTGGTCGAACGAATGGATTTGCCCCGGCGCAATAAAGAACACCGCGCCCGGAACGACGGGATATTCCGTGAAATCCACCGTGTGGGTTCCCTCGCCTTCTTCAAACCAAACCACCTCGTAGAACGGATGAACGTGCAGTTGGCTCGTCTCGATTTCGGGCTTGACACGGAAGAAGTCGGGCATCTTCACTATTTCTACTTCGCCACCGCGCGGGTTATCGCACACCATGTCAAAGCGGCAGAAGGTTTGTTTCAGGTGTTCCATAGCATGAAAGTTTCTGCAAAAATAATAAAATCCATTGGTAAATTAGCGAAATACAACCATAAATCTGTGACCCGTTCCCGATATTACCTTCGCCTTTCCTATTATTATCTTTTTATTATCAAAATATTATCTACATTTGCATCACCAAACATTTTTAATTTCTTATACTATGGCAACAACAAAGTACACGGGCACACAGACCGAAAAGAATCTGGAGGCCGCATTCGCAGGTGAGTCGCAGGCGCGTAACAAATACACGTATTTCGCCTCGAAGGCCAAGAAGGAAGGCTTCGAACAAATCGCGGCCCTCTTCCTGCAGACGGCAGAGAATGAAAAGGAACATGCGAAACTCTGGTTCAAGGAGTTGGAGGGAATCGGCTCGACGGCCGAGAATCTGGCGGCTGCTGCTGCGGGCGAGAACTACGAATGGACCGATATGTACGAGGGCTTTGCGCAGACGGCGGAGCAGGAAGGTTTCCCGGAATTGGCCAAGAAATTCCGTCTTGTGGCCGCCATCGAGAAGCGGCACGAGGAGCGTTATCGCGCGCTCCTTCATAACGTGGAGGCGCAGGAGGTCTTCAGCAAGAGCGAGGTGAAGGTGTGGGAATGCCGCAACTGCGGTCACATCGTAGTAGGCACCGAGGCTCCCGAGCTTTGCCCGACATGCGCTCATCCGCAGGCTTATTTCGAAATCCACACGGATAACTATTAACACCCTTTTTGTTTCGAGTCATCCCTGGGCACCTCTTCGGAGAGGCCTGGGGATGATTTTGTATAATCTTCCCCAGCAATCGCCCCATTTCTCCCGTCGTTCTCATTCGCGCGCGCATATATATAATAAGGTATATGCAAAGAAAAAGCTCAAAACTCTTGGTCGCGTGGCATTTTTTTTGTACCTTTGCAAGCCGATTATTATCAAGGACCCCTAAAAAAGGTCCGACTGTGTGTTAATAGTCGTGTCTTTGGTCGGGCACGATGGTTAGGGAATCACAGGAGATAACAAATTAAAAAACAAATTAGTAGTAACAAAAAACAAAAATGGACACATTAAGTTACAAGACCATTTCTGCCAATGCAGAGACCGTGAAGAAGGAATGGGTCGTGGTTGACGCTACGGACCAAGTCCTCGGTCGTTTGGCCAGCAAGGTTGCAAAATTGCTGAGAGGTAAGTACAAGCCCAACTTCACTCCCCATGTGGATTGCGGCGACAACGTAATCATCATTAACGCCGACAAGATTGTTATCACTGGTAACAAGATGACAGAGCGCGTTTTCCTGAGCTACACCGGCTATCCTGGTGGTCAGAAGAAGGCGACTCCCGCTTCGATTATTGCGAAAAAGAACGGTTACGAGAAGTTAATCCGTAAGACTGTCAAGGGTATGTTACCCAAGAACAAGTTGGCCGACCGCATCATCACGAACCTTTATGTATATGAGGGTGGTGAGCACAAGCAGCAGGCACAGAGTCCGAAGTCAATTGATATTAACCTCTATAAGTAATAGGAGAGATGGAAGTAGTTAATGCACTTGGTCGCCGTAAGAGCGCCATTGCCCGCGTATATGTAACTGAGGGTACCGGTAAGATTACCATCAATAAAAGAGATCTCACAGAATACTTCCCCAGCACTATCCTGCAGTATGTGGTGAAGCAGCCCCTGACAACTCTGGATGTCGTAGAGAAGTACGATATTAAGGTGAACCTGGTAGGTGGCGGCTACACTGGTCAGTCACAGGCTCTGCGTCTGGCTATCGCCCGTGCGTTGGTGAAGATTAATGCCGAGGACAAGAAGGCACTCCGTGCAGAAGGCTTCATGACTCGCGATAGCCGTGAGGTTGAGCGTAAGAAGCCCGGTCGTCCCAAGGCACGTCGTCGTTTCCAGTTCAGCAAGCGTTAATGTTGGGCTGCGTAGCGTAAGTTTAGCATCTAAACCCGCGAGACTCATACTACTCGTGAGTTGATTCTAAGACCAAGAATTAAAAAGAACGTAAACAACAAAACAAAAAAGACAATGTCAAGAACTAATTTTGATACACTTTTGGAGGCCGGTTGTCACTTCGGCCACCTTACCCGTAAGTGGAATCCTGCTATGGCTCCCTACATCTTCATGGAGCGCAACGGCATCCACATCATCGACC
>JABUUA010000006.1 GCA_021443405.1 Bacteroidaceae bacterium
CGGCACACCATCAGCATCGACCCGTCGCGGCGGCGGGCAAAGGTCAGGTTCGAAAGTCCCTCGATGACTCCCCAGCCGCGGTCGTCGAACGTAAACTGGCGGTAGTCCCACTCCGTGGCGTCGAGGTGGTCGCCCAGATAATAACCGCCGATGGTATAGACCACCACACGGCCGTCGTCGAGGCAGTAGGCCTCCGGATTATGACCGTGGCCCAGACTCTGCACGATGGCGTAAGGTCCTTCGGGGTGGTCGGCTACGGCATGGAACACCGTGCTCTTGCCCCAGTACATGTGGCCGCGGGGCGAATCTTCCAGCCAACCGCACACAAACAAGTGGCAACGCCCGCGAGCGTCGCGAATCACATTGCCGCCCCAGTAGGAGCGCCGGTTGTCCTCGATGCCGTTGTCCACATAGCGCCGCTGAACACTGTCGGCGCCCCACACCTCGCCGGGGCGCTGTACCCCACCCTTCATGGGCAGGAAGCGGTCCATGAACCGACCGCCCTTCACCAGCGCGTCCCACTCGGCAGGACGGGGTCGTTCGGTGATCTGAGCGCCGGCGGCCAAGGCGAGACCGGCAAAAAGGGAGAGCAAGAAAATGCGTTTCATGGTTTATCGTTGTTAGGTGACAGTCTCTTTTCAAACACCGAAGGCGAAGCAGGCGCGAACGCCCACATAGAAGTAAGTCAGCAGCAGCGTCAGCACGATGGCACTCACGTCGCCGTGCAAGAAGCCCGAACTCGTGTAGGCCGAGCTATAATACTGACGCTGAGGCGACAACACACCGAGCACAACACGGTAGAGCAGATAAGTGAGCGCCCCCACCGCAGCGCCGAACAAAGCGCCGCACAAGATGTCGCCGGGGAAATGGACGCCCAGATAAATCCGCGAATAACAGCACAGACATGCCCACAAAAACAGCGACCCCGTCAGCAGACGACTGCGGAACACGAGGGCCACAAAGGTGAAAGCGCCAAACGTGTTCGCCGCATGACTGCTCACAAATCCGTACATCCCGCCGCGGTAGTCGCGCACCGTGTCCACCAGATGACCAATCAGCGGGTCGTGGGTGGGTCGCAGTCGGTGGAAGAAGGGTTTCATGACGGCCGCGCTGACGTGGTCGGTCAGGAAAATGGTGAGTCCAAGGAACACCGCAAAGGTGAGCCACAGCGACGTGCTGCCGCTTTTCAGCATCACATACGCCAGCATCAGCACGAGCGGCACCCAGGTGTAAGTGTCCGTAATCGTCCACCACACCGCGTCCCACCAAGCCGATTCACTGCCGTTGAGCGTCAGCAGCAGCGAGCGGTCGTAGTTTATGATTCGTTGCAACCAGTCGGCGTCCATCGTTTTCAGATTATCTCCACGTTCTTGCGCGCAATCCAACCTTGTTTGCCGTCGGCCAGATGCACTTCATACCAGTTGTTCAGCGCGTCGTCCGTAATCTCCACGCGAGTTCCCTCGTGCAGGACGAAGAGGTCGCTGCCCGACTCGGCCGGCGTACTTTTCACCACCGCCGACGAAGCCATCACGATGGCTCCCGTCCGGTGGGTCAGTCGGTAGCGCTGCGAGAAGCCGCACACATTGCCGAAAACACACAACAGCAACAGCACCACGCAACTCGCGAAACCCGCCTTGCGCAGCCACACGGGCTCGGTGAAAAGATAGACGGCGAAGGCCACGAGGCAAAGCACGAACAGCGTGAGCGAAAGAGTTCCCCACGCGTCGATGCTCATCAGATTCACCAGCCATCTATACCAGCCCACGAAGAAGAATTCGTGCTGCGGAACCACCTTGTCGATGGTCTTGGAGCGGGCCATGTCGAGGTTGAAACGAATGTCGCTGTCGCCCGGACTGAGCAGCGAGGCGCGCTCATACCACAGCACGGCGCGGGCCATGTCGTCGAGACGGAAATAGCAGTTGCCCAAGTTGTAGCACACGGCGGCCGAGGGCTGGGCCTGACTGTAGAGCCGGGCGGCTTGCTCGAAATTCTCCTTGGCATAGGCGCTGTCGGCCTGCAACTTCACGGCGTCGGCCGCGTGCAGTCCGAGTCCGACGGTCAAGAGTAAGAGTGTGATTATTTGTTTCATAAAGCGCTGTCCATTTGGTTGATAACTTCCGTGGCTTCATCAAAGAGTTTATCCATCGTAGCCGCGGGGTCGCCGGGGGCGAAACGAGCAAACTCGCAGTCGCCCAGCACGCGCAGGAAGTGTTCCACCGTTCCTTCGTCCACGCTACGAGCCGTCAACTCGGCGCCCACGTTGTCTTTGTTCAGGTCGGCTACAGGCAGATTGAGCTTGTCGCCGGCATAACCCCACAGCGCGCGCATCACTTCGTCGTAGAAGGCTTCGGGCTGACCCTGGCGCAACAACTTCGAGGCGGATTTCAAATGTTTGGCCGCGGCCTTGCCCGCTTTCTTACCGCGGCGGCGAGCCACATTGGCGTTGGCCTTTGCCTGGCGATAGAACAAGGCGAGAACAACCACGAACGCCACGAGAGCCGCTCCGTAACCGCCCCAGTACTTGGGTGTTGAGAAGAAGTTCATACCTTGCTTGCCCGTGCCGCGGTCACCCGTCCTGATGTAGCGGATGTCGCTGTTGAGCACCTTCAGGTCTTCTTGCGAAGCGCTCTGCCGGCTGGCTCGCTGCACGCCCTTAGCCACCGCCAACTGGAACGAATCGGTCCGCACCGTGGTGTATTGGCGGGTCTTTGTGTCGAAATAGCAGAACTCCACGGGGGGAATCGTGTAACGACCGCCGTGGCGGGGAACCACCGTATAGTCATAGACCACATTGCCCGTGGCGCCCGAAGTGCTGGGCTTGGTCTTTTCGTTCACCTTGGGGTCGTAGCTCTCAAAATCTTTGGGCCACTCCACCTTCGGCGCGTTCATCAATTTCATATTGCCCGTTCCCGAGACAATCAGTCGCAGTTGCACGGCGTCGTTCGCATCTACCTGCTGCGGTGTCAGCGTGCCGCTCACATGAAAATTCGTTCCCACGGCTCCTGAGAAATTCACAGGCCGCTGGGGCAGCGCGTCCACCTGCAGTTCCACGGCAGGGGCCACCACCGTTTTCTTCACGCGAACCAACGACGAACCGCCGCCGAAGAACGCTTCAAACGGGTCGATGGACCGCTCCTGCTGCACCACCTCTGCCTCGAAATTAAGGGCGGGGACGGTAAGTTTGCCCGTCTTCTGCGGAAACAGAACATACTGACTCCACACCACGGTCCCGTAGTTCTTGCCGTTCACGCGTTCATACGTAAGCGATTTCTGCTGAGGAAGTTCCACTTCTTGAACGTGAAAACCGTCGAGCTCGGGCATCTTTCCCACACACTGGTCAATGGAAACGAGCGTGTAGAGTTTGTAGGTCAGCAGCACGGCTTCTTGTTCGTAGAGACGATGTTTCGAGGCCGTAACCGTAATGTAAAGGTCTTTCGCCGTGACGCGGTCGCCCGCATCCTGCGTTCTCATGTGCGTGGCTTGCTGGCGCTGACTTCCCTGCTGACCGCCGCCACTGCCGCCGCCGTCACTGCCGCCCGGCAATATCTGCACGCTCGGTTGCCCGCTCTTATACGCCTTGCCGTCGCTTTTCACCATTCCGACAGGAATCTTGTAAGTGCCGGCTTTCTGCGCCAACAGCGTGTAGGTGAACGTCACACTGCTGCTCTGCGTTGTGCGTCCGTTAATCATCTGAAAACTACTCTGCTGACTGGTACTGGGCCCGTACAGCAGTTCGAAACCTTGGAACTCACCCACTTGGAAGTCCTCAATGTTCTGCGTATTCACCACATAACTCACGCGCACTCGTTGCCCCTCCTCCACTTGTTGCGGAGCCTGGACAGTGACCTTCACGTCGGCAAAAAGCGCGAGAGGCAACAGCAGCAGAAGGGCCGTCAGCCCCACACCGCCCTTGCGCGTAAGGTGGTATGATTGAGAGTTTCGAAAGAATGATATCTTCATCGTTATTACTAAGTTACGTTATAGTGAGCCGGTCACCTTGCAATCGGAAGTCGAACCGTCACCACTGCTTTTGCAAGCGGCGGGGCTGCGCCTCCTGTTGGCGCTGTTTCACCTTGTCCTGCGTATTTCGCTCGTTCTGCAAAGCCGCCTTCAACATCTGCTCCGCGTTCTCCTTACTCATCTGATTGGGGTCGGGTTGCTGTTGTTGCTGCTCTTGTTTCTTCTGGTCCTGCTTTTGCTGGTCTTGCTTTTGTTGCTCCTGCTTCTGCTGGTCTTGTTTCTTTTTATCGTCTTTGTCTTTTTGGTCACCATTCTTGTCGTCTTTGCCGCCGTTTTTGTCGTTCTGCTGATTCTTCAGCTGACGCTGGCAAAGTACATAATTATAGCGTGTTTCGTTGTCCTGCGGATTGTGGCGCAACGACTCCTTGTAACACTGGATGGCCTCGGTATATTGCTTCTGACTCTGCAAAATCACCCCCATATTATGGAAAATCATGGAGCGGCGCAAAGGTTCGTGCTCAGCCTTCGACGCCTTCTCCAAAAGACGCATCGCCTCCTTCGGCTGACCTTGATGAAGCAATGCATTGCCAAGATTATAAAGCACTGCCACCGACGAACTGTCCTTCTCATAGGCCTTCTGATATTCCACCTGCGCCTTGTCATAGACACTGTCGCGGAACAAGCGATTACCGCGGCGAACATAATCGCGCGCCGTCTGCGCCTGCACCGAAGCACTCAGCACGGCCAGCATCACCAATACGGCGGCCCGACGGAACAAATGGAATCGCGCAAAGAAATGATTTTCACGCTCCAACACGAGCACATCAATCAGCAAAAAGAGGAGTGCGAGCAACAGAAAACCTTGAAACTGCTCGTCGTACTCGCTATATATATTACTCTCCAACTTCGACTTGGCAAGTTTGTCCACATATTTCGAAAGTGCATCCTGGGCCGAACTACTGTTGTCCACATAGAGATAAGCACCATTTCCCGACTGAGCAATCTGTCTGCACATTTCCTCGTTGAGTCGAGAAACGACAGCTTCACCCTGGTTATCAATCATATATTGCGTGGTTCCGGAAATAGGAATATGAGCTCCGTCAGGACTTCCCACGCCGAGCACATACACGTGAATTCCCTTCTTCGCCGCAGCCTGAGCAGCCTCCACTGCCCCACCCTCGTTGTCTTCGCCGTCCGTGATGAGAAAAATAGCGCGAGAGACGTCTTTTTTCTGCGTAAAACTCTGCATCGACAAGTCGATAGCCGCTGCAATATCAGTGCCTTGCACACTAATCATGGAAGGAGAAATGCTCTCAAGGAACATCTTGGCAGACACATAGTCATTGGTGATGGGCAACTGCGTGAATGCTTGTCCGGCATAAACCACAAGCCCTACATGGTCGTCCTTCATATCATCGACCATATTGCTCACCAGCATTTTCGACTTATCGAGTCGGCTGGGTCGCACATCTTCTGCCAACATAGAGTTCGATACATCCATAGCAATAATAGCCTCAATGCCATTACGTTCTGAGGTATCTATCTTCGTGCCGAACTGAGGACGGGCGGCTGCAACGATGAGACAAGCCAAAGCCGCCAAAGCAAGCCACATTTTGAGTTCGGGACGCCAACGGCTCACGTCACGCATCAGTCCGCGTAACAGCGATGGGTCGCCGTAAGCAGAAAGTCTGCGCGAACGCCGATAATTCGTCCAATAGTGCAGGACTGCCAAGAGTGGTACCAGCACCAGGGCATAGAGATATTCAGGATTTTCGAATCGGAACATTAGGGAATTCGTTTGAGTATGGTACTACGCAACAGAAGTTCCAGCAGCAAGGCCAGCACGGCCAATACGGCAAACGGTACAAAAGCCTCGTAACGTTTGCTGAACTTCTTCACGTTGAGTTTGGTTTTCTCCAGTTTATCAATCTCTTGGTACACCTCGTACAACGACTGGGTGTCCCGCACACGATAGTACTCGCCGTCCGTCTTGGAAGCAATACTCTGTAGTGTCTTAGTATCTATTTCCACGGGAACTTGCATATATTGGATGCCTCCCGCCACAGGCATTGGATAACGCGCCAAGCCGTTCGTGCCCACGCCAATCGTATAGACACGAATTCCAAAGCTTTTAGCAATATCGGCAGCCGTAAGAGGCGAAATATCACCGCGGTTATTCGATCCGTCGGTCAGCAGAATCACCACCTTGCTCTTGGCCTTGCTGTCCTTCAGACGCGCCACAGCACTGGCCAATCCCATGCCGATGGCCGTGCCGTCTTCAATCAGTCCACGCTGCGCCATTTCACATTGCATCCCTTGCAACATATTGATAAGCACGGCGTGGTCCACCGTCATGGGGCACTGAGTGAAAGCCTCACCGGCAAAAAGGGTAAGACCGATGTTATCGTTGGGTCGACCAGAAATAAACTCCACAGCCACCTCACGAGCCGCCTTCACGCGGTTGGGCCGAAGGTCTTCCGCTAACATACTGGTGCTCACGTCCATACAAAGCATTATATCAATACCTTCCATATCCGTCTGCTTCCAACTGTTTGAGGTTTGCGGACGCGCCAACGCCAATACTGCAGCGGTAAAGCACACACAGCGCAACAGGAATGGAACGTGAATAAGATATTGCTTCCAACTAGGTTTCAAGTGACGATAAGCCTCAGTGGTGCTGACCTGAAGCACAGGGTGGGCCTTACGATAGTGCAACACATACCACACTACATAAGGTATCAACAACAGCAACAGCAGAAGATAATGGGAATTAGCGTATGTCATAACCGGTTCATCTTAACAAGTCGAAAACACGATAGATTACCCAGCCCAATAGACATACAGCCACCACCGAAGCCACGGCAATAGTCACACGCATTGCCCAAATGGTTGCTAACTGGCGCTTCTGCTCGGGAGTGATAATCACCTCTTCCGTCTTTTCATTAGGATCAGCCTCCAACTTGGTCTGGTTGATATAAGTCAAAGCCGTCACCAGATTAGCATCATTCTCGTTGATGAGCGTACTGTACTTCGCAAACTTCACCAAATCTGCCGTAGTGAAGAGCGAACGCAACTCCTTCAGAGCGTCCTCATCGTTCTCCACATTCAAGCGCTCGATTATCTCGCTCGACGTCATTTCCATGGCTGAAAAACCATAACGTTCTTGGATATAAGTACGCAGTGTATCGGTGAGACGTGTGTAGTATTCCTTACTATCCTCCTGGGCCCACACTCGCTCATACTTAATCTTCTCAATCTCTTGGATAGCCAGTTCGTGAGCCGGCTCCTTCTTTTTCTTGCGAACAATACGAATGATAGGCTTGCCCGTACGCAGCGAATAAATGAGAACGACCGCACAAGCAATCAGCAACAAAGCAATGACGGCACACCAAATGACGCCTCTCCAATCGTCCCACGAAAACAGCAACGGCATTTCTGCCTTGGGCGGACAATAACGGTCAACATGCACCGTGTCCACATCCATCGTATAGACCTTGAGCGCCAAACTCTTAGTGGGATAGGCTTTGCCGTCCACCATCACCTCCATAGGCGGTAAGTAGTAGAAGGCAGAATCCCAAGCCGTGACGATATATTTACGCTTTACCTGCATTCGTTTACCTTCGTCAAGCATCGTGGTGTCTGCCGCCTCTATTCGTACTACCTCCACATTGGGAAGGAGTTCTTGGTTAGGTTGAAACACAGGCATTTCTACCCGTTGTTGTGCTCCACAGGCTACTTCCAGAGTGATGCCCGTCTGCTGACCGACGAAGAGTTGCAGGCTGTCAATCGTAGCCTGCACTTGCACTTGAGCGGACAAGGGCAGACTAAACAGCGCAACTAAAGAAAATATAGAAAAAAGTTGTTTCATTTAGCTTCTTTTTGCAAAAAGGCTCATCAGCGCAGCGACATAATCATGGTCGGTGCGAACGCTCACATTATCGACATTGCTGCGAGTGAAGGTGTCTCGCAGTCGCTCGCTCTGCTCTTTCCACCAGCGAGCATGAGCGTTTCGAACCGAACTGCTCGATGTATCCACGTACTGTTCGTGACCCGTCTCCGCATCCACCACCTTCATCAAGCCTACATCCGGCAACTCAGCCACGCGACGGTCATACACTTGAATAGCCACAACATCGTGCTTACGGTTAGCGATGATGAGAGGTTGACTGAAATCCTTTTGGTCGATGAAGTCACTCAACACAAAGGCTGTGCATCGGCGCTTGATGGCCTGCGTCATATACTCCAACGCATGTCCGACATCGGTGCGACGACTCTCAGGTTGGAAATCAAGGAGTTCTCGGATAATGTAAAGGATGTGCTTACGACCTTTCTTTGGGGGAATGAATTTCTCCACTTTATCCGAGAAAAATATCACACCTATCTTATCATTGTTCTGAATCGCAGAGAAAGCCAGCGTAGCACCGATTTCAGTCTGCATATCTCGCTTGAGCTGGTTCTGCGTGCCAAACTCCAGACTTCCGCTCACATCCACAAGCAACATAACAGTAAGTTCACGCTCCTCTTCAAATACCTTGACGTAAGGCTTATTGAAACGGGCTGTCACGTTCCATTCTATGTCGCGGATATCGTCGCCATACTGATACTCACGAACTTCGCTGAAGGCCATACCTCGCCCCTTGAACGCACTATGATACTCTCCAGCAAAAATATTGTTGGAAAGCCCACGAGTTTTGATTTCAATCTGGCGAACGCGCTTCAGTATCTCGCTGGTTTCCATCAGGGCACTTCTACCTTGTTGATGATCTGGCTAACAATTTCTTCGGCTGTGATGTTATGAGCCTCCGCCTCGTAGGTCAAGCCAATGCGGTGGCGTAGTACATCGTGAGCCACAGCACGGACATCCTCAGGAATCACGTAGCCACGACGCTTGATGAAGGCATAGGCACGGGCGGCAAGAGCAAGATTGATGCTTGCACGGGGACTACCGCCAAATTCAATGTAATTCCTCAAGTCTTGCAAGCCGTATTTTTCGGGGAAACGAGTGGCAAAGACAATGTCGGCAATATATTGTTCAATCTTCTCATCAATATACACCTGCCGAACCACATTCCGAGCCTCGCGGATATCTTCGGTACGAAGAATAGGCTTTACCTCATTCTTATCGCCCGTGATATTCATGCGAATAATACGTTTTTCCTCTTCCAACTTGGGATAATCAATCACAACTTTGAGCATGAAACGGTCCACCTGCGCCTCGGGCAGCGGATAAGTGCCCTCCTGCTCTATCGGGTTTTGAGTAGCCAGCACCAAGAATGGGTCGGGGAGCTTATAGGTCTGTTTACCGATTGTCACCTGACGTTCCTGCATCGATTCAAGCAAGGCGCTCTGCACCTTGGCCGGAGCACGGTTTATTTCATCGGCCAACACAAAGTTCGCAAAAACAGGGCCCTGTTCTACAACAAACCGTTCGTCCTTCTGACTATAAATCATTGTACCGATAACGTCGGCAGGAAGCAAGTCGGGGGTAAATTGGATACGCGAGAATTGGGCATCAACAAGCGAAGCCAAGGTCTTGATGGCTTGGGTCTTTGCCAAACCAGGCACACCTTCCAATAAGACGTGGCCATCACTCAAGAGACCGATGAGCAACGACTCCACCAGATGTTTCTGTCCCACAATCACCTGCGACATACCCGTCTGCAGGTTCGTTACAAATGCGCTTTGACGCTCAATCCGCTCGTTGAGTTCGCGGATATCAATAGATTCTGCCATATAAAAGCCGTATTTTTTGTATGTTCTTATTACAAGTTACAAAATTACGGCTTTTACGGCGCAATGCCAAACGAAAAGAATTAAAAAAAGTTACTTCTTCACCAATTCCGGCAATTTAAGTTTCGTACCAACAGGAACATTATCAGGATTGTCAATTCCATTGAACAGGATGATGTATGCCGCAGTTTCTTTGTCCCCATAGATTTTGCGGGCCAGTTGATACAGATATTCACCGCGAGCCAACGTATGTTCTTCCTTTTCTCCAACAATTAAATACTCGCCACCAGGTAGTTGCGGATATTTCGCCGCTAATTCCTCCACTGTGGGTTCCTTGGGGGTAGGCGCTTCCTCTTGCGATTGGACGCTCTGCTGAGGTACTGCAGCCATCTTCTTGGCCGGAGTTGCAGCAACTACAGCTGGTTTGTCCGCCTCTGCCGAAGCATGTTTATTCCATTTTGTGCCTAAATAGAAGCAACCGAACATCAATAACAAGATGCCTAACAAACAAGCACATATCGCCGTCCAAGAAATCCGTAAACCAGACTTCCGCTCGACACTTTCCGCAATAGCAGGCGACTCGGGAACAGACTCCGGCTCACTTTCGGGGATATTCTCCTTTATTTCCTCGACCACAGATGGTTCTACAGGTGCCAAGACTGTCGAGATTACAGAAACGGGGGCCTCCGCCACACACTCCTCTAAGTTCTCAGCCGGCGTCTCTGCCTCAAGTTCGTCCGAAGGAATCTCAGCTATTGTCTCAGGCATTTCCTCCACAACTTCCTCAGTATCTTCCAAGAGCGTAACAGCCTCAGATTCTGTCTCCACCTCCGGCAAGGGTTCAAGAGAGAAATCTGTACTCTCCATCATGGTCGTATCTACTCCTTCATTGAGAATCGTGGTTTCAAAATCAGCAAAAGGCTTGTTCACTTGGTCGCGCAGTACGGCGTCGGGCGTAAAAGTAACACGAGCGTGCCCCTCAATCACGAAGCGTTCGCCAGTATTTACATTCACACTTTCACGACTCTCTACAGAAACCAGTTTGAACGTGCCCAGTCCTTTTATCTTCACCAACTTATCCACGGCAAGATTGGCCTCGATAATATCAAACACATTGCGTACGAATGTCTCGGCCTCTTTCTTTGAGATGCCTTTACGAGCGGCCAATCCTTCAGCCAACTCCACAAGTGTTATCTTGCTGTTCATGCGTATTTAAGCGTTGAGGCGTTCTTTCATAGTAGAACTAACACGGAAATTCAGCACCATCTTCGGCGGAACAAGCATGCGCTGCTTGGTACCGGGGTTCACTACCACACGCTCCAATTTCTTCTTCACCTCGAAGTTGCCAAACCCTTGGATAGAGATGACGTTCTCTTCCTCCAGTTGGTTGGTGATTTCTGCTACGAGGCCAGTCATAAGGGCCGTAGTATCTCGCACCGAGATGTTCATGCGACGTGACAATTCAGCCAAGAATTCCTTGTTATTCATATCCTTACTATATTACGTGGGCATACAGATCGAAATCATCTGCCTGGTCTATCATACAATTGTAGAAATGCCCTATTTCCAGTTCAGCCCCCGCAGCAATCAACACTTCGGGGTCAATTTCGGGCGAGTCAAACTCGGTACGACCAATATAATAGTCGCCCTCTTGACGGTCGATAATTACGCGCATCTTCTGCCCGACTTTGCGCTCTTGAATCTCTGCCGATATGCGCTGCTGCACTTGCATCAGTTTACTCAAACGCGTCTGCTTTGTCTCGTCAGAAATATCATCGGCATAGTGGTCTGCCGAATAAGTCCCGAGTTCTTCGCTATAGGCAAAAGCGCCCATACGCTCAAACTTAGCCCACTTGACAAAATCTATCAAGTCGCGGAAACCCTCCTCCGTTTCTCCTGGATGCCCCACCATGAGCGTGGTGCGCAGATGAATGCCCGGCACTTCCTTTCTGAACCGTTCTACCAAAGCATAAGTCTGCTCTTTTGTAATATGACGATGCATAGCTTCCAGCACAGGGTCGGCAATATGTTGCAATGCGATATCCATATACTTGCAGACGTTGTCGTGCTCGCGCATGACCCGGAACAAGTCTTCTGGAAAATCGGCAGGATAAGCATAATGCAGGCGAATCCACTCCACGCCGGGAATCAAGGCCATATTCTCGATGAGTTCGGCTATCTTACGCTGTTTATACAAGTCAACGCCATAGAAAGTCAACTCTTGTGCAATGACTTGGAACTCGCGCACTCCTTGGGACACAAGCAGGCGCACCTCCTCCAAGATTTCCTCCATCGGTCGACTCTGATGTCGGCCCGTAATGATGGGGATGGCACAATAACTGCAGTGGCGGTCACACCCCTCACTTATTTTGAGATAGGCATAGTGTGAAGGAGTGGTCAGATGGCGTTCGTTGCGAAGTTCCGGTTTATACGCTTTGCCTAAGTCGTCTATCAGATTGTTCCAGTCAAACTTCCCATAGAACTTATCCACTTCGGGCAGTTCCGCATTGAGGTCCTCAAAGAAGCGTTGTGACAGACAACCCATTACATACAATTTCCGCAATTTCCCTTGCGACTTTCGCTGGGCCAATTCCAATATCATGTTGACACTCTCCTCCTGAGCATCCGCAATAAAACCGCAAGTGTTCACAACCGCAGTTTCCCCTTCGGGGCGCTCGCTATCATGCGTCACGGTATAACCGCACGCTTCCAACTGACGCATCAGCCGCTCCGAATCCACCAGATTTTTACTACAACCCAGCGTGATGATATCTACGGTGTTACGTTTCATCCAAAGAGTGAATCAACAAATTCTTTACGGTCGAAAGGTTGCAGGTCTTCCATTCCCTCACCCAATCCTATGTATCGAACAGGAATCTTGAATTGATCGCTGATGCCAATCACCACACCGCCCTTGGCCGTACCATCCAACTTGGTGATAGCCATAGAAGTAACATCGGTAGCGGCTGTGAACTGCTTGGCCTGCTCAAATGCATTCTGACCCGTGCTACCGTCCAGCACCAACATCACATCGTGCGGCGCCTCAGGTACAACTTTCTGCATGACGCGCTTAATTTTGGTCAGTTCGTCCATCAGACCTTTCTTATTATGTAAACGGCCCGCCGTGTCTATCAAGACGACGTCAGCCCCTTGTGCTACAGCGCTCTGCAACGTGTCGAAAGCAACACTCGCGGGGTCGCTTCCCATCTGCTGTTTCACCACGGGAACACCTACGCGCTCGCCCCATATACTGATTTGCTCCACAGCAGCAGCGCGGAACGTATCGGCAGCGCCCAGCATTACTTTGAGCCCCGCCTGCTTAAACTGATAAGCCAGTTTGCCTATCGTGGTCGTTTTGCCTACTCCATTTACACCCACGACCATCACCACATAAGGTCGCTTATTCTCGGGAATCTGATAACCTTCCGTGTCGGCCGTATTGTTCTCCGTCAGCAATTCGGCAATTTCGCTCCGCAAAATACCGTTGAGTTCGTCGCTTGAAACGTATTTGTCACGCGCCACGCGCGCTTCTATGCGCTCAATAATCTTCAGGGTGGTGTCGATGCCAACGTCACTGGTGACCAGCACTTCCTCCAAATTGTCGAGGACTTCTTCGTCCACCTTCGACTTACCCGCTACGGCATGCGCCAGCTTATCGAAGAAGTTGTCCTTCGTCTTCTCCAATCCTTTGTCTAAGGTTTCCTTTTTCTCTCGAGAGAATAATTTATCGAAAAATCCCATATTCTCGAATGTAACGTATGTATATATTGGGTTGCAAAGTTACGCAAAAAAGTTGGTATTACTGCACTTTAAGCATAAAAAAAGCCTTCACCCGGATGGAGTGAAGGCTTTACGCAGTAGGATTATATTCTATTAGTTCTTGAAGAAGTCCTTAACAGCATCGTTGGGGACCATCTGCTCGTCAAAGATGTAAGCACCCGTCTTGGGGCTCTTCACCATCTTGATAACCTTAGTATAAGAACGGCCGTCAGTCTTGCCAGTCTGCAAGGTGGCCACGGTTTTCTTTGCCATGTTGTCTTATTCGTTAACGGTTATTACTTGATTTCCTTATGAACGGTCATACGCTTGAGGATGGGGTTATACTTCTTCAACTCCATACGCTCAGGGGTATTCTTACGGTTCTTGGTGGTGATGTAGCGAGAAGTACCGGGCAGACCGCTCTGCTTCATCTCGGTGCACTCCAGAATCACCTGTACTCTGTTACCTTTAGCTTTCTTTGCCATAACTTGTGTTCTTTATGGGTTAACCGATTACCTTAATATCTTTCCAATCGCAGTAGCCCTTGGCAACAGCCTGATTGAGAGCTGCATCGAGGCCAACCTTGTTAATCATGCGGAGACCTGCAGCTGAGATACTGAGGGTGATCCAGCAGTCCTGCTCTACATAGTAGAACTTCTTTGAGAACAAGTTCACATCGAAGTGACGCTTGGTGCGGCGCTTTGAGTGAGAAACATTGTTTCCAATCATGGCCTTCTTACCGGTAATTTGACAAATCTTAGACATTTCTAATCGTTCCTTTCTTTAGCTATTCCAATAGCATCTTCCAAACAGGGCACAAAGTTACTACTTTTTTTCTGAATAGCAAAATAATTCCCAAGGTTTTTGCAATCACACCATCGTCACACGACTATAAGCTGGCTTTTCCATCGTGCAAAAGTCCTTGTCCGTGTATTTGAAGTAGCCTGTGATGGCTATCATCGCGGCGTTGTCGGTCGTAAAACTGAATTTGGGGATATACACCTTCCAGTGGTAGCGCTCGGCATATTCGTGGAAGGCGTTGCGCAGTCCTGTGTTCGCACTCACGCCTCCCGCCACGGCCACATGGCGAATCTTCAAGTCACGGGCGGCTTTCCACAATTTCTTCATCAGAATGTCCACGATGGTTTTCTCCAGCGACGCGGCCAGGTCTTCCTTGTGATGTTCGATAAAGTCGGCGTCCTCCCTGAGCCAGTCGCGCAGACGGTAGAGGAAGGAAGTCTTGAGTCCCGAAAAACTATAATCGTAGTCGGGGATGTTCGGCTTCGAGAATTCGTAGGCCAGCGGATTTCCCTGACGCGCCAGGCGGTCAATAATCGGACCGCCCGGATAGCCAAGCCCCATGACCTTGGAGCATTTGTCTATCGCTTCGCCGGCCGCATCGTCGATGGTCTGCCCTATTATCTCCATATTATTATACGCGCGCACGAGGACAATCTGACTATTGCCTCCGCTCACGAGCAGACAAAGGAAGGGAAACTGGGGCTGATGATGGTCGTCGTCCCGCTCCTTGATGAAATGTGCCAGCACGTGACCTTGCAAATGATTGACATCGATCATCGGGATTCCCAGCGAAGCGGCCATTCCTTTGGCAAAGCTGACCCCCACCAGCAAGGAGCCCATCAGCCCCGGGCCGCGCGTGAAAGCGATGGCCGACAGGTCGGAACGGTCAACACCCGCTTGCTTGAGGGCATGGTCAACCACCGGAACGATATTTTGCTGATGGGCGCGAGAGGCCAGTTCGGGCACTACGCCTCCGTAGGCTTCGTGCACGGCTTGCGAGGCCGTCACATTGCTCAGCAACACGCCGTTACGAATCACCGCAGCGCTTGTGTCGTCGCAACTGCTCTCGATACCCAATATAATTACGTCTTTCTCCATTTCGTTTAGTGCGTGAGTATCTCCACCCCGTTCTCCGTCATCACATAGGTGTGTTCCCACTGGGCGCTGGGCTCGTAGTCCTCCGTCACCACTATCCATTCGGTGGGGTCGTCCTCGTCGAGACACACCTCGTAATGACCCAGGTTAATCATCGGTTCAATCGTGAAGGTCATTCCCGGCACGAGCAGCATGCCCGTTCCACGGTGTCCGTAATGCTCGACGTCGGGCTCTTCGTGAAATTGCAGTCCCACGCCGTGACCGCACAAATCACGGACCACCGACATGTGGTTCTTATGGGCGTGTTTCTGAATCGCATGGCCGATGTCGCCCACAAACACATAGGGCTGGCGGCAGACTTCCTCGCCTATTTTCAGACACTCCCAAGCCACGTCCACCAGTCGCTGCCAACGCGGCTGCGTCTTGCCGCCCACCACGAACATGCGGCTGGCATCGGCGTAGTAGCCATCCACGATGGTGGTGCAATCGACGTTGATGATGTCGCCCTCCTCCAGCACTTCGTCGGCCGACGGAATGCCGTGGCACACCACATCGTTGACGCTCGTGCAGCACGAATTGGGGAAGCCCTCGTAGTTCAGCGGGGCGGGAATGCCTCCGTGCTTCGTGGTGTAGTCATACACCATCTTGTCAATCTCCAGCGTGGAAATGCCCGGGCGGATGAGTTCCGTCACCTTGTCCAGCACCGCCGTGTTCAGCACGCCCGCCTTCCGGATGCCGGCTATCTGCTCGGGCGTTTTGATGAGTGGGCGCGTGGGGACCAGTTTTCCCCGCTCCTGCGCCTCCAAAATGCGGCGGTCCATCTCCGTCAGCACATGTCCTTCGGGGATGGTCCACACGTTTTTCTGTTTCTTCGCCATTACTTTTCCGCGCGTGCTTTGGCGATATAGCCCAATGCCTCACGGCACTTGTCGGTCACATACTGCCAGTCTTCGGCCTTCACGCGGTCGGACGGGAACAGTTTCGAGCCCATGCCCACGCAGTAAACGCCCGCCTTCATCCACGCCGTGAGGTTGTCCTCCGTGGGGGCTACGCCGCCCGTCACCATGATTTTGCTCCACGGACAAGGCGCCATCATGCCCTTGACAAATGCGGGGCCATAGACATCGCCCGGGAACACCTTGCACAGGTCGCAGCCCATCTCCTGGGCCTTGCCCACTTCGCTCACCGAGCCACAGCCGGGGCAATAGGGAATCAGACGGCGGTTGCAAACGGGAGCAATGTCGGGGTTGAAGAGCGGACCCACCACGAAGCAGGCGCCCAGCTGGATGTAAAGGGCCGCCGTGGGAGCGTCCACGATGCTGCCGATACCCAGCGCCAGCTCGGGGCATTCCTTGGCCGCGAACTTCACACACTCGGCAAACACCTCCTGAGCGAAATCGCCACGATTGGTGAACTCGAAAGCGCGAACGCCGCCCTCGTAACAAGCCTTGATGACCTTCTTGGCCACCTCGGCGTCCTTATGGTAAAACACGGGGACCATTCCGGTCTCCCCGATCTTCTGCATTACTGCAATCTTGTCAAATCTTGCCATTGTATTTCTTTTTTAGCGCTGTACACGTCCGTTTGCATTACCGCCCGCCAAGGCTTCCACCTCGGCCGCGCTCACCATGTTCACATCGCCGGGGATGGTGTGCTTCAAGGCACTGGCGGCCACGGCAAACTCCAGTGCCTCGCCTTGCGTGGCCTTGGTGAGCAGTCCGTGGATGACGCCGCCGGAGAACGAATCGCCGCCACCTACGCGGTCGATGATGGGGTCGATGTCGTAGCGCTTGCTTACATAGAACTCCTCGCCGTTGTAAATCATGGCCTTCCAGCCATTGTGGGTGGCGGAGAAACTCTCGCGCAAGGTGCTGATGACGTACTTGAAGCCGAACGTCTTCATCATCCCCTGGAAGATTCCCTTGTAGCCTTCGGCGTCGGTGCTGCCGCCCTCCACGTCGCTCTCGGGCTTGAAACCGAGGCAGAGTTCGGCGTCTTCTTCGTTACCGATGCACACATCCACATACTGCATCAGCGGCTTCATGATGCTTTGGGCCTTCTCGCTGGTCCAGAGTTTCTTGCGGAAGTTCAGGTCGCAGCTGACCGTCACGCCCGCCTTCTTGGCGGCGATACAAGCCAACCGCAGGCACTCGGCCGAGGCGTCGCTGATGGCCGGCGTGATGCCGCTCCAGTGAAACCAGTCGGCCCCCTCGAAAATCTTATCGAAGTAGAAATCCTCCGGCTGTGCCTCGGCAATGCTGCTGCCGGCGCGGTCGTAAATCACCTTCGAGGGACGCATCGAGGCGCCTGTCTCCAGATAATAGATGCCGACGCGATTGCCGCCTCGGGCGATGAAATCGGTATGGACGCCGAACTTGCGCAACGAATTCACGGCCGCCTGCCCGATTTCGTGACTGGGCAGTTTGCTCACGAAATAAGCGTCGTGCCCATAGTTGGCACAGCTGACAGCCACGTTGGCCTCGCCACCGCCATAGTTGATGTCGAAAGTGTCGGTCTGCACGAAACGTGTCTGACCGGGAGTAGAGAGGCGAAGCATAATCTCGCCCATAGTAACAATCTTTGCCATTTGCTAAAACTTTGCCAATTATATATTTTCCTACAAAGATACTGCTTTCCCGCGAGATTTCACACTTTCTCCCCGATTTTCTTGCAAACGCCCCTACGACAAAGGAGCGTACAACACCACTGACAAACATATCCCAAAATATACATTAGGTCAAGCGAATCTTGTCACCCAGAAAAAAGTTCTCCTTCACCCAGTAAAAATTGACTAATTTTCTGAGGCGAACGAACAAGTTTTCTAAATCGAAAAAAAGACTCTCCGCGACCCTCATGGACGGGGGCGGAAATATCCGAACGCGACAACGCGCCTCACTTCCCTGCCCCCACGCGAAGAAGCTTCACACGTCCTTACCGCGCCTCAATCAGCACGGTGGCGTAGGCCGATATGCCTTCCTCGCGCCCGGTGAAGCCCAAGCGCTCCGTCGTGGTCGCCTTGATGCTGACCGCATCGGCCTCCACGCCCATCACCTCGGCCAGACAGACCTGCATCTGGGGGATGTGGGGCTTGAGCTTCGGCTGTTCGGCGCACACGGTGGCATCGACGTTGCCCACCTTGTAGCCCTTGGTGGCGATGAGACGGACGGTCTCGCGCAGGAGAATCTTGGAGTCGATGTTGTGGAACTGCTCGCTGTTGTCGGGGAAGTGATAACCTATGTCGCGCATATTGGCGGCGCCGAGGAGCGCGTCGCAGATGGCGTGAATGAGCACGTCGGCGTCGCTATGCCCGAGCAGTCCGAGGGAATGTTCGAGCCGGATGCCGCCCAGCCAGAGGTCGCGCCCCGAAACCAGACGGTGGACGTCGTAGCCCATGCCTACTCTTATCTTCATACCTGTGTGCCGATTGCGGGGTTAACGTCTCTTGCGCTTGCCGAACAAATCCTTCATGCCGTCGAGGTCGAAGCCGAGCGTGAAGCGCATGGTCTGGTCCAGCGGATTGCTCTGCGACATGGAGAAAACGTAGGCGGCATCGACGGTGAACACGCTCATGTGGAAGCCGGCGCCCGCCGTCATGTACTTGCGGTTGCCCTTGTTAGCGTTCTCGTGGTGATAACCGAAACGGAGCATGAAGCGGTCGTTGTAGTTGTATTCCATACCGGCGCTGAACTGAATTTCCTGCAGTTCTTCCTTGAAGCCGTTGGGAGCGTCGTAGAAGCTCTTGAAGATGCCGCTGATGGGCGAAATGTCGTAGTACTCGCGCTGCACGCGGTCGGTATAGTCGTTGTCGGCCTCGTCGGTCTTCTGCTTGGGATACGACGGGACGAGCAACTTGTTGGCGTCGGCGGCGATGGAGAGTTTGTTGTACTCGTTGAAGGGGATGGTCAGATTGCAGCCCAGTCGCAGATTGGTGGGGATGAACTCGGCGTTGTCGTCGCCGCCGTAGGCTATCTTTGAGCCGATGTTGTTGATGTTCAAGCCCCAGGCGAAGCTGCACTCGCGCTGCCCCATCATGAAGTAGCCGTTACGATACATGGCGATGTCGGCGGCGAAGGCCTTGCCGGCCTTGGTCTCGGCGGTGTAGTCGTAGGTGATGTCGCTGAAGATGAAGCGCAGTCCCACGGCCATGGAGAAGCGCTCGTTGAGCATGCGCGAATAGGCGACGTCGAACGAGAATTCGTAGGGGTTGATGGTCATGGCGTCGTCGTTCTCGAAACCCACCTCGCCGAGCGAGAAGTAGCGGAGCGAGGCGCTCAGCGCATTGTACTCGCCCATGCGGTAGAATCCGCAGAGATTGGCCAGGTTGATGTCGTTCACAATCTGGCGCAGCCAGGGGGTGTAGCTCACCGACACGCCGGCGCGGGCGATGTTGAAGGGGTATTTGGCGGGGTTCCAGTACTGAGAATTGGCGTCGGCCTCGGTGGCGGCGCCGATGTCGCCCATGGAGCCGCCTCGGGCGTCGGGCGCAATGGCTTGCGACGTAGCGCCGAAGTTGATGGGGTTAAACATGTTCTGTTTATCCTGTGCCTGCGCAGCGGCTGACACGGCCAGCAGCACCACGCCGATGAGTAGTTTCTTATTCCACATGATTATATAACGGAGAAGTGGGCCGATTTATTGCGTCAGCGCACCACAATCTTTTTAGTTTCCTTCTCGTCCTTCCCTTCGCTGTAGTGGGTGGTCAGGCGATAGATGTAAACGCCCTTCGGCAACTTCGGCAGCGAGAAGTCGGCGAGCATCGACGTCTGCGTGGTCATCCAAAGGCGCTTGCCCGTGAAGTCGAAGACCTCCGCCGTATAGTTCATGCCCTCATCGACCACGAAATCCAGCGTGGCGGTGCTGGTGTTGTTGAGCACATCCCAGGCGCGGAACTTCAGCGTGTGCTTGCCCGCCGAAAGCGCCGGCAGATCGAAGGCGACGGAACCACGGGTGTGGTCGCCAAACTCGCCCACATAACGGTCGTTCAGGATGTAGGTGGTGGCGGGGTCGTTGTCAACGGTCAGCAGCAGGTCGTGCCCCACTCCACCGCCGCTGTAGTTGATGCCGCTCTCGTCGTGCAACTGCGCCACAAAGTAGGGAGTGCTGCTGACCACGCCGCCGTTGGGGAAGTCGTCGCGGTTGAGATAGACATAGATGTCGGGGGCCTTGTCGTCGGCGCTCTGCACGGCTCCGCCGATGGTGAACTGCTCGCTGTAGCCATTGGCCTCCACCCTGCCGCTGTCGGCCACGGCGTAAAAGACCACGCGGCCCGATTCGTCGCTGAACGAGATGTCGTTCGGAACCACGAATTCGAGCTGGAAATAACCCCGACGGACCGAATCCTGCCCGACAAACAGCACTTTGTCCCGCGTCTGGAACTCATACGGCCGGTCGGCTCCGGCATTGTTCTTGCACACGACGGTCTGCTCGCAGTCATACACGCGCGCCGTCAGCAGGCCGTCGAACTGCGGAAGCGCCGCAGCGTCCGCCCCCTCGACGTGACCCGCCATGCTCACTTTCTCGCCGGCTCGCAGTTGCAGGTCGGTGGAAGGGGCCTTGCCGTTCACGCTGTCGAGCACGACACGATGGGTCGGCGCTCCGAACACAAGCGCGGGGTCCCCCAATAGCGCATATTGCAGTTTATTCTCTTTATTATAAGTCTCGTAGGGTTTGTAGCGCGAACCGGGGTCGCCGATGATCAGACGGTTCTTGGCCAGTCGCAACGCCTCGCCCACAGCGTAGCGGCGCCCCTGCTCATCCGTGCCCAAGAGATACTCCATGAAAAAGAGATTCAGATTGCGGTTGTTCGAGGCATAGACCGTGCGGGCCGTGCCGATGAAGGCCACGGCTGCGCCGCCTTCGTTCAAGACGGCCGTTTCGCCGATGTTCTTCGTCCGTCCGTCGAAGGGCATGATGTCACAAGCGGCTGTGAACCAGAGCGGCAGTCGCTTGCCTTTGAAGTCTTCGAAGTCGGCCAGTTTCATCACAAATTCGTGCGACAAACAATAGGTGGCGCCGTGCCCCGTATAGTTCATCACCAAAGCGCCGTTGCTCATCTGCTTGCGGATGATGTTCTCCACCTCAGGATAGGTGTTGCTGGTCAGCGTGCTCACGCGCGTATAAGCGTCCCACATCACTTTCTGCACTTCCATCTCGGGATTGTACGTCTGTATGCGCTTGGCCACATCGTCGGCGTACTGCAAGTGCGAATTGTTGTCGCCGTCGTCGCCCATGATGCTGATGATGTTCTTCCAACTGCCTGCATATCTGTTGCTGAGGAAGTCGATGGTCTTGTCCACCATGACCTTGGCCTCGGCGGCAGAGGTCACGGGGAAACGGCCGATGGCGAGGTCGGACTTGTCGTCCACCAGCGAAGCGCCCTCCCCGTCGTCCAGGAGTCCGAAATAGTCCTCCATCACAAAACTCTTCGTGTCGCTGACGCTGTTCTCGCTCTCGAAGCAAAGCAGATAGTCGTTGGGATTGCTGCCTCGCCAGGCCGACGACAACATGCGGTTGTCGAACGCGCAATCTCCCATCAGCACCAAATAGCGCAGTCCGTCCTCTCCGCGTGCAACGGCCTTGTCATAAAGGTGTTTCGCAAACAGGCGGTAGGCCGTAGCGTCGGGGGTTCCGCTGCTGAACTCGTTGTAAATCTGGTCAGCCCGAACCACAACGGCCCGAACGCCATCGTACAGTGCATGAGCGTCGGCCAGACGTTGGGCCTCCGACTCCAACTTGCCGCTGGCCGGAATGATGATGAGCATATCCACGTCGTCCAGTGCGTGAAGGTCCTGATTGGCTATCGGGCCTTCGACGGTGGGCGAGGGAAAGTTCGCAAAGTTCTTGTCGAAAGCGACATAGCGCCGCGATGGGTCGTCCACGACAATCGAACTTGTGCCGTCGCTGCCGCGCGTCACGGGAACGAGCGCGACCGGTTCTCCCGGACGACCCAAGCGCATAACCTCGCAAGGCTCCGAGACCACGAAACGGCTCACGCTCTTACCCGTCTGGCTGAACGCTACGAAGCCCTTGTCGTCAGCCACTAACGTCATGGGCCGGGTGTAGTGAATCGCCATGTAGTCCAGATGGCCGGCGTAATTAGAAGGTACCGACGGAACGCTGAGTTTAATCGTCCACTTCTCGCCGGGGCTCTTCACGTCATAATTGCGGCTCACCACATTGGCAAAGGTGTACGACGCAAGACTGGAAAGACTGATGGCGTCGAGATTCGTCCCGTTGACCGAAGGAACCACCTTGGAAGCTGCATCGCAAGCGGCTGAAAATGCCACCGTAAACCGAGCATTGCCCTGCAGTCCGGGCGCCGACATCGAATAATTGCGCACAGAACTATTGGCAAAATCGGCCGCTTCATACAGATTTCGCCCTGCCGACATATAGGCGAACTCATCCTTCTCATACAACACATGCTGGGTGAAGGTCGTATAAGTCTGGGCGGGTGTCCGCTTTTCTGCGGGCAGAGTCGCAATAGTAGATGGTTCTGTTCCTTCGGTCAGAAAGTAGTAAGCCTTTGTAGAATAGGGGTTGAAGATACGCTCGTTTCCCTCCCAAAATACCAATCCGTTGGCCCAGAAAAGGTGTGACGACCCGTTGTGATAAAGGGGAACTTCCTCCAAGTCATCGTAATAAGCATCAGCGGACATTACTTCCGACAAGCGATGACCTCCATAGCCGTAGAGCCGGACGTTAGCGGGATTCGCAAAACCCATCTTGCGCAATGCGGCGTCGGTCAACTGATAAATGCCGTCCTCCGTCACGCTGATTTTCACCCATTTCCCCGTCGAAAGCACGCTGTTCTTCGGAGCAACACGCGTTGTCTTCAGCAGCTTGGGCGTTGGCTTCAAGCGGGGAACGATGCTGATGTGAGCGCTTATCAACTTAAAGTAACGGTTTCCTTTGCGGATAAAGGGATAGAAACCGATGTCCATCATCCCTTGACCGCGACTCACACTTACTCTCGACTGAACCGTCAGTCCGTCGTGAATCAAGTCGGAATAGCGGTCAACCAACTTTTTTTCCGCCGCCGTCAGCTCCTTCCATTCAGGATATTCCACNATATTCCACCTTCACCTCATAGTCGAAGCGGCGGTAGTCACTCTCCAAGGGAACGACCTCACTATAATAAGGTAACAAAGAATCAATGCGCAGTTCACTCCAATCAAGCACGGTAATATCGTTTGCACGGCCACAAAGAGCACATACAAACCATACAAACCAGCAAAGAAATCTGCGCATCATATTCTTATTTATCTCACATTAAAGTCCAACACCTTGCGGCCTTCCAGATAGCCCTCCAGATGGTCGTCCTCTTTCACCGGGCCGACTCCCGAAGGTGTGCCGGTAAAAATCAAGTCACCCATCTTGAGCATAAAGAAGCGACTTACGTAAGCCACTATCTCGTCCACCCGATGAAGCATGTCCGCCGTATGCCCACGCTGCACGGTTTCTCCGTTGATGTCTAGGTGGAAATGCAAATCTTGCACATCCCCCAACTCTGCCAGCGGGACCATCTCTCCGATGACCGCACTCCCGTCGAAACCTTTGCAGAGTTCCCAAGGATGGCCCGAGGCTCTCAACTTGCGCTGTAAATCGCGCGCAGTAAAGTCGATACCGACCGTGACTTGGTCGTAATACCGATGGGCCCAGCGCGGAGCAATGCTTCGTCCCAACCGGCAAATGCGAATCACAAGTTCAGTCTCATAATCGCACTGCTTTGTAAATTCCGGGATAAAGAATGGCTTGCCATCCTTCAGCAAAGCAGAGTCCGCCTTGGTGAAAATCACAGGTTCCTCCGTTATATATAACGCGCCTTCGAGTTCTTTATTGTGCTCGAGGTAGTTCATTCCTACTCCAAATATCTTCATAGTAAGTACAAAGATACTAATTAACTAATTAAATGCCAAAAGATTTACAGCATTTCCTAAAGCGAACAATAAATCGAAACCGACAACACGATTGGTCAGCCAACCCTACATGCCCCGATAAGTGATTGAATATAAAAGAAAAAAAGCGCGAGACATTACTGCCTCGCGCCTCATTTATAGATATGTATTACTTACTCTGCACGGAGCGTAAAGCGCTTGAAACCGGTTACGGTGAGCTCCTTGTCCACAGACTGGAGGTACTTCGCAACGGTCATTGTCTTGTCCCAGATGTATTCCTGAGACAGCAAGCAGCTTTCCCTGAGGAACTTGTTCAGGCGACCCTTAGCGATATTCTGAATCATTGCCTCGTTCAGATTAGCAGCCGTCTGCTCAGACACAGTGGCGATAATCTCCTTGGCACGGGCCACATCCTCAGCGGTAATCCAACCCTTACCCATATTCGACTCCATGTGGTCCTCGCTATCAACGTGTGCAGGGTTGATGCCGGCCTTCGTCAGCGCTGCATTCACAGCTTTCTGCACCAGTTCCACCTTGGTCTTCTCGACTGCAACTGCAATCTCGTTGTCCTTGATTTCCTGAGAAACACCGCTCTCGTCAATAGCAACGGGGGCAGCACTGGCAATCTGCATGGCAACGTTCTTACCAACCTCGCCCTCAACAGCCTTATTCAGAGCCAGCATTGAGCACAAGCCGTTCTTGCCCATGTGGTTATAAGTGGCGATGTTTTCGCCCTCAAGCGTGCAGTAACCATCCAACTCCATCTTCTCACCAGTGATACCACTGCGAGCAACGACGGCGTCCTGTACAGTACCTTCACCCATGGGCAGCGCCTTCACCTCGTCGAGAGTTGAGCACTTTGCAGCGACGGCAGCATTCAGAATCTCTTGCGTCAGAGCAACGAAATCAGCATTGCTGGCCACAAAGTCAGTCTCGCACTTCAGGGCAATGATAGCACCAAAGCCGTTCTCTGCCTTTACGAGTACACAACCCTCTGCAGCCTCACGATCGCTACGCTTTGCAGCTACAGCAGCACCCTTCTTGCGCAAGTATGCTACAGCACCATCCATATCATCAGACTCAGCAAGAGCCTTCTTACAGTCAGCCAAGCCTGCTCCAGTCATCTCACGGAGCTTCTTGATCTCTGTCATTGTAAATTCCATTGTCGTATTTGTTTTAGGTGGGTTCTATAAATTAGCTTTGCCTTAATTTCGAGCTTATCTCTGAGAACAAAGTGGCGGTTGAAGAGGAAGTTATGCGGGCATAACGACCGATGAGACCGATGCTTTGAGCCAGAGTAGAAGACGAAAGAAGTCAAAACGAACCCATGTTTTGCATTTAATTAATTACGGTGGTAATTTATAGAACCCACCTTAATGCATTTCTACCCCAATAGACAACGGAGGGTGCGATTTACTACACATATTCCCCACTTTTTTTAGAAAATAATGTGTGGCGTTTTCCATGCTGTCGGCTAAAACCAAGAAAGACCCAACCGAAGTTGAGTCTTCCTCTTGTGTGGTAGCGCCTACGGGAATCGAACCCGTGTTCCATGCGTGAGAGGCATGTGTCCTAGCCGCTAGACGAAAGCGCCGTGTGCACCCGAAAAGAATCTTGCGGAAGCTGGGGGATTCGAACCCCCGGTACGGTAACCCGCACGTCAGTTTAGCAAACTGGTGGTTTCAGCCACTCACCCAAACTTCCTTTCAGCCTTGTAGAAAAGGCAGCTTGTCGCAGGCCTTCCTTTCAAATGCGTTGCAAAGGTAGTCTTTTTTTTTGAACCTCACAAATATTTCCCCGATTTTTTTGTTTTAGTCCACTCCATAGCGCCGCAATCCGGGCGAAGCCTCGTGCAGGATGGGTGGGGTATATATGTTTTTTTGTGAAAATTGAAAATCGAGATGACCGGTTGCTTACTCCGCTGACACGGGCTTGCTATTCTTTCCAGGACAGTAGTTCGAGCTGTTTCTCGAAATGGGGCGGCGATTGGTAGTGAAGGCCGGGCGTGAGGACGTTCAGCGAGGGGTCGAGACATATCACGCGGTCGGGCGGCATGTAGGACGTGAGGCGGTCGCGAAGGCGCTCGTAGGTGGCTGGTGAGACGCGTTCCATGTAAGCCGTCGTGCCCGCCACGATGGCGTCCTGCGTGCCCTCGCCGTACTCCTTGTCGTCGGGGCGGGAGAGGAAGACGAAGGCGACCCTCGGGTCTTGGGCGAACGAGCGGCGCACGGCCTCGCTTTGTCGCAGCACGTCTATCGACTCGTCGCTCGCCATATCCACCAGTTGCAGCACGATGACTTTGCCGGCGTATTTCACCAGGACGGTCCGCAGAAACTCCGCATCGTCGCCATCGAGAGGCGTGCGCGTCGGCCTGTAGGCGTAGTCCGCAGGGGCTTTGCCCTTGGGCCTGATGCCCCAGATGCGGTAGTCCTTCGTGCCTGCGCCTTCCGTGAAGTCCAGTCGCTTGGCGCCCTTGCCTACGGCGCCGAAGCCCAGGCGGAACCGCGCTTTCTCCGTGCTGTGCTGTCCGCTGGTGGCCGGCACTCCTTCCGTCCATCGCAGCGGGGCGGCTTGCATCGTTTCCGTGACGAGCAGGGAGTTGCCGCTGATAAGGAAGCCGTGGCCCACCTCTTTCTCCATCTCAACCACCGTTGCCGTGTCGCTGAAAGCCACGGACATCACGCGCGGGGCATTGTTCTCGGCGCTTTCCACGGTGGGCTCTTTCCAGAGGGTTTGGCAGCTGGTGAGAAGCAACGCGGCGACCCACAACCCCGTTCTCATGGCTCCTTTCCTGTTCCGTCCGATGGGGCGACTCCTCCTGACCTTTTGTCCCGTTCCTTCCGCGCTGTGCATCGGGAGGGCGAGTTCGCTTCGGGCGGACGGAGCGTCCAGCCAAGGGTCGGGCGACGCCGATGACCGTCGTGTGCGGTGGTGGTTGCCACGCTCACGGGAGTTCTCGTTGCGAGGTCGCCGCAAATCGCCACACACGGCTGCGTTGGCGCTTGCAGTAGGCGCGGCGGCGGGCAGAACGACCCAAGTCGGCGTGCAGCGGTCGCACTGCGGCAGACGGACGGCGGTGACATCCACAGCGTCGCGGAGGTAGGTTGCTGACGAGCTGGCGGCGGTCGAGAGGGCAGAAAACTCAACTGCTGGAACGAGGGCGGAACTGCCAACTGCGGGAACATCGACAGAACAACCAACTGCGGGAACATCGGCAGAACGACCAACGGCGGGAGCGGCAGCAGAACAGCTAACTGCGGGAACGAGAGCGGAACTGCCAACGGCGGGAACATCGACAGAACGACCAATGGCGGGAACATCGGCAGAAAGCCCCACGGCGGGAACGGCGGCGGGCAGTATGGCGCAAGTCGTCTCACTCAGGTCGCACGGAAGCAGGCTGCCGACGGCCGTCACGGCAGCTGCGG
>JABUUA010000070.1 GCA_021443405.1 Bacteroidaceae bacterium
ATTTCAAATATCATTAAATTTTAATTATCCAATAATAATTTAAAATAAAAATGTCAGATAATAATGAAAATACAAAAAAACGTGATTCAAATCCAGGAAATCAAAGTTGATTTTCTCCGGATGCCAAATCTTACAGCCGATAAAATATCCGGAAGGGTAAAAAATCCCGAACTGGGTCAAGGGATTTGCCACAAAGGAGGCGACGATGCCCGGAACCTTGGGTAATTTAAAAAAGGCGCAAAAGGCAAGGGTCAAAAGGATGGCAACGCCAATGGTAGGCCAAATCCCGATAAACACGCCGGCCGCGACAGACTCGGCAACCTTCAAGGCATCCATGTGCTTGGGGAACATGCGGTTGTAATAGATGCGACTTAATCTCGCGAACTTGGATTTGTCTCTACGAGATGCTTTTTTAACAATTTCTTTCATCGGTGCCAAATTTAGCAAATATTTACAGTACCGCATAGATTTTCTACATTAAAGGGCATGAAACATCTTATTTCAAAAGAAGGCTTTGAAAAATTCAAGGCAGAGTGGGAACAGCTGAAATATGTGGAACGTCCCGCCATGATAAACCAGGTCCAGGCCGCCGCCGCCGAAGGGGACCGGAGCGAAAACGCAGCCTACACTTACGGCCGTATGCGGGTCCGTGAAATCGACCGACGCCTTAGGGAGCTGGACCGCATCCTGGACGGCGCAAAAGTGGTGGAGAATATGGCCACCGCCGACGGCTCCATCCGGTTTGGCGCCACCATCAAGATGCAAGACACCAAGACCAGGCGTGAAAAAGTCTATCAAATCGTGGGAGACAAGGAAATCGACCCCCTCCAGGGACGCATCAGCATGAAATCCCCCGTAGGGGAAGCACTCATGGGAAAAAAACAGGGGGAGCAGGTGCAGGTGAAAGCCCCTCGCGGCACCATCACCTACGAAATTATGGAAGTTTCATACAACAGCTAACGGATAATATGTTCATCGACACCCACTGTCATCTGGATGCCTACGAGGAATTTTCCAAGGAATCCCTGGACGCCCTCTTTGAGCGTTTGCGCTCCAACACGGCGAAGCTTTCAGCAGGTCCGACGGCAAACGGAGAAGCCTCCTGGAATAGCCCCAAGAACGCCAAGGAAGATTTTGTCCAGATGCCCGAGGCGTTTATCCACGTGGCCTGCAGCCCCGAAAGTTTCGACCGTGGCGTAGAACTTTCCGAAAAATATCCCTTCGTCTTTACCGCCTACGGAATCCATCCCGAATGCGTCCTGCGGGAAACCCCTTCCGACGAAGAACGGCTCCTGGAACTGCTGAAGCACCCCAAGGCAATCGCCTGCGGGGAATTCGGGCTGGACTACCACTACGGAAAAGACACCCGCAAGCAGCAGCTGAACCTATTCCAGCGGCACCTCCAGCTGGGCATCCAAAGCGGAAAGCCCCTGGTGCTCCACCTTCGCGAAGCCGACGACAACACACAGCAGTACATCGACTCCGTGAACGCCGCAGCGCAGACGGACGCCGACAAACTGGCCGACGCGCAGAACATCACCCACCACTATCTGGGCGAGACTCGCAACTTCTCGCGTTGCGACGACGACTTCGCCGCCAGCACGCGCTTCGGTCTGCTGGCCGACCCATGGGTGGTGACGCCGAACATCATCAATCAGGATAACTTCACGCACGGCGGTTTCGACAACTTCGAGAACTCGCAGTCCATAAGCGTGGAGAAGTGGGACGGCGTGCTGCCCGCCATCGAAGACGGGAAAATCTATCAGACGACCTTTGCCGCACTGCCTGCCGGCACCTATCATCTCCACTTCTACGTGCACGCCAACTCGGGTTTCTCGGCCAACGAGTGCCTGCTGCGCGTGGTCAGTGGCGACGCCTTCCCCGGTCTCGCCACGAAAGACGGCGTATTGGCCACCTACGATGTGCGCACCGGCGGCTACAACGGAACCGTGGACGCCTGCACCTTTCAACTCGACGAACCCACGGTCGTGACCATAGGTTTCCTCTTCAACATCCCCGAACAAAACAACGGACGCGCCATGCGTGTCAACGACCTGCGCATTTACGACAGTGCCAACCGCGATGTGACCAGCAAGTATCTTCAGAACTACACGAACATACAACGCAAGGATTTGTCGTATCGCCGCTTCGGACAACCCACGTTTTGGACCGTGGAGAACTTCGAGATTTCTAACGGAACCGACGGCACAAAGCACGGCATCGACAAATATGCCGGCGACAACGAGTTGATGCTGGGCGTATGGAACGACGCAGGCAACGCCAAGGGTTCGCTGCGCGACGCCAAACTCTACCAGCGCGTCACCCTACCGGCCGGCGACTATTTCTTCGGCGCCGCCTACGAGGCGTGCTATAACATCGCCAGCGGCAACCTGTTCGTGGGCACCTCGGCCCTCACGGCCGCCACCACAAAGACCAAGGCGCTGGCCTATCTTCCCCTAAGCGAAGCAGCGACCGACGGCAAATGGTACGGCAAGGAGTTCAGCCTCCGCGAACCCACAGAACTGTATCTCGGCTGGAATATCGACCTAACGACGGCCAGCACGCAAGAGTTCCGCGCACGCGAACTGGCCTTGCTGCGCCTCGGCGACAAGCGGGCGGAAGAAGCCTGGCAACTGGGTGAAGAACTGAAAGCCAACGAAGTGTCGCGCCTGCTCACCGCCAAGAATGCCCTGAATGCTGAGGGCAAGGCCGTGCTGACACTGGAGCGCGGCTGCGAAGTGGAACTAGGACACGCCCTGCTGGACGGCGTCACGGCCGTGGAACTCTGGACCAACACGCTCTACAGCGTGGCGCAGGACGCCACCCTGTCGCTCTATCTCGATGACGACTTCGACCCCGTGGCCACCTGCCAAGCCTCGGATGTGCAGAGCACCACACCGCAGCGAAGCGTCCTCTATCTGCCCGCCCTCACGGGCATTCACCGCCTCACGCTGCAGGTCTATGGCACACAGTGCAACCTGTGGAAGGCCGTGCTGAGCAACGAGGAGGACGGCATCGGTAGTCCCTCGTCCGCTCAACCCGCCACCAACCACGGCATCTTCGACCTCACAGGCCGCCGCGTAACCCGCCCCACCCGCGGTCTCTACATCCAAGACGGCCGGAAAATTATCCGATGACGCCGCGGTGACGAAAGCGACAGACACCGGTGAATTCATCGCGACACGCAATAAAATCAGTAATTTTTCCTAAGGAAACCTAATAACTCATGATGGAAGACAGAGTACAACGCGCCGTGGAGCTCTTCATGCAAGGCTACGGATGCGGACAAAGTGTGGTGGCGGCCTTTGCCGACCTCTACGGACTGACCCAGGAACAGGCCTTATGCATCGGCGCAGGCTTCGGCGGCGGCGTGGGCCGGATGCGCATGATGTGCGGCGCCGTGTCGGGGTTAGTCATCCTTGCCGGCCTTGACCAAGGGCAGACGGAAGGCGGCGACCGCGACGGGAAAGGTCGTTGCTACCGCTTGGTGCAAGATTTGCTGGCCCAGTTCAAGGAGGAGAACGGCAGCATCGTCTGCGCCGAACTGCTCGGCATAAAAGGTCCCGTGGCCATGGGCAACTTCATGCCTTCGGAACGAAACGCCGAATACTACAAGCGGCGCCCCTGTTCCGCGAAGGTGGAGAGCGCCGCGAGTATATTTGCACGTTATCTCGAGGGCAAAGAGACCTCAGTTTGATAACGATTAATCTTCTTTTCGTCCGGCACGCTTGCGCTCGAGGTGGTCGAGGATGACCTTGCGCATGCGCATGGACTTCGGCGTTACCTCCACGTACTCATCCTCGCGGATGTACTCCAACGCCTCCTCGAGACTGAAGATGGTGGCGGGGATGATGTGCGCCTTTTCATCGGATCCCGAGGCACGCATGTTCGTAAGTTGCTTGGCCTTGCATACGTTCACCACTAGGTCGTTCTCGTGGACGTGCTCGCCCACTACCTGACCGGCATAGACCTGGTCCTGCGGTTCGATGAAGAAGCGACCGCGGTCCTGCAGGTTGTTGATGGCGTAGGCATAGGCGTTGCCGCCCTCCAAAGCAATCATGCTTCCGTTCACGCGGCGTAGGATTTCACCCTTGAACGGTTCGTAAGCCACGAAGCGATGGGCCATGATGGCCTCGCCCTGAGAGGCGGTGAGTACGTTGGTGCGCAGTCCGATGATGCCGCGCGAGGGGATGCGGAACTCAATGTTGACGCGCTCGCCCTGACTCTCCATGCTCACGAGCTCGCCCTTGCGCCGGGTGACCATGTCAATCATCTTGCTCGAGAACTCCTCGGGAACATTGATGGTCAGTTCCTCGATGGGTTCGCAGCGAACGCCGTCGATTTCCTTGTAAATCACTTGCGGCTGACCCACCTGCAGTTCGTAGCCCTCGCGACGCATGGTCTCGATGAGGACGCTCAGATGCAACACACCACGGCCCGACACCACCCAGCGGTCGGCATTTCCCGCGGCCATCTCCACGCGCAAGGCGAGGTTCTTCTCCAGCTCCTTCTGCAGACGGTCGTTGATGTGGCGGCTGGTGCAGAACTTGCCCTCCTTGCCAAAGAAGGGAGAGTCGTTGATGGTGAAGAGCATGGACATCGTGGGCTCGTCGATGCTGATGGGAGCAAGAGGTTCGGGATTCTCGAAGTCGCACAAGGTGTCGCCAATCTCGAAGCGCTCGAGACCCACAATCGCGCAGATGTCGCCGCTCGAAACCTCCGTGGTCTTGGCGCGACCCATGCCTGTGAACGTGTGCAGTTCCTTGATTTTTGTCCGTTCCTTCGAACCATCGCGGTGCGCCACGGTGATGTTCATGCCCTCGCGCAGCGTTCCGCGGTGCACGCGACCCACGGCGATACGACCCGTGTAGTTGCTGTAGTCGAGACTGGTGATGAGCATCTGCGGAGTTCCCTCCAACTGCTCGGGAGCGGGGATGTGGTCCAGGATGACGTCGAGCAGATAAGTGATGTCGTCGGTGGGCGTGTTGTAGTCAGCGCCCATCCAACCGTTCTTGGCCGAGCCATAGACCACGGGGAAGTCCAGCTGGTCCTCGGTGGCGTCGAGGTCGCACATCAGGTCGAACACCATCTCATACACTTCCTCGGGGCGGCAGTTGGGCTTGTCCACCTTGTTGACCACGACCACAGGCTTGAGGCCGAGTTGCAGCGCCTTCTGCAACACGAAGCGCGTCTGGGGCATGGGGCCCTCGAAAGCATCGACCAACAGGAGGCAGCCGTCGGCCATGTTCAGCACGCGCTCCACCTCACCGCCGAAGTCGCTATGGCCCGGCGTGTCGATGACGTTAATCTTCGTGTCCTTGTAGTTGATGGACACGTTCTTGGAAAGAATGGTGATGCCGCGCTCGCGCTCCAATTCGTTGTTGTCGAGCATCAGCTCACCCGTCTGCTGGTTGTCGCGGAAGAGATTGCCCGCGAGCAACATCTTGTCCACCAGGGTCGTCTTGCCGTGGTCGACATGCGCAATGATTGCTATGTTACGTAAGTTCTGCATAATGGGAAAATATCTTTTAGAAATTATAGTTGACACCTAAGTTAAGTTCCACTCTCAGCCGCGCCATCATCGGACTGATGGTTCCCGGCAGGAAGCCCGAGCGCAGGTAAAACTGGCCCACGGGCTCCGTCACGACGGAGACATGACGATTGACATGATAGTGCACCGAGAAGCCCAGGGCGCCGCCCAACGACGTGTTGCGAGCGTCGCCACGAAGCAGGGAGAAACTGGGACCGCCCTGCACATAGACATCGAGCCTGCGCTCCCCCACCCCTTGATAGAGATGGCTGAAGTTGAGCATATACAGCAGGCGGTAGTCCGTCAGGCGGTAACGACCGTCGGAATCCTGCGTGTGATAGTACGAAGGAACATACGACGCCTTGAGCGCGTGCAGCGGCGTGAAGTGATAACCCGCGCTGACCGTGCCCGCCGCACCGAGGTTGCCGCCCTGCAGCTTGGAGGAAGCCAAGGCGCGATAACCGCCCACAGTGGCCCCGGCGAAGAAATGCGGCACAAAGTGCAAGGGCGACTGCTGACGACGGAGTTCGGCAGAAGGCCGCGTGACCCGCACACCGGCATTGAGGGTGAAGAGGTGGTCGGTCATCTGTCCGCCAATCTCCTGTTGGTAACCGGCGCCTCGATTCAAGGCGGTCAGATATTCGAAACGGGGCTCGAGGAAGAGCGACGTGCTGGGGGTCACCCTGTAAAGACCCTGCACGGCGGCGGTCACACCCACGGCGGTGTAGTGCAGCATGTAGGTCGTCTCCGTCACGCGGTTCTTGCTCACTGTGCCTGCCTCGAGTCCTGCCGACAGATTAAGGTCGAAACGACGCCGAGCGGCTTTCCTTCGCCAGTCGGCGCGAGCGTTGAGGGGATTCAGCAGCAACTCGGCCCGGCCCTTGGCCAACAGAGCGGCCACCTTGCCTCCGCTCATCGCGCCGTCGCCGTCGCGGTAGTAGAAATGTTGGGCGGCCAAGCCGAAGCGCAAGCCGAAGACGGGGTCGAGCCACAGACCCATGCGGCCGTCGAGACTCAGACCGCCGGCCTTGAAACCGCCGCCGTTGGCAAACGTCCAGCCGTGCGCCGTCTCGAAGAAGGGCGTGTGGCTGACGCGAACGCTGTCCGGTCCATAGGGCTGGTCTATCTCGTGGAGGTCGAACACCAAGCCGGCATTCACACCGGCCATGCCTTGCCACTGACCACGGTCGTGGGCGCTCTGCACCAGGCCCACATACGGCTCGGCGAAGACGCTCATGTTCCGCGTCAGTTTGTATCGGAAGTCCAGACCCGCCATCGCCGTCGGCCGCCAACAACTGGGGCGGTCTTTCGCCGAGGTGGAAAGTTCCATGCGGCGCAGTCCCACGCCGGCCAGGCCGAGAATGTCGAAGCGAGCGTGCGGACGATAACCGCCAATCAGGTGGCGCAGACTGAACAAATAATCCACGCCCAGCGTCCACTTTTGCCGCTTGGCAATGTTCTCGTCGCTGAGGGTGTAAGCCAACCGGGCGCGTAACGCATGGACGGGCGAGAACTGATAACCGGCCAACACGGTCAGGGGGAAAGCATGGGCGTCGCTCTGTTCCTGAATGTGCTGGTAACCGCCCATCGCCCCAAAGAAGAGGCGTTCGGCGGCGGGCGACTGCCACTGTTCGGGATGTCCTCCCACGCGCGCGCGATAATATATAAGGTCGTTGAAGGTCAAGGCCAAGCCGGCTTCGGCGCCCAACGTCAGGGCCATGTTCTTGCTATGCGGGTCGCTCGCCACGGCCACCGAAGGCTCCACATAGACACTCAGTCCGCGCTTGATGCGCAGGGCGAGGTCGAGACCGGCATCGACCTTGGGTTCCCACCGGCCGTCGGAACTGCCCGAACCGGAGAAACGACGCAGACCAGCGCCGGCAAAACCGCTCAACGAGAAGCAGCGTTCGGGTCGATAGCCATAAAGCAAGTTGGAAACATTGAGAACATAATCGATTTGTCCCTCGAGGTAACTCGGAACGCCCGACTGTCGCGGACTCTTGTTAAAGGTCAACCGACCGCGCAACGACTCGTTGGGCGAGAACCGATAACCCAACGACCCACTGAACGGATAGAAGCGGTCGATGGCGGTCGCCGAGGTCAACGACCCCTTCAGGCCTGCTCCGGTCATCACATACATCCGTTGCCAAGGGCGGGTCGGCCAGTCTTCCACGGTCTCACGACCGGGCATGCGGCGACCGTAATAGTGCGCATTCTCCAAATCGACCGCCAAACCGGCCGTCGCTCCGTAATCGAAGGTGTAATAGCGCTGGCCTTGCTTCCGCTGACGGGCTATGCCCACGAACGGTTCGGCATAGACGCTCACGCCCTTGTGAACGCGCACCGCCACGTCGAGACCCGCACGACCCATCCAAGCCAAGCGCTCCAAGTCGTTGTCGTTGAACTTCAAATAGCGCATTCCAACGCCCGCAAAGCCGATGACGTTCACGCGACGGTCAGGGCGGTAGCCGTTGAAAAGGTTCGAGAGATTAAGCATGTAATCCACCGCCCCCATGAGACGCGTGCGCTGATGTTCAAACTGTTTCGGCACATTGAAAGCACCCGCTTGCAGACGCACCGCCTGAACGGGCGTGAAGCGATAGCCAATGCCCACCGTCCCCAACAGGAAATTGCGGGCTTCGCCGTGCTCCTCGTGCTGGAAGTCCAAACCGCCCGCACCCTGCACGAACCAGTGATTCCACGCCCGACGACGCCACAAACGACCCGCCTCGCGGTCCGATTCGCTCGCGGCCCGGCGCGGAGTGTAAATGTGAGTATCGAGAAAATCGACTTGGAAACCGCCGCGAACTCCGCCGAACAAGGTGGCCACGGCTCCCTGTGTTCCGCGGTAAGCCAAAGCGCCGTAAGGTTCAACATAGACGCTCAACTGGGGAGTGAAGTTGTAACGGAAGTCCAGACCCGCCGTGCCGAACAGCGCCGTCTTGTCGGGGAACTGCTCACGACGGGTGGGTGTCTGCCCGTTGTTGGCGTCGATGTAGCGGACGCCCATGCCCAAGAAACCACCCATGCGGAAGCGGCGCTGCGGTTGATAGCCGCTCCACAAGTTGGTGAAGTCCAACATATAATCGAGCTCGCCCATGGTAAAATGGTTACGTTCCAAGCCCTCCGGCGTGCGGTAGTAGGTGGTCATCAAGCGCAACGACTGCACCGGGCCCAGTCGATACCCCAGATAGACGTGCGCGTCGAAGATACGATTTTTCTCG
>JABUUA010000071.1 GCA_021443405.1 Bacteroidaceae bacterium
GCGCAGACATAAGGACGTCTGGCCTCACACATAAGGACGTCTGAGCCCAAACATACTATTGTCTCATTCGTCACATGCGCACCTTTCGCTTGAAGGGTGCGTTTTTCATGTTAGTTGCCTAATAACCAACGATGGGAATCGTCAGGTCCTTGTTGGTGTAACCCAAGCGGATTTTCACCGAAGTGACCTGTTGACCGGTGAAATGGAAATGCAGACGGCACGAACTTATCCAGTTCACGTAGTGCAAGCGGACGTAAAGGTCGTCCTCCGACGTGCCGTACCATCCATAGGAGGCGGCGCAATAAAACGGCGTGTTCAACCCCCAGAATTGCCCTTGGAATCGGCGGTCGGCATACACAAGGGGCTGACCTTTTATCTTAGACGTCACCCAGTCACCGTGACCACATAACAACGCGAAGGTGTCGCCCTCCCGAGTAGTGACCGTCAACTTCAGGTGGTGTTTCCCGTCTTGCGACATTGTCACGCTCCTCCATCCGAGGTCGTTGTCGGCCAGTTGTACGCGCGTCGGCACCCCTATCATCGTCAAGTGTTTACCGCTACGTTCGGTGCCCCGCGTCGGGGGAATCGCATAGTTATCTACTGTCAAGCCTTCAGATGAAAAGTTGCGCGGCAGTCGTGCGTCCGACTGCACCTCACGCCGTAGCTGACTCAAGGCGGCGAATTGCTCCGCTTCTGCGTCGATGCCCGTGCCCGAGACCGTATTTTGCAGCACAACCACCACCATGTCCTTGTCGGGCATAACGAATATATGTTGGCCATACGCGCCTTTGGCTTGCACGCAACCTGCCTCCGCCGTCATCCACATCTGCAGACCATAGCCGTCGCCCGCCCCGTCCAACACGTGCGGACTCATCATGGAAGCGACCCACACGGAATCAAGCAGTTGCTCGTCCTCCCAGCGACCCCGCTGCAACAATAGTTGTCCGAACTTCGCCATGTCCTCCAGTCGCACATAAAGTCCCCATCCACCGCAAGAAAATCCTTCGGGGCTCTGCTCCCAGGCGGCCTTATCTATGTCCATCGGTCGGAAGAGACGTTCCTTCAGCAAATCGATGACCGACCGCCCCGACGCCCGCTGAACAATGCCCGAAAGAAAGTAGCTGTTCATGGAGTCGTAGGCAAACCGCGTGCCGGGTGCGCAGACGAAGGACTGTCGGAGTAACTCCCTGGTCCAGTAGGCGCTCGTTTTTCGCAACTCGGTGTAGCGCACAGGCCAGCCGCTTTGCATGGTCAGCAGGTGTCGAACGGTGAGAGACGACAGCGTGTCCGACGGATTATCGCCCATTTCATCGGGGAAAAACGAGGCAACGGGAACGTCGAGCGTCAGCAGACTGTCCTGCACGCACAAGCCCACAGCCGCTGCCACGAAGGTCTTGCTGCAACTATAAAGCGTGTGACCGTACTGCGCCTTAAAGGGTTGATTATAAGCCTCCGCAACCACCTTTCCGTGACGTAGGACCATCACGCCGTGCAGGGTGGTTCCGGGCGAAGCCATCATGAAATCGAGATAGCGCTGCAACGACTCCGTGGCAATGCCCTCGTCCTCGGGGGTGGAACGTTGCAACCGACCCGCCTCGACCAGTTGAGTCGTGCCGAACAACATTATATATAATAGTAGTTTCCGCATTCGTCGGCAAAATTAGTAAAAAGATTTGTTCGGTGTTCTTATTTTCACTATTTTTGTGATATGGGACAAAATTATCGTAAAATACTGACCGTCGAAGAGGCGCAACGCGTGCTCCGCGAAGCCGGCGAAGCACCTGTCCGCCGCTGTGCCTTTCAGGGTGTGGCCCTTCCCGAGGAGGCGCTGCTGCACACCTACGTAGATTGTATCTTCCTCGAATGCAAATTGCCCAAGGGGTTGAAACGACAAATGAAGGACAGCCTCGTATTCCCCAACATGGGAGAACTGTTCCGCTTCCCCACCCGACTCTATTCCGCCGACACGCTCTACGAGGGTTACACGTTGGGACGACCCGACAGTCTCCAGCAGACCTTCGATGCCCGCGTCTTCCGCCACTACTTGAAGAAGGGCAAAATTGCCAACGACATCAAGGAAACGTTGGCTCGTACGCTCCACGACCACAGCATCAGCACGGCCTTGCACGACTTTCTGTCGCAATACTGCCCCACCGACATCGTGGGCGTCATGGGCGGACACGGCATCCAACGCGACGCCGAGCAGTTCCGGCAGGTCGCTTTGTTGAGCAAGAAACTTACCGAGGCCGGCAAACTGATGATAAGCGGCGGGGGGCCCGGCGCCATGGAAGCCACGCACTTGGGTGCTTGGATGGCAGGGCGAAACCAAGCGGAGTTCGACGAAGCCCTGCGCATGTTGGCCGAGGCACCGAGCTTTCACGACGAGCGCTGGCTGGAGGCGGCCATGCAAGTTCGTCACCATTTCCCGCAATCGACCTACGTAAGTGTCGGCGTCCCCACCTGGTTGTATGGCCACGAACCTGCCACGCCACTGGCCTCCCACATCGCCAAGTTCTTCGACAATTCTCTGCGCGAGGACGGCATCCTGACCCTTGCTTTCGGCGGCATCGTCTATACGCCGGGGGCGGCAGGAACCTTGCAGGAAATCTTTCAGGAAGCGGTGCAGAACCACTATCTATCTTTCGGTTTTGCCAGCCCGATGGTATTCTTCAACACAAAGTATTGGACGGAGGAAGTGCCAGTTTACCCCTTCCTGCTGGACATGGTTGCACGCGGGAAATACAACAACCTACCGCTTTCCATCAGTGACGACGTAGACGAAAGCACACATACCCTGTTAAATGCGTTCCCACATACTAACGACCAATAAGAAATGACCAAGAAAGAACTTTATGCCCAGGTGGCAGAGCGCTTTGAAAAAGCCATGCCCGACGCCGCAACGGAGTTACATTACTCCAACCCCTTCGAGTTGCTCGTGGCGGTCATCCTCAGTGCCCAATGCACCGACAAACGCGTGAATATGATAACTCCCGCCCTGCTTCACGACTATCCGACGGCGGAAGCCATGGCCCTTGCTACCGACGAGGTGATTTTCGAATACATACAATCCGTCACTTATCCCCGCAACAAAGCCAAACATCTTGTGGGCATGGCGCAAATGCTGCAACGAGACTTTGGCGGCAAAGTTCCCGACACCATGGAGGAACTGACCCGTCTGCCCGGCGTGGGTCGCAAGACGGCGAACGTCATTCTTAGCGTTGTGTTCCAGGAATCGGCCATGGCCGTCGATACACACGTCTTCCGCGTCAGCCATCGTATTGGGCTCGTCCCCGATTCGGCGTCCACACCTCTGGCCGTGGAAAAACAGTTGACGCGCTTCTTCCCCAGCGACATCATCCCCAAGGCCCACCATTGGCTCATCCTCCACGGGCGCTACGTGTGTCAGGCCCGAAAGCCCAAGTGCCACGAATGCTGCCTGCTCGATATCTGCAAAAAAGCCACCAAAGATTTGTAAATATCATAGAAATGCCGTAACTTTGCTAAAGATACAAGCAAATACATTTAATAAAACTCTTAATTATTAAGTCATGACAATCAACGATTACAAGTTTGCCGGCAAGAAGGCTATCGTTCGTGTGGATTTCAATGTACCCTTGAACGACAAGGCAGAAATTACCGATGACACCCGTATCCGCGGTGCTGTCCCCACGCTGAAGCATATCCTCGACGAGGGTGGCGCGCTCATCATCATGAGCCACATGGGTAAGCCCAAGGGCAAGGTAAACCCGAAACTCTCTCTGGGTCAGATTAAGGACGCTGTTGCCAAGGCACTCGGTGTGGCTGAGGTTAAGTTCGCTCCCGACTGCGCAAAGGCACAAGAGGCTGCTGCCGCCCTGAAGATGGGCGAAGTTCTTCTGCTGGAGAACCTCCGCTACTATCCCGAGGAAGAGGGCAAGCCCGTAGGCATCGAGAAGACCGACCCCGCATACGAGGACGCAAAGAAGGCTATGAAGGCCAGCCAGAAAGAGTTCGCCAAGACACTGGCCAGCTATGCCGACTGCTATGTTATGGACGCGTTCGGCACCGCTCATCGTAAGCATGCCTCTACTGCCGTTATTGCAGATTACTTCGATGCTGATAACAAGATGCTCGGTTATCTTATGGAGAAGGAGGTGCAAGCTGTGGACAATGTGCTCAGCAATATCAAGCGTCCCTTCGTAGCCATTATGGGAGGTTCGAAGGTTTCTTCTAAGATTGGCATCATCGAGAACCTTTTGGGCAAGGTTGACAAACTGATTCTTTGCGGTGGTATGACCTATACTTTCGCCAAGGCTCACGGCGGTGAAATCGGCAATTCTATCGTTGAGCTCGACAAACTGGACGTAGCTCTGGGCGTAGAAGAACTGGCAAAGAAGAATGGTGTTGAGTTGGTATTGGGCGTTGACTCGGTAGTTACCGACAAATACGACTTTGCAAGTGCCTCTCTGCTCGAGGGCGCTACCGTGAAGACCGTAGAATCGAACGCCATCCCCGAAGGTTTCGAGGGTCTCGATGCTGGTGAGAAGAGCCGCGAGTTGTTCGCAGCTGCCATCGAAGGCGCAAAGACCATTCTGTGGAACGGCCCCGCCGGTGTGTTCGAGTGTGACGATTTCTGTGCAGGCAGTCGTGCAGTGGGCGACGCCGTTGCGAAAGCAACTGCCGAGGGTGCATTCTCGCTCATCGGTGGTGGTGACTCAGTAGCTTGCTGCACCAAGTTCGGCTTGACCGACAAGGTTTCTTACATCTCTACCGGTGGTGGAGCTCTGTTGGAGGCCATCGAAGGTAAGGTGCTCCCCGGCGTTGCTGCTATTAAGGGTTGATGAGACAACTGCTCTCTATACTCATTCTATTTATGCTGGCCTCCTGCAATCAGCAGGGGGCCATGCTTTCCTCCGACGAGCAGGCCGCCGACTCGTTAGTATTACGTGTGGCCACTCTGCCCGTGGAAGACTGTCTTCCTGTGTATTACGCACAACGCATGGGCTTGTTTGACTCTTGCGGCGTAAGGGTGAACATCCAGGAATATCAGTCGCAAATGGACTGCGACACGGCGCTCGTCCGTCTGCACAGCGATATTGGCTATACATGTCTTCCGCGCATCTATGTACTTCAGTCGCAAGGCGACACTCTCTTGCCCCAGTTCTATACCTCGGGACGTATGTACCTCGTTTCTGCAAAGACGAAACGACTCAAGAAAACGAAACTCTTGCAAGACAGAATTATCGGTATAGAACGCAACTCAACAGCCGATTATTTTGCCGACCAGATAATTACGAGTGCAGGACTAAAAACGTCCGACATCTATCGCGCTCAAATAAATGATGTGCAACTCCGCACATCGATGTTGAACGGACAACTCGTCGATGCCGCCCTGTTGCCCGAACCTTATGCGACCCTTGCCGAATGCGAAGGCAACTACCGACTGGTCAGCATTCCGGATTCGACATTACATTTCTGTTGCTGGGCCATTTCGAGCAAGACCAGCCGAAAGAAGACGCTCGGTCAAAGAATAGAACAATTCGCTTCGGCCTATCGCAAAGCGGCCAACGCCATCTGCACGGGTCACTGCAACAAAGATACGTTAAACGCCATATTACGTGCGCACTATGGTCTCCCGCAAATGGTTATCGACACACTGAAAATTCAGGTGGGAGTGCTCCCTTCGCCCAAGGAAGATAGCCAACGCCAAGCTATAAAATCTTGGTTAGATGCTCGGAAAATCACTCATGATTAAGCGCGAAGATTTCAATAAAATGGCGCAAGAGGCCCGCGGCGAACTGATTGCAGGCCATCTCACAAGCATGCTTCGGATACTCGGAGATATGGCAACAGCCATCAATGCCCAAGAACTCGCCTCAAAGGTCAACGATATTGCTGACGACTACAACCGCATACTTTCCTTTGTGGCAACGGGCGGAACCGACCCCAAACGTAACGAGCAATACGAGCGAATTAAGCGACATGCACTCAACCTTCTGCAATCGATTCGCCGTCAGTATCGGCTGAACACCAGCAACGACACTTATACGCGAATCCATAGTAGTTACGCGCTCAAACCTCAAGAGAACGTATTTGACCTTATATATAATTGGAAAGATACGGAACCGCTGTCCTATCAAGACGCTATCTTTGAACTGTTGTGGACCGCTCCTTCTTTCAACAATTACCAAGAACAGCAAACACGTCTCTTGCTATGTACGCTGAAGAAACCGGCGCTACAATACGCGATTAGCGCCATCGTCGTTTCTTTGGTTGAGTATTTTGATGTCGCCAAATTAAGGATTTTATTAGAATATTGCACTGACGACATTACGGAGTCTGTGCGCGCAAGAGCCTTGGTCGGCTTGATATTAGTCATTGTTGTGCATGACGATTTGATTGCGCTCTTCCCTACTCTTCAGCAAACCATTGACCAGTTGTCCTTACAAACGGCACTGACCATCGTTCAGCGAGATTTAATTCTTACCGCGTATTCCGAAGAGGTCCGGGAAAAAATCACGCGTGACATCCTTCCGCGCCTTAAGTCCATTCAGGAGAAACAGCAGAAACAAGAGAACGATCAGCCTGTCGTCGTACAGCTGAGCTTTCAACAACTGGCGAGAGAACTCCTGGATTTGCAGATTCTTCTCGAGAATAACGGCGCCGACAACGCCTTCTCGGCCTTTCAACCTTACGAACATATCCCGTTCATGAGCCGACCTTGCCATTGGTTGGCGCCTTTCCAACAGCAACGTCCCGAAGCCTCTAACGAGGAGATGTTGCACGACAAACCTATCAGCGATGTCGAGAAATACGTATTGTCCGCCCTCCTCGACCACAGCAACGACGAACAACGAGAAGAACTAAAGGAGCACTTGGAACTATTAACGCCATCGACCGATTCATCGCAAGACCATCTGTTGTCCGCTCAACAAGCCTTCCGTCGTTTCTTCCTTCAATCGCCATGGAAAGAAGAAATGCCCGAAGTACTGCGGACAAACACTACTTATTTATTAGACAATCCTCTTTTGCGAGAAAAGCTGGCCGACGATTCGTCCTATTTATGGCATATAGGTTCGCTATTACTAAAGTTCCGACAATACAAAGAAGCCTATCACCATCTGGAAACCATTGTACAACCGTCTGCCGAAGTCTTGGCGAAGATGGGCGAGTGTCAGAAAGCACTGGAAGAATCGAAGAAAGCCTTACGCCTCTACCAGCAGGCAGAATTGCTTGCCCCGGATGATGTGAACATACTGAGACACTTAGATGATCTCTACGACAAATTCGATATGTTTGAGGAACGACTGGCTAACTTGTTACACTTACGGGAACTCACCAACGAATCCGACACCACCGGAGACATCGGAGAATGCCTCTGTTCACTGGGACGTTACGACGAAGCCATCCAAGAATTTTACAAACTCGACTTTGAGTTCGGCAACGAAATTTTGGCACTGCGGGAATTAGCCCCCACGTTCCTCCGAATGGGCGATGCCGAGCGATCTTTGAAAAACAGCCAACGTCTGTATGAGTTAACCGAGGACGATTTCTATTGGGAAGACTATCTTTGTATGGCGGCGGCACGATGGGCGCTGAACGACACCCAAAACGCTATTGCTGACTTCACGAAGGCTTGTCAGGAATATGAAGAGATTTGGCCTGAGGTCGAAGACCCCCTTTGCATTCTCGCAAGAATAGAAAAAAACATGCAGCAATACGGAAAGACGAAGACCGATTTTCTTCTCCTTCACGACCTGATCGCAAGTCGCTTATAACATTCCCTTGACCGACGAGAAAATTCTGCCGCTCATGCGATGACTAAGGTTAAACTTCTTCTTGTAGTTATCTTTTGTCAACTGCCAAGAATCTTTTAGGTCTTCATCAAAGATGGCGTTCAACTCACGGGTGGTCTCATCGTCAAAGATAAAAGCATTCACTTCATAGTCAAACAAAAGGGAGCGGCCGTCGAGATTTGCCGTTCCCACGGTGCAGAACTCCCCATCCACCATCATAATCTTCGAGTGGTGAAAACCATTCATGTAATACCAAACCTCAGCGCCTCTCTCCATCAATTTCTTCATGTGCAAGGCCGTGACATCGGGCGTAATACGGTTGTCGTTGCTGTACGAAACCATAAACCTCAGTCGAATGCCTCGCTTCAAAGCCCGATACAAAGCCCGGCGAACCGCCCGGACGCCCGTAGGATACGGATTGACAATGCGTATCTCGCTCCGTGCCGCGTCGATACTGGCCACATAAGCATCCACAATTCTTTTGCTGAGCGCCTTAGGCTCTCGGTTGACGACGGTGATTATCTTGTCGCCCTCCATCTGCTGTGGAGCCTTATACCGGGCAGCGTCCAGTTCTTCTGCGGTTACTTTTGTCCATATCTGCTCAAAGATGTCCTCGTAGGCTTGCACTACCGGACCTTGCAACCGCATGTGCATATCGCGCCAAATGCCAGTGCGCTTTGTTCCATGGGCATAATAATCAGCCACATTCATGCCTCCCGTGTAACAATACTTCCCGTCCACCACCACAATTTTACGGTGGTCGCGATGCAACATGTGGTTGAGCCAGGGGAAACGCATGGGGTCGAACAGATAAGTGTTTATTCCCTCGCGGCGCAGACTGTCCAGTTGCGTCTTC
>JABUUA010000072.1 GCA_021443405.1 Bacteroidaceae bacterium
TTTCCGCTCGATTGCGGGTGCAAAGGTACAACAAGTTTTCCGAACAACAAAATGTTTCGAGAAGTTTTTTCAAAAAAAGTGTAATTGATACCATTATTTCCCACAATAAAGAACTACAATTATTATCTTTGCCATATAATTATATATAAGGTATATCAACGGCACAAATACAACAATAATGAAAAGTTTCTTGAAGTACACATTGGCGACCATGTTAGGCTTACTCTTGTTTAGCATCGTTGCCGGCATTATCTCCATCATCTCGTTCGCAGGCATGATTGCCAGCGAGAACTTGGGCGCGCCCATCAAAGACAAGTCGGTGATGCGCATCAATCTGAATGGTGGCATGGAAGAACAAGGACAAAGCAACCCCCTCGCCATGCTGACGGGCGGCGAACAAGAGTCTCTGGGGCTTGACATATTGTTGGAAGCCATCGACCGCGCCAAGACGAATGACAAGGTGCTGGGCATCTATCTGCACGGCGGCATCGTGGAAGCCACGCCGGCCATGCTGCAAGAATTGCGTCAGGCACTGGTTGACTTCAAGAAGAGCGGCAAGTTTATCTACTCATACGCCGACGCATACAATCAAGGAGGTTACTATGTTTGCTCCGTGGCAGACTCTCTGTTGCTCAATCCCTCGGGCACGGTGGACTGGCACGGCATGGCCTCAGTGCCCATTTTCTTCAAGGACGTGATGGAAAAGGTGGGCGTGAAGATGCAGGTTTTCAAGGTCGGCACCTACAAGAGCGCCGTAGAACCCTACACCAGCACCGCCATGAGCGACGCCAATCGCGAGCAAGTTACCTCGTACATCACGAGCATTTGGGAGAACATGTTGAAGGACGTTTCAGCCTCGCGTAAGGTGAAAACGGAGGACTTGAACGCCTATGCCGACAGTTTCGCCATGTTCCAGCCCCGCACGAATCTGCTGAAGTGGAAGATGGTGGACAAGACTGTTTACATCGACGAAGTGCAGACGCTGCTGAAGAACAAGCTTGAACTGGGCGAGGACGACGATATAAAGTTTGTCACACCCAACGATGTGGCCACGGCAGAGAACCCGGACATCAAGGACAGCGACAACAGCATCGCCGTTTATTATGCCTACGGCGACATCGTGGTTGACCCCGCGACGGGCGGCATGAATATGAACAAACACTGCATCGCCTCCTCACAAATGACGCAAGACTTGCGCGACTTGCGCGAGAACGACGACGTGAAAGCCGTGGTCATCCGCGTGAACTCTGGTGGTGGAAGTGCCTACGCCAGCGAGCAAATCTGGCGCGAAATAGAACTGCTGAAGGAGAAGAAACCCGTGGTGATTTCCATGGGCGGCATGGCAGCCTCGGGCGGCTACTACATCTCGAGCGGCGCCAACCTCATCTATGCCGAGCCCACGACGCTGACCGGAAGTATCGGTATCTTCGGCATGATTCCCGATGCCAGCGAACTGATTACTCAGAAGATTGGTGTGAAGTTCGACGTTGTGAAGACCAATGCCCTCAGCGACTTTGGCAACCAAGGTCGGAGCATGAACGCCGACGAATGCCGTCTGCTGCAGGCCGAAATCGAGCGCGGCTACGAGATTTTCACGGGTCGTGTGGCCCAAGGCCGCAAGATGAAACTGGACGACGTAAAGGCGATTGCCGAAGGTCGTGTATGGACCGGACAGCAGGCGCTTGACCGCAAGCTCGTGGACAAGTTAGGAAATCTGCAGGATGCTATAAAGGCCGCAGCCAAACTGGCCAAGCTCACCGACTACAACACCGACGCGTATCCCGCTCCGGCCGCTTGGTACGAGAACCTGCTGAACAATAAAAAGTCGGATTATCTGGACACGCAGCTGCGCGGCGTACTGGGCGAATACTACACCACCTTCTCGCTCCTGCGCACCATCAACCAGCAAGACCGAATCCAGGCACGCCTGCCTTTCGACCTCAACTTGCAATAAATCGAGCTCCCCTCCTACCATGAACACACTGCTGAAAATGCTGAGTTGGCTCTACGGGATAGGTGTAGGCTTGCGCAATATGCTCTTCGACATGGGCATTCTTGAGTCGCGTAGCTACGACATACCTATAATCAGCCTGGGCAACATCACCGCGGGAGGGACCGGGAAAACGCCGCACGCCGAATACCTCATCCGTCTGCTCAGTCCCCATTACCGCGTGGCCGTGCTGAGTCGAGGCTACAGACGGAGAAGCAAAGGCTATGTGCTGGCCACCGCCGACACGCCCATCGACCAGATTGGCGACGAGCCGTGGCAGATGAAGCACAAGTTCCCCGAGGTGTACGTGGCCGTGGACGCCAACCGACGCCGGGGCATCGACCGCCTCATGACCGACGAAGCCACGCGCGACGTGCAGGTGATTCTGTTGGACGACGCCTACCAGCACCGCTACGTGAAGCCGAGCCTCAACATCTTATTGGTGGATAACAACCGACTTATTACCAACGACCACCTGCTCCCGGCCGGATTCCTGCGCGAGCCCGTCTCGGGAAAAGTGCGTGCCGATATGATGATAGTGACCAAGTGCCCCGCCCAACTCACGCCCATCGGCTACCAGATTGCCGAACACGCACTGGAGCCCCGGCCCTACCAGGACCTCTTCTACAGCACGATGCAATACGGCGACCTCACCCCCGTGTTCGCACAAACGCCGCCGCGCGCGCTGACGACCCTCGCCGACCAGCACATTCTGCTGATTGCTGGCATTGCGTCGCCCCTGCAGATGGGCTACGACCTGCGGCCGTATTGTCCCGACATCAAGCTGCTGGCCTACCCCGACCACCACTATTTCAGTCCGAAGGATGTGGAACAAATCAACGATGTCTTCGCCACACTGCCCCAACCCCGGTTGGCAATCACCACGGAGAAAGACGTCGCACGACTGCTTGTCACCCCCGGACTGAACGAGGAACTGCGGCAGCAACTTCACCAACTTCCCATCGAGGCACGCCTATTGAGAGACGACAAAACGTTTAACCTTAAAATACTGACACATGTACACGAGAATTCAAAGATCCGCAGCATGGCTTAAAGGCAAAATGAACTGCAAGCCCACGTCGGCAATCATCCTGGGCACAGGACTTGGCCGACTGGCCCACGAAATCGAGGTGGAGCAGACCTTCGACTACGCCGACATCCCCAACTTCCCCCTGACAACCGTCGAGGGTCACAAGGGGTGCCTCATCGTTGGCCGCCTCGGAGGCACCCCGATACTGGCTTTGCAGGGTCGCTATCATTACTACGAAGGCTTCTCGATGAAGGAAGTCACCTTCCCCATCCGCGTGATGTACGAACTGGGCATCCGGACGCTCTTCGTGTCGAACGCCGCCGGCGGCACCAATCCCGACTTTAAGGTGGGCGACATGATGATTATCAACGACCACATCAACATGTTCCCCGAGCACCCCTTGCACGGCAAGAACTTCCCCACAGGCCCGCGTTTCCCCGACATGAGCGAGGCGTATGACCGCGAACTCATCGCTTTGGCCGACAGCATCGCCAAGGAGAAGGGCATCAAGGTGCAGCACGGTGTCTATCTCGGCACGCAGGGACCCACCTTCGAGACTCCGGCCGAATACCGCATGTTCTACCGTCTGGGCGCCGATGCCGTGGGCATGAGCACTGTGCCTGAAGTCATCGTGGCACACCACTGCGGCATACGTGTGTTCGGTGTGAGCGTTATCACCGACCTCGGTATCGAGGGTCAGGTGCAACCCATCAGCCATGAAGAGGTGCAGAAGGCCGCCAACGAAGTGCAGCCTTATATGGCCGACATCATGGAAGCAATGCTGGAACGAATCAACTAAATAATGGAAATAGCAGAAGTGGGAGAGTTCGGTCTCATCGACCGAATCAGTGAAAACATCCAACTGGAGCAGACGAGCAGCGAGAAAGGTATAGGCGACGACTGCGCCGTGCTGAACTACGGTGGCCCCACCCGCACGCTGGTGACCACTGACTTGCTCATGGAAGGCGTGCACTTCGACCTGCAGTATGTGCCGCTGAAACACCTCGGCTACAAGTCGGTGATGGTGAATCTGAGCGACATCTACGCGATGAACGGCACGCCGCGACAGATTACCGTGAGCCTTGCCGTGAGCAAGCGCTTCACCGTGGAAGACATCGAGGAGCTTTACGCGGGCATACGTCTGGCGTGCGAGCAGCACCACGTGGACATCGTGGGCGGCGACACCACCAGCAGTCTGACGGGTCTCGCCATCAGCATCACCGCCATCGGCGAGGCGCGTCCCGAGGACATCGTCTATCGCAGCGGCGCCAAAGAGACGGACCTCATCTGCGTAAGCGGCAACTTGGGTGCGGCCTACATGGGTCTGCAACTGTTGGAACGCGAGAAAGCCGTTTTTGAGCAACAGCGCCGTGATTCGGCCGGCAAGAACACGCAGGCGATACCTTTCGAGCCCGACTTCAGCGGACGCGAGTATCTGTTGGAGCGCCAGCTGAAGCCCGAAGCGCGACGCGACATCGTGGAGGCGCTGGCGAGTGCCGGCATTCGGCCGACCAGCATGATGGACATATCGGACGGACTGAGCTCCGAGCTCATGCACATCTGCAAGCAGAGTGGCGTGGGCTGCCGTGTGTACGAAGAACGTCTGCCCCTCGACTACCAGACGGCGGTGATGGCGGAAGAGTTCAACCTGAGCGTCATCACCTGTGCCATGAACGGCGGCGAGGACTACGAACTGCTCTTCACCGTGCCGCTCACCGACCACGACCGCGTGTCGCAGATACCCGACGTCAAGGTCATCGGCTACATCACAAAACCGGAACTGGGCCACGCCCTCATTTGCCCCGACGGCAGTGAGTTCGAGCTGAAGGCTCAGGGATGGAATCCGTTGCAGTGAGACGTGCAGACGTCCGTGGAGAGACATACGCTTGTCTGAGCCGAGACATAAGGTTGTCTGAGCTCACACATAAGGACGTCTGAAGCGAAACATAAGGATGTCTGCGCTCCCTCATAAGGATGTGTAAACAGAGTCACCCGCATACCCTTCCTCACTCACCCGCGTGAGTGGGGATTTTTTCTTCGGAAAATCTGATTTTTTTCTAAGAAAATCGTCGCATTTTCTTAGAAAAACGAAACTCGCCCCGCAGACGCCGGTTTTCCGTCACTTGCCAAACTGCAAATACGGCTCCAGACGTCGCACATCGTTTTCCGTGAAATCGGGAAGCGAGCGCAAGGTCTCTATCGAGGTAATCGGCCCCATGTTGTGCCGATAGCTCCAGATGGACAACGCCCGATAACCGCTCATATAGGGGTGGCGCATCAGCACGTTGCGGGCGCAGTGGTTCACGTCGATGCGCACGACCTTCGAGGTGTCCACCGTCACATAGGCTTGCGCCTGTTCGGGCATGCCGTCGATTTCCGCCAGTTGTGCCGCGCTGGCGAAGCCCCCGAGGCGGGAGCGATAGTCCACGATGCGCCGGGCATAGTAGCTGCCAATGCCGGGAATCATCTTCAACTGTGCCGTGTCGGCGGTGTTGAGGTCCAGTGTCTCGCCCTCCTTCAACTTGACTTGTCGCAGGGAGGATGCGGGGCGCACGGCGGCGGTGTCGGCCGACCGCTCCTCCCACGACGGGACGTCGGTCTTGCGGCGCGGCGCCGCAAGGGGTGTCATGGGCTGAAATGCCTCGCCAATGCGGACGTGGGGCGACAATCGTTGCCACAACGCGCGCGTCATGCCGGGCACATGGGAGAAGTCCTCCACCGTGCTATACGCGTACCCACGCGCGCGATACCTATATATACCTCTCACCATGGACGGCGTGAGGCCCAGTCGCAGCAAGGCGGTGGAGTCGGCGGTGTTGGGGTCGAAGTCGAAGGTCTCCACCGTGCGTGCAGGTTGGGAATAGTAGCGGGAGGGCTTCTGTTTCACGGTCGTCGTGCGGTCGGAATCCGTTGCTGGTGCGCTCTCGCGGGTTCGACCGCGGAAGAAAAGGGCCAGCGTCACGCCGAACAGCACCGCCAACAAGGCGATGACGCCGCGCCGCTCCGCCGTATTTCTATGGAAAAACTTCACAGTAAACCGCGGATAAAGATGGCGATAATGGCCAGCGGCGCCACCCAGCGAATGAGGAAACGATAGAGGCGGAAGATGGGGATGCGCAGACGACCTTCGTTGGTCACCTCGGCGCGCACCGCCTCCTCATCCATACGTCGGCCCACAAACAGGCAGATGAGAATGCCGCCCAGCGGCATGATGACCTTGGCGGTGATGAAGTCGAAGAAGTCGAACAAGCTCATGCCGAAGATGGGATAATCGGCCAGCGGTCCCATGCTGAGCGAACAAAGCACGCCGAGCACCGAGGCGGCGATGGTGACACACCACGCCGCCGTGCGACGGGGCATGTGCCATTCCTCGTGCAAATAGGCGGTCACAGGCTCGTGCAACGAGATGGCGCTGGTGAGAGCCGCCAACAGCAGCAGCACATAGAACAGACCCGAGAACAAATATCCTATGAGGGGCACATGGCCGAAAGCTATGTTGAAGACGCTGGGCAGCGTGATGAACACGAGGCCTGCGCCTTCGTTGGGGGCCACGCCTACCGAGAAAACGGCGGGAAAGATAATGAAGCCGGCCAGCACGGCCACCACCGTGTCGATGGTGACAACGGAGAAAGCCGTCTTCACCAAGTTGGTGTCGGGACCGAAATACGAGGCATACGTGCACAGACAACCCATGGCCAGACTCAACGAGAAGAAGGCTTGGCCCACCGCGCTCAAGAGCACCGAGGGCGTTATCTTAGAGAAATCGGGCTTCAGCAGGAATTCCAGTCCCTCGCGGAACCCGCTCATCGAGAACGAACATACCACCAGCACCCCGATGATGAGCAGAAGCATGGGCATCATCACCTTGCTGAAACGCTCGATGCCGCCTTGCACACCGCGAACCACCACGACGTGGGTCATCAGCATGAACACCAAGGCATAGACCACGGGCCACCACGCATGACTCACGAAGTCGCCGAAATACTGCTGGAAGTCGTGGTCGGCGGTGAGTTGGTTGGCAAACGAGGCCACGGTGTAGTGCAGGGTCCAGCCGCTCACCACGATGTAATAACTCAGGATGATAAAGGCCACCAGCACCCCTTCCACGCCGCCGATGCTCCACCACGTGCCCGGAGCCAGACGGCGGAAGGCGGTGATGGTGTTGGCGTGGGTACGGCGTCCGATGACGAACTCGCTCACCATCACGGGCGCTCCCACGAAGATGACGCAGGCCAGATAGATAAGTATGAAGGCGGCGCCGCCGTTGTTACCCACCTCAGTGGGGAAGCGCCAGATGTTGCCTAACCCTACGGCCGAGCCGGCGGCCGCCAGCACCATGCCGAGTTTTGAAGAGAAGTTGTTGCGTGCCATCGCTTACTTGCTTGCCATTTCGTTCATAAAAACCATGCCCACTCCTATGGGGGCCACCCAGCGAATCAGGAAGAGAAGTACGCCTAACAAGCGCACCTTCACCGTCCCGTCGTTGGTCAACTGCGCCACCACGAACTTACGGTCGAGGTGCCACTCCACGAACATCGCCATCAGCAAACCGCCCAGGGGCATCACGAACTTAGCGGTCACGAAGTCGAAGAAGTCGAAGATGGTGTGCCCGAACAAGAACACGTCGCTCCAGACGCCGAAGGAAAGACTGCACGCTATGCCCAGCACCAGGCACACGAGCGTGACCAGCGTGGCGGCCACACGGCGCGACAGTCGGTAGTTTTCGCTGATGAAAGCGGTGCTTATCTCGTGCATCGAGATGCTGCTGGTGAGCGCCGCCAGCAACAGGAGCAGATAAAACATGCCGGAGAACAGGTAGTCGAGCCACGGCCACGCGCCGAACGTATTGTCGAAAACGTAAGGAAGCGTGATGAACACCAGCCCGGGTCCGGCATCGGGCGCCACGCCGGGCACCGAGAACACCACGGGAAATATGATGAGTCCGCTGAGGATGGCCACCAAAGAATCAATGACGCAGACGCTGAAGGCGGCGTTCACAAGGCGGGTTTCGGGCTTGAAATACGAAGCATAGGTGCACAAACAGCCGAGGCCCACCGACAACGAGAAGAACGCCTGGCCCATGGCGCTCAGCACCACTGTGGTGGTCACCTTCGAGAAGTCGGGGCGAAACAGGAAGGACAACCCTTCGCCGGCCCCCGACATACTGAGCGAACACACCACGAGAATGCCGATAATCACAAAGAGCAACGGCATCATCAGCTTGCTGAAACGCTCGATGCCCGACTCCACACCGCGAACCACCACGAAATGCGTCAGCCAGAGAAAGGCGGCCAGATAGGCCACGGGATGCCACGGATGCTCCACGAACGACTGGAACAGTGCGCCGAAGTCATGCTCATTGTCCAGTCGGGTGGACAACGACTGCACGGTGTAGTGCAGCGTCCAACCCGACACCACCGAGTAGAACGACAGCACCAAGATGCCACCGATTACGCCCATGATGCCGGCCACAACCCAAGGTTTGCCCGGTGCCAGCACGCGATAGGCGCCCACAGTATTGGACTTGCTGCCCCGGCC
>JABUUA010000073.1:0-1434 GCA_021443405.1 Bacteroidaceae bacterium
TCTTCGGGGTTCTCGCCGCAAGCAATGAATGTGAACGGCTCCGACAGGGGCACTTGAGCCTGACCTATCTCCGAGTAGGTGGCGTGGGTGTCCCAGTGCACTGCCACGTAGGTGCCTCCCTCGTTTGGCGCGAGCATGCATCCGCCTTCCTCAATCGTTCCGTCATTGATTTCAAAGCCTCCGTCGGTCTCCACAATCTTCTCGATCACGATGGGGTAGTTGTCGTAGATCAGCGTGTCGCCCACCTGCAGCTGCGTCACCTCGACCGCGTCGTACAAGTCCATGTTGTAAACCGTCATGCTCAGATTGCCGCCCATCCAGCGGAAGTCCTCCGGTTTGAAGGTGGCGGGCACGGTGCAGTCTTGCAGATTCTCCACGCTGACGGCCGCGGGCAGCGGGCCGATGGTTTTGTGCTCCGTCGTCGTCGAACCGCAGCTGCAGAGGAAAGCCGAGAGGGCGAGCACGGAGATATTTCGGGTTATTTTCGTCGCTTTCATAGGTTGCTGTTGGGGAAAAGTTTTGGTTTACTTGTTCGTTGATTAGCGTGTAAGGCCGTCGATGAGGCTGTTCAACTCCTTATCTGACAGGCCGCGTTCAAGAAGATATTTTGAAAACGCCTTGCTGTAGTCCATGTTGCGCAGTTCTTCCTCCGTGGTGGCGTTGGTGTAATACATCAGACATTCGTGGAGGCGCAGCGACACCAAGGTCTTGCAGACGTCCGGTTTGTTGGTGGGGTTCACGCCGTAGTAGTTGTCGTAGGTGATGAGATAGTCATCGACAATCTCCTGATAGGTGGCGCCGCACAAGCCCTCGAGCATGGCGCAGACATAGCCCGTGCGGTCCTTGCCCTCGACGCAGTGAATGAGATACGGCCCCTGCCGGAAGGCCATCTGCCGCAAGGCCTCTATGAGGGTGTAGTTATAGACGATGTCGGTGGGGTCGGACTTCAGCGGGCACAGAATCACGTTGCCGCCCTCCCACATGGTCTTGCTGTAGGGAGGAAGGGTGTAGGACTGCATCTTCTCCTCGGTGTCCGAGAGGTTCAGCACGGTGCCGATGCCGCTCTGCTCCATGAGCGCCGAGGCATAGGCAGCGCGGTTGGCCTGGTTGTCGAACGGCGAGGCGGAGCGATAGAGGCGGTCTTTGGCCAGACGGCCGACGTTCACAGCGCGTTGGTTGGCGAATATCTGGTCGCTGGCGTAGTCCTCGCGGTTGTTGGTGTATTTCATGCCCAAGGCCGTCTGCACGTCGAGGTAGGCGGCCTTCTGCTTGAGGTTGATGGAGATTTTCTCCCCTTCTTTGTTCTTCAGTGCGTCGGGCATTCCCTTGTTGTTGCGGGTCACCACGATGGTGCTGTAGGTGGGGTAGGCCACCACGAGAAATTCGCCGCTGGGGTTGTAGAAGCCGTCGTAATAGGGCACATCCACCGTCCAG
>JABUUA010000073.1:1710-3807 GCA_021443405.1 Bacteroidaceae bacterium
TCGCCAAGAACTTCGAGGTCTTTTTCGAACCGTCGCTGAACTTCACGGTGCGGAGGTAGATGTTGCCGGGCGTGGGAGTCTTCACCCGAACGCCCTGGAGGTTGGTGAACTCCATGGCCACCGGCTTGGCGCTTGCGGCGGTCACGGCCGTCTCCTCTGTCTCCACCGTGTCGTCGGCGATGTTGTAGGTCACGCGGTTGGAACTGTACAGAACGCCGTCGGGAGCCAGATAGTGCAGCTCCACGCCCATCGACTTAAAGTTCTCGCCGTAGATGTAGAACTCGTGCTGAATGCCCGAGGCGGCGATGTCGAAACTGTTCTCGTCGCTGTAGTTGTAGGGCAGGTCGGTCATGCTCTCCATGACGTAGGGATAAACCTCCGGCGTGAACGTGTAGAGCTCGCCGTTGATGAACACGTTGTAATACACCTTGTTCACGTCGATGAACGCGTTGTTGACATTCGTGTTGGGGAAGAACCAGGCGAAGTAGCCCTGCTGGTAGTCCTCGTAGTTTTCAAAATACACGAACTCGGGGTCGGCGGGAGCGGCGTTCAGGTCCTCGGGCTTCTGGCTGGCAATCACCGGCTCCAGGAATTCCGAGTAGGTGAGCAGTCGCTCGAACGAAGCGTTCATCACGAAGCCCGTGCCCGCGGGGGCGGTCATCACCCGCTTCTCCGCGTCGAAGTTCATCTCCAGCTTGTCGGCCAGGCCGTAGCCCTCGTAGTAGTCCTGGAACTCCTCATACCACCGCATTCCGTAGGTGCAGCCGAAGAAGAACATGAAGTCGCCCCACTCCTTGTGGATGCCGAAGAACTGCTTCGAGGGGAAAATCACCTTGTCGCCCTCGATGGTTCCCTTCACCACGCAGTCGGCGGTGAACGAGTCGAAGCCCTTCATGAACACCTCGTTGCCCACGATGGCCACATCCACGCTCTGCGCCAGCCCGACAGCGTCGGTCAGCGCCCACAGCTCGAAGTTGAGCTCGGCGGGATATTCGTTCACGACGATGTCGGCGGGCAGCGGCGTGAAGGTCTGGGCCACGTCGCTGAAGCCATACCAATACTGGCGCAGAACGCCGTCGCCGTCCGGAGCATATTCGTAGTAGCAGGTGAGCATGGTCTCCGGCATCACGACGTTGTCCTCGTCCGTGTCGGGGTCGTAGATGTACTCAATCTCCTTGCCGCCGTCCATCTCTATCTTGCCGTCGTCGCCGATGGTGTAGGTCACCACGTTGTCCGCGTCGTCCACGCGATAGTAGTTGTCGCTGTCCTTGTCGTACTTCATCACGCTCACGTACAGCGGGACGTTGAACATCTCGCCCTGCTCGTTGTAGCCCTCCATGTCCGACACGTGCTGCGGCAGCTTCACGGTGATTTTCTTGCCGTCGGCGCTGCGCGTTCCTTTCACCCATCCCACGTCGCGGAGCGATGAGATGGCGTTGCGCAGATACACCACGTTGTCCGCGGCCCAGACCATCTCGCCGGCCGTCTCCACGGGGAAGTTGAACAGGTAGTCGTCCATCAGCGTGAAGCCGTCGCCCCACTGCAGGTAATACTGGTGCTCGCCTGCCGGACGGTCCATGATGGCGTCGCCCTCGGCCGCAGCCTTCGGGGCTTTGCGCATCCGGCTGTCGGCCGTCTGTTTCGTCAGCGTCGCCAGCGGGGCGGCCGCCATCTTCTTCACGGCCTTCTCAGCCATCGACTGCTGGTCCATCGACTTGCGGACGGTCTGTCGCAGTCCCTTCTGTGCGGGAGCCGCCGTCATGGCGAGGGCGGTCAGCGCCGCGATAAAGAAAAGAGTAAATTTTTTCATCATCGTCTTTTTATGTTTGAAAATTGTGTGTCCGTCACTTTCCGCCTACAAAGTTACGCTTCTGTTTCCAAACAAACAAATCTTTTTCCCTACAAAACGCAGTCCTCCTCCAGCCAGACCGATGGGGCTCATGTGACAGGCGACACTCATCTCTCATCTCTCACAAAAAATATAATGTGCTGGGATATAAAACATTATAATATTTATAGCGCTATAATAATATATAAGGTCTTCAGATATTAAGGGGCGCGGGGGTAACACTTTTTTTTTGTGAGAGTTGAGAGATG
>JABUUA010000073.1:4402-21063 GCA_021443405.1 Bacteroidaceae bacterium
CGGCAGTGATTCGCCGTTTCGATGACGTCATCGACGTTGATGGACTCTGACGTGGCACCGATGGTATTCGTCTCAAAGATGTAGCGGGTCTGCTCGTGTGTCAGGCGACTGCCCTCGATGTGATTGGAGTTATAGGTGAGGTCCACCTGCACCTTGTGGTAAATGCCTCCTTTCAATCGCATCTCTTTCTGCTCGCGAAGCGTCTGCAGCAACGGGGTGATGCGCCGGCGTCCTTTGCCTTTCCGGGGTAAGGTCGCCTCCTCGGGGATGTTCCAAGTCTTGCCTGTCAGGAAGGCCCCCACTATCTTGCCTTGGGCACAATAGTTGCGCACGGTGCGCTCGGAAACCCCGTGCTTGGCTGCAAATTCAACGACGGATAAGATGTTCATTGCGGCAAATTTTCGTAGAAATCCACTGCAAAGATGGTGATTTTTGCCGACATCGGCAAGAATATGGGCAGAAAAACGTTCTTGGGAAGGCTATAACTCGCTATAAACCCGCTCGACGTTGACGGTTTCGCCCCGCATCAAGAAGACCGTCGGACCAGCGCTTCCTCGAACGCATTGCTGAAGCGAAGGGCGAAAAAGAGCGAGGGGTTGAGTCCGTGGACGGTGTGCATGGAAAGGAAACTTCGGGCAGAACGGTGGGCGTTACAAGCGTTCCAAAAGCAGTATGAGCACGAAACCCACTAACAGGGCGTAGGTGGCTGGTTTCTGATAACCGTGGGCATGGCTCTCGGGAATCATCTCGTCGCTCACCACATAGAGCATGGCACCGCCCGACAAGGCCAGCATGAGAGGCAGCACAGCGGCGGAAAGACCGCCCAGATAATAGCCCGTGAACACGCCGAGCACCTCGAGCAGTCCGATGACGAGCGCGATGACAAAGGTGCGCAGATGGCTCACGCCGGCCAGGAGGAGCGGGGAGATGATGACCATGCCCTCGGGAACGTTCTGCAGGGAGATGGCTATGGCCACGTTGACAGCGTCGTGCGTGCTCTCGCCTCCAAAGCCCACGCCGGCGGCCATGCCCTCGGGAAACTTGTGCAGTGCAATGGCCATTACGAACAGGAGCACGCGGTTGAGGTGTTGGTTGTGCTGGTGTTGTTCGAGGTCCACGCCCGTGATGGTGTGCAGATGCGGCGTCACGATGTCGAGCACATTGAGGAGCAGCACGCCCAGCACCACGCCGAGGCAGGGCAGCCACACCGACGACCACGTGGGCGTCAGTTCGAAGGCGGGCACCAACAGACCGAGCACCGCGGCCGAAAGCATGACGCCGGCGCACAGACCCACGATGGTGTCGTTCACCGCGTGACTGACATTTTTGATGAAGTAGCCGAGGAGTGAGCCGATGATCGTGGAGCCGCCTACGCCGATGGCAGTCAGTAAAATCTCATTCATAGGGGAGTGTCGGAGGGTGAAAGTGTAGGTTTCTGCCACTTCTCGGCCCACAGATGCCGGAGTGCGATGAGGGGGTGGTAGAGCAGCATGCGCGGTCCTGCCCAGCGCATTACTTGGCGGATGCGCTCGCGCATCTCGGGACGATAGCAGTGGATGGGGCATCGTTGGCACGACGGCTTCTGCTCCCCGAACCGACAGCGGTCGAGGCGAGCGTGGGCGTAGGCCAGTAGCGCTTCGCAGTCGGCGCACAGGGAGTCGTTGCCTTCGCGCTTGCGGCAGTAGAGTCGTACCATCAACTCCACCACTTTCTTCTCATGATTGAGTTTCTTCGGCATCGTCGTCGAGGGCTTCTATCAGGAAACTGACGGGGCGGAACCCGTCGTTGCACGAAATCATGGCCGCGTGCGGGTTCTTCATCCAACCGTCGTAGAGGTTTGTTCCGCCGTGGGCGAGGGTCATGACAAAGGGCGACATCGTTTCCCACGCGCTGGTGCAGAGTCCTTCGGGGCGCTCCCATCCGTTGGCCACGAAACACCTGTCCTTCCTCCAAGTCGCAGGCGTGCTCCATGGGATTCTCGTACAGTGCCATGAGGTCGCGGTGGCACACCTTGCGCATCACCGTTATCTTTACCTTTTTCATACGTATTCCAAGTTGAATTCAGCCGTGACCTGCAGGTCGTCCACCGTGGGGTCGTCGTAGTGATAGGCAATGCTCATGCCGCGGTATTCCTTGGGAATCTTCAGCGACGTGCCGTCGGTCAGCAGCCACGACCATCGTGGCGTGCCGAAGTCGTACGAGGCACCCGAGAGCAGGAGGCGGTTATTGGTGTAGTCGAACTCATAGAATCCGCCGCCGTAACACTCGTCCGTGGGTTCCAAAAGGTCCTTGTGCATGCGCACGTCACCCAGTCGGAACACGCCGCGTCGGGTGATGATGAATTTCTTTGCCATAGGTGGTTCTTTGTTGAGAAACAGGAGAAGGACCGTTACGACTGTGGCCCGTATTGTTTGCACTTGCCCACGGGAGGTGCCGTGAGCTTGATGCATACGACGGCGGTGCGCGCCAGACTGCGGGCGATGGATGCGTCGAAGGCGTCCATGTGGTGGGGCAGGTAGCGCTCGCAGATAGCCCGTAGCGCTGCAATCTTCTCCGCCTCGTCGTCCACGAGGGCAGCCGTTCCGTAGGCGATGGCCGACTGGAACTGCAAGGTGAAGCTTCCGTTGGCGGGCCCGACCGTGGGCAGGCATTGGGTCACAGCACTGAGACACACCGCAGGTTGCTGGCGCAGCACGTCCAGTTTCCTACCTTCCAAGGCGCAGCGGAAGTAGAACGTCTGCTCGTCGGTCCGCGCCAGAGAGAGCGGCAGGGCATACGGCGTGCCGTCGGCAGCGGTCATGCTCATCGTGATGTACGGGGCGCGGTCGAGCACGTCCAAAGCCCACGCAGCACTCATTTCGCGGTCTTTGCGTCGCATTGTTTAGTCGATTTCGGCCAGAATCTGTTCTGCGTGCTCCTTGGTCTTTATCTCTTTCGGGGTGAAGATGCGGGTGACGACGCCCTCTTCGTTCACAAGATAGGTGGTGCGAAGCGTGCCGATGGTGGTCTTTCCGCACATCTTCTTCTCGCCCCACGCGCCCAGCGCTTGCAACAGCGTGGTGTCCGTGTCGGCAATCAGGTCGAAGTTCAGCTCCTGTTTCTCAATGAAACGCTGGTGCGAGGCTGCCGAGTCCTTGCTCACGCCCAGGATGGCGTAGCCCTTGTCGGCCAGTGCCGCTTTGTTGTCGCGCAGCGAACAGGCCTCTGCCGTGCAGCCGCTCGTCGAGTCTTTTGGGTAGGTGTAGAGCACCAATTTCTTGCCGCGGAAGTCCTCCGCCTTGATGAGTTTGCCGTTCTGGTCCGTTCCCAGAATGGCGGGAATCTTGTCTCCTACGTTCATAATGCTTGAGTGTTAATGATTATTGATTGATGAACATCCACGGACCCGCGGTCGTGTCGAGGCGGTAGCCCTCGTACGTAAAGTTGCGGAGCGCGTCGATGTCAGTGATTTTGTGTTGCAATATCCAGCGTGTCATGGTGCCGCGGCACATTTTGGTGTAGATGACGATGGTCTTGAGTCGTCCTCCCTGGGCCACTTTGAACTGGGGCGTGACCACGGTCAGCTCCTTCTGCACGCGTTTCCAGTCGAACAAGTTCTTGAACTCCTCGCTGGCGAGATTCACAAGCACGCCGTCGTCGGCCTTCACGCGACGGATAAACCAGTCGGTGAGCACGGGTTTCCAGTAGTCGAACATGCTGATGCCGTGCAGCGGCAACTCCACGTCGCCCTCCAGTCGGTACGGGTTCACAAGGTCGAGAGGCCGGAGCAGTCCGTAGAGGAACGAGCCGATGAACAGGTGTTGGTTGGCATGCAGGAGCTCGTCGTCGGTCAGTGTCTCGGGTGCCAACTTCTGAAATACCATGCCGTCGTAGCTGAACACGGCCGGCTGCCGTGTGTCCCGGATGAAGAACGACTGGTAGCGCTGGTAGTTCTCTGCGGCCAGTGCTCGGTTGACGCGCAGCATCTGCTGCAGTTCGTCCGCCGAGTACGTGGCCAGTTGCAGGGCGTGGTCGTTGGCCTGCTGCTGGAAGAAGGGCTCGGTGGCATTGGGGAACACCCCAGGCGCCTTGCCCGTCATAATCTTTGCGCACGCTATGAGTATCTGCATGGTGTCTGGGTGTCAGAGGATTGTCTCCCGCTTTTCAGGGGCGGCGTGCCCTGTCGGCTGAGCGACGGGAACGGCCTCCAGAGCGTAGATGTAGTCGTTCATGTAGTAGCCGTTGCCAATGGGGAAGTCGCCCTCACGGTCGCGCTGCATGCCCATCGCCTCGTAGAAACCCACGGCACGATTGTGTCGGTTCACGTTCAGTTCCAGTCGGTAACCATCCGAGTGCTGCGTGCCCAGCCGTTGTGTGAGGAACGAGAACAACTGCTTGCCCAGTCCGCGACCTTGGTATTGCGGCATCACATAGATTTTCTGCAAGTGCAGCAAGGGACGGCCGTCGGGGAGGCGCGACTCATGTTCCACGGAGATGTAGCCGCAGGCAGTGCCGTCCGCCTCCTCGGCCACGAAGAATTCCTTGCCCTCGCCCGTAATCTGTTCGATCAGGCTCTCTGCGCCATACATCCATTCCATCATGTAGTCCATCTGCTCGGGACTGAGTATCTCGGCATAGGTCGTGCGGAAGACCACCTCGGCCATGGCTTGTATGGTGGGGATGTCCTGCGGCGTGGCTTGGCGAATGTGTACGGTGGTCATGGTCATTCCGTTACGGTGACGAACTGCACTTTCTCTGCCTTGCGCGGTTTGGCGTCGGGTGCTTCGGCGGGATGTCCCAAGGCAATCACGAGGCACAACTCGTAGTCTTCGCCGAAGCCGAGGCGCTGCAGCAGTTCTGGTTTCTCCTTGAGAGCGCGCACGGGCATGCCCAGATTGATAGAGCCAAGTCCGTAGGCCGTGGCGGCGAGGCAGATGTTCTCAGCCAGCAGACCGCAGTCGATGCGTGACATGTCGTACTGATGGCCCGCGGCGATGAAGATATACACGGGAGCGCGGTAGAGTCCGTGCAGGTTGTCGGCCAGATAGGCGGTCGAGGTTGGGTCGGTGACCACTTTCACCTCGTAATGTTGCTGGTTCATGCCGTTCGGGGCATTGATGCCGCACAGCAGGATGCGGTCCAGTGTGTCGCGACCGATGGGCTGGTCGGTGTACTTGCGTATGCTGCGGCGCGCCATGATGTTGCCTAGAACCGCCTCTGTCACGTTTGTTTCTTTAGCGGGCGCCACTGTCTTTTTCTGGGTGGTGCAGGCACTGCCAGTAACCAGCAATGCGAGCAGCAGCGATAGGGTGAATAGATGTTTCATGTTGGGTAACCGTTCTGTTTTTCTTTTGCGATGTGTTGTTGTCGGCTGCGTGGCCGTTGCTTCACAAAGTTACAGAAAAATTCTGTAAGCAGTGTGTTTTCAACTTCCTTTTTTGTTCACCGAGGGAATTTGTGCGGGTGATTACAAGTACGGTCGCACGACTGCCTTCAGTGCCGAAAGGGGCTGGGCGCCGCTTTGCCGCCACACGAGTTCGCCGTTGTGGAAGAGAAAAAGCGTGGGCACCGACTGCACGCCGTAGTGGGAGGCTACTGCCTCGTTCTTGTCGATGTCCACTTTGAGGATGCGAATCTGGGTACCTAATTGTTGTTTGAGCTGGTCCAGCACCGGGTGCATGGTCTTGCACGGCTGGCACCACGTAGCAAAAAAGTCTACCAGAACCAGCGGTTCGGTTGCGATGATGCTGTTGAAAGTTGCCATAGAATGAGATGTTACTGGTTAGTGAATAGGGAACTTAAATCGGATCTTCCTCGTCGTTTGCGACCGGTCTCGATGATTTCCTCGTAGGCGTCCTCGTAGCCGTGGCGATAGCCATCGCGGTAGTCGGCGTCGGCTTGGCCAGTGTAGGGGTTGTTTTCGTTGTAGCCGGGCTCGTAGTCACTATCGTTTGTGTCCTCCTCTCCGTCGGTTCTCCCAGTGGGCGTAATAGATGGTGCCGCCGAACAGGGCCAGAATGATGGTGATGCCCCAGAACCATTCGATGCGCTGTTGCCGCTTGCGTTGCTGTTTGTCCATAGCTGTCGGGTGATGTCTTACGGTTGGGTTCGGAATCGTCGGCCCGCTTCATGCGCTTTGTCGGCGGAACAAATGGGCCGCGAGGGCGCCCGAGAAGTTGTGCCACACGCTGAAGATGGCGCCCGGAATGGTTGCCAGCGGGTAGGCGGCGAAGTGAGAAGCAGCCAGCGACGTGGCGAGACCGGAGTTTTGCATCCCCACCTCGATGGCGATGGCATGGCGCTGCGGAGCCGCCAGTCGCAGGGCGCGGCCCACACCGTAGCCCAACACGAGACCGCAGAGATTGTGGAGCACCACCACCCAAACGATGAGCCAACCGCACGAGAGCACCCGTGCCGCATTGGCCGAGAGCACGATGCCGATGATGACGGCCACGGCCATCGTGCTGAGCGAAGGCAGTAGCGAAACCACCGTGGCCAGTACCTGCGGGAGCAGCCAGCGCACTAATAGGCCGAGCACGATGGGCAGGATGACCACCTGCACCACGCTGAGCATCATGGCCCACACGTCCACGTCCACGGTCTCGCCCGCCAACCACCATGTGAGGAGCGGGGTGAGGAAGGGCGCGCATAAGGTGGAAATGCCCGTCATGCACACCGACAGCGCCGTATCGCCCTTGGCAAGATAGGTGATGATGTTGGAAGCCGTGCCGCCGGGACAGCATCCCACGAGTATCACACCCACGGCAATCTCGGCGGGCAGCGCGAAGACCTTGCACAGCGCCCACGCTACGAGCGGCATGATGCTGAACTGTGCCGCGCAACCCACCAGCACGGGCAGCGGTCGTACCAGCACGGTGGCGAAGTCGTTGGGCCGCAGCGTGAGGCCCATTCCGAACATCACCACACCCAAGAGCCAGTTGACCGAGGAGGTGGGTATCCACGTGAACGAGGCGGGCCACGCCAGTGCCACGATACCCACTGCCAGCACGACGGCCGCTACGTGGTCGCTCATCCAGGTTGAGAGATGCTGTAGTTTCATAAGGCGCGCTTGCTTGTGTTAGTGGTGTCGCGGCGGTGTGTCGCCGAGTCTTGTGGCTCTTGTGCCGCGATTTGCTGGTTGCAAAGATACGCATTTCCCCGTTACATCGGCGATTTTTTGAGGAAATTCTATGGCGAAAACGCGAAAGGATTATTAAGGTATCGCGCGCGTGGCGGCAGTAAACGCTCTCTCTATTTCTGCACGAACGACGGCGTGAAAGCGGTCAATTATCTTAGTGTCAGCGGGTCGGCGAGGGCGATTTGCTCAAGACGCAGCAGGGCCTCCTTCCGATGGAGACCGCCTGCGTAGCCCGTGAGACGCCCGTCGGCACCCACCACGCGGTGGCAGGGAACGATGATGGATATGGGGTTATGGCCCACTGCACCGCCCACCGCCTGTGCCGACATCGAGTTGCGCCCCGCTGCTCGCGCTATGGATGTGGCGATGGCTCCGTAGGTGGCGGTGGCTCCGTAAGGGATGGTGAGCAGTTCGGCCCACACTTGTTGTTGGAACGGCGTGCCGATGAGATGGAGCGGGGGTGACGTTGCTGGGCGTTCGCCACGGAAATAAGCGTCGAGCCACAGCCGCGTGGCGGCGAACACCGCCCCGTCGCGTTCTTCGTGCTGCCCCAGCAGTCCCGACCCGAAATACTGCTGTCCATCGAACCACAGTCCGATGAGCGCTTCGCCGTTGCTGGCCATGGTGAGCGGACCGAGCGGCGATAGATAGGAACACGTGTAGGTCATAAACCTCGCAAAGTTACGAATTTTGTGAGGGTTTCGTTCCAGAATCGGGATTTTTTTTGTAATTTCGTAGCCATCGAGGCCGGTTGCATCCGCCCCGACACCTAAAAGATACTATCATGAAACGACTATGCTTGCTCCTTGCCATCGTGTCGGCCACCGTTGTTTGGGCCGACGACTGGATGGCTCAACTCCCCGACTACGCCTTGGTGGCCCGCGTGTCCATCCCCGGCACACACGACTCCGCCACTGGTAACGGCTGGGCGCCGGAGAGCGCGATACTGGCCGCCTTCAGCACCACGCAGGCCGTGACCATCGAGGAACAACTGGCTGCCGGTGTTCGTGCTTTTGACCTCCGGCCCGCCGTCGTCGAGGGAACCGACGGCAATTACCTGCATGCCAACCATGGGGCGGCGCGCACCAAGCTCACCTTCAACGAGTGCCTCGACCTCCTTTGCGCCTTTCTCAAGGACCACCCCACGGAGTTCCTCGTGGTGCACATGCTCGGTGCACAGGACGCCGACCGTGCCAACACCAACGGTTGGGGCGAGTTGCTCAAGGCCACTTTCACCAGTGATACCTATAAGAATTACCTGCAGACCAGTTTTAGGGCCGACCTCAAGGTGTCGGATGTACGCGGTAAAATCCTTGTGCTCTCCCGCAACGATGACGCCACTGCGCCCGTTGTGGGCGTTTTCAAGCNTTGTGGGCGGTTTCATGCACGGTTGGACGGAGGTCATCAGCGGGAGCTACGATTCCTTTGGGGCACGCATCGTGGGTCGAAGCAACACGCAAGCCCGCTTGCTCATGCAGGACTTCAGTAACACTTGTCCCGACGGCGCCCTCGACACAAAGGTGGCTGAGATGACACGTCTGCTGGACTACAGCACGACGCACGTTCCCACCACCGCCACACAAGTGCCGTGGGTGTTCAATTTCTGTTCGGCCTACACCGCAGGCGGCATGGGCAGCATCTCCACCTCGACAGGTTATTGCAAGAACGCCGCCGTGACGAACAAGGCCATGGCCGCTTATCTCGAGAATCACACAGGCCCTACCGGCATTGTGCTCATGGACTACGCTTGTGTGGATGACTTCGATGGCATGGCCCCCATGGGCAAGACCTTGGTGGAGGCCATCATTGCCAACAACTGGAAATATATCCGTGACGGGGAGACCTTCACCATTCCTGCCGAAGGCGTCGCCACGTTCTGCCCCACACAATGGGCGGTGGATTTGCCCGAAGGAGTGGAGTTCTTCTCCGCTCGTGCCAAGGTTCCTTACGAGGGTTCGGAACTTCGCCTGCTGTGGTTCACGCCTGTGGTGCAGACCCAACTGGCCAAGGGCGAGGGCGTGTTGGTGTGCGGACCGGCTGGCGACTACACGGCGTATCGCACGCTTGACGCAGTGGCTAAGATAGAAGATAACGTGCTCGTGGGAACGACGGGCAAAACTTATGTGGCTTCCGGCCGCGGATGGTGGTTGCAATACCCCGATGGTGAGCCTGCGTTCTGCGCCATGAAGGGCGCTACTTATCCGGCGGGGACGGTTTATCTGAAGGCCAACAGCGGTCAGACACCCGAAGGATTTGCCTACGACGGCAGTTGGACGGAGGCGCCCGCGCTGCCCATCCTGTTCTCCGAGCCCGAGTACGACGGCGTTCTGAGCCCCGTGGTGAACGATAAGTCGGCCCGCATCTATAATATTATGGGGCAGTCTGTGAGCGCGCCCAACCGCCCAGGGCTCTACATTCGTCAGGGACGTTTGTTTGTGAAACCTTGAAACTACCGTCATGAAACTCCGACAACTGTTGTCAGCTAGCGCGCTGACTCTTGCCTTTCTCTCGCCAGTCCGAGCACAGGACTATGTTCCTTCGCCCGAAAACTTGCAGGCGCGGCAGGCCTTTTCCGATATGAAGTTCGGTATTTTTCTCCACTGGGGCATTTATTCCCTCTTCGGACAGGGCGAGTGGTATATGCAGAACGCGAACCTCGACTGGCGGGAATATGAGAAAGCCGCCTCGGCGTTCTATCCCTCTCGTTTCGATGCTCAGCAGTGGGTGAGCGCCATCAAGGACGCCGGCGCCCGCTACATCACCATCACTTCCCGCCACCACGACGGTTTTTCGATGTGGCAGACCGCCGAGTCGGACTTCAACATCGTGGACGCCACGCCCTTCCGTCGCGATGTGCTTTGCGAGTTGGCCGATGCCTGTCACCAGCAGGGCGTGATGCTCAACTTCTATTATTCTCACCTCGACTGGCGACGTGAGGATTATCCCCTCGGCCGCACAGGACACGGCACTCACCGCGACACCACCAAGGCCGACTGGGCGTCGTATTACGCTTTCATGAACCGACAACTCACCGAACTGCTGACGGGCTACGGCCCCGTGGGCGCGATTTGGTTCGACGGTTACTGGGACCACGACTCGGACGCCGTGCCTTTCGACTGGCAGTTGACGGAACAATACGAGCTGATTCACCGCTTGCAACCCGCTTGTCTGGTGGGGAACAACCACCACGTGAATGTTCATCCCGGCGAGGACATCCAGATATTTGAGCGCGATGTTCCCGGTGAGAACACGGCGGGCTACTCGGGCGACATGGCCATCAGCCGCTTGCCGTTGGAGACGTGTCAGACTATGAACGGCATGTGGGGCTATAAAATAGTAGATCAGAACTATAAATCGACCGAGGAACTATTGCGTCTGCTGGTCCGGACAGCCGGAAAAGGCGCTAATCTCTTGCTGAATATCGGTCCGCAACCCAACGGCGAACTGCCGGCGACGGCGTTGCAACGACTGCGCGAGATGGGCCAGTGGCTCCGCACGAACGGCGAGTCCATCTACGGAACCACCGCGGGCGACCTGGCCGAACAGCCGTGGGGCGTGACCACCCGCAAGGGCTCGGCGCTCTATCTTCACTTGCTCCACCACACGGACGACACCTTAGTGTTGCCCCTGACGTGCAAGGTGAAGAAGGCCACGTTGCTCGACGGAACTCCCGTGAAGATGAAGCAGACGAAGAAAGCGGTCGTGCTGCAATTCCCGCAGAAGCCCTCGGGAGTGGACTACATTGTGAAGTTGATGACCAAACCTTGACCTTTGACCGATGGCGACGAAGCAGTATTTGTTGGAAGTTTGCGCTGGAACGGTGGAGGCCGTCCGCGCCGCGCATGAGGGCGGTGCCCAGCGAGTGGAACTTTGTTCGGCCTTGAGTGAGGACGGTCTCACGCCCTCGATGGGAATGATTCGCTATGCGTGTCGATGCGAAGGACTGCAAGTGCATGTGCTCATCCGACCGCGGGAGGGCGACTTCGTTTACTCGGAAGCCGAGGTGGAATGTATGCTCGCCGACATTCGTCTTTGCCGTGAAATGGGCGTGGACGGCGTGGTGATTGGAGCGCTGACGGCCGACGGCGACATCGATGTGCCGGTTTGTCAGCGCTTGGTGGATAAGGCGCGCGGGATGAACATCACGTTTCACCGCGCCTTCGACGTTTGTCGTCATCCCTTCGAAGCGCTGGAACAAATCGTCGCGCTCGGTTGCAACCGCCTGCTCACTTCGGGTCAGGCCGCCACGGCCGAGCAGGGGATTCCGCTGCTTCGCGAGTTGGTGCAGCGGGCCGGGACGCGGCTGACCATCATGCCGGGAGCGGGCGTCAGTCCCGAGAACGCCGCCCGCCTGCTGACCGAGACCGGCGCCACGGAACTTCACGCCTCGGCTCGCCGCGTGTTGCCGAGCGGAAGAAAGGAGACCGACGCCGCGGTCGTTCGTCAAATTTTAGCCCGTATTCAACCATGAAGAAACTTATCTCCCTCGTGGGACTCCTCGTCCTGCTGGCCGCGTGCGGACGGTCGCCGATGACCGAGAGCGAGGCGCTGGACTTCCTCTACGCCTATATGCCCCTGCCCGACCAAGTGGATTACGACTCCGCATTTTGGCGGAAGAATGTGCAGACGGCCTTGCAAGCCCGGGCCGAGATGCCGTGGGGCGACGCGGTTCCTGAGCGGGAGTGGAAACATTTTGTGTTGCCCGTGCGCGTGAACAACGAGCGCCTCGACTCCAGTCGCTGGGTTTTCTATGCAGAGTTGCGCGACCGCGTGAGCGGACTCTCGATGGAAGAAGCCATCTTGGAAGTCAATCATTGGTGTCACGAGCACGTGACCTATCAGCCCAGCGACGAGCGAACCTCGTCGCCCCTCGCCACGGTGCGGTCGGCCATCGGTCGTTGTGGCGAGGAATCGACGTTCACGGTGGCGGCGCTGCGGAGCGTGGGCATTCCCGCCCGGCAAGTCTATACGCCGCGCTGGGCCCACACCGACGACAACCACGCCTGGGTGGAGGCTTGGGCCGACGGACGCTGGCATTTCTTGGGCGCTTGCGAGCCGGAGGCAGTGCTCGACCTCGGTTGGTTCAATGCGCCTGCCTCGCGCGGAATGCTCATGCACACCAAGGTGTTCGGCGCTTACGACGGGCCCGAAGCGGTGATGTCGCAGAACGACTGTTACACCGAAATCAGCGTGACCCAGAACTACGCTCCCGTGGCCACGGCGTGGGTGAGGGTGGTGGATGAGGCCGGCGCTCCCGTGACCGGGGCCGACGTCGCTTTCAAACTCTATAATTATGCCGAGTTCTACACCGTGGCCAAGCGGCCGACCGACGCCCGTGGACTGGCTTCGCTGGAGGCGGGACTGGGCGACCTTGTGGCCTGGACCGCGGTGGGCGACCGCTATGGATTGGTGAAATGTTCGGTGGCGGCGGGCGACACGGCCACGCTGGTGCTGGACAAACGGCGCGGAGAGCGCTATTCCCTCGACCTCGACCTCACGCCGCCCCGCGAACGCAACACCGTGCCGGCGCTGACGGACGAGCAGAAAGCGCGGAATGCGGTCCGTTTTGCTTACGAAGATTCCCTGCGCCGCGCTTACGAAGCTACGTTCGACACCTCGTCGCCGCTCTTGGCCAAGTCGCGCGGCAACCACGCGACCCTCCGGGCGTTTCTCGCCGCGACCGACCACTCGCAACGGGCGCAGGACCTGCTTGCCGTGGTGAGTGACAAGGATTTGCGCGACATCGAGCTGCGGACGTTGCGCGACGCTTACGACCACACTCCGCTGCGCCCCGACCTCCCCGCCGATTTCTACAACCGCTATGTGCTTTGTCCGCGCGTGGCCAACGAGATGGTGTTGCCCCACCGAGCGCTTTTGTCGAGTGAATTGAAAGGTGATGTTCCCGCCCTCATCCAGTGGGTGAAGCAGCACATCGCCCTCGACCCCGCTCGCAATCCCCAGCGACTGCGCATGACGCCTGCGGGCGTTTGGCGACACCGCGCTGCCGACGCCGCGTCGCGCGACATTTTCTTCGTGGCCGCCTGTCGCGCCAACGGTTGGCCCGCCCGCATCGACCCCGTCACGGGTCAGTTGCAAGTGGCCGACCCTCAGTGCCGCTGGACCGACGTGAACTTTGAGCAGACCGAGGCGACCACCGCGCCGCGCGCTTTGTTGCGGGCCGACTACGAGGCCGTTCCGGCTTTGGAGAATCCGCGTTACTACAGTCATTTCTCGCTCTCGCGGCTGGCCGACGACATGCAGTTGCTCAACTATGCCGAGGACGACACTTACGCCTCGCTCCTCCGCCAAGGCACGGAAGTGGAGTGGGGCGACTACCTGCTGGTCACCGGCACTCGTCTGGCCGGTGGCGACGTGCTGGCCCACTTGGAACTGTTCCCCGTGACGGCCCCCACCACCGTTCCGCTGCGAATGCGCGTGGATACGGAGTCGCTGCGCGTCATCGGGTCGCTCGACAGCGAGGCGCTCTACACGCCGCTGCGCCCCGACGGCGGTTTGCTGGTTTCCGACCAGCGGCCGACCTCGCTCTTGTCCACCACCGGTCGCGGCTATTACGTCGTGGCGCTCCTTGCGCCGGACCACGAGCCGTCGAACCACATCTTGCGCGACCTCTCCGTCTGCAAGGCCGAGCTGGAGGCTTGGGGGCGGCCCATCGTCCTGCTGTTCCGCAGTCGGGCTGAGGCGCTCCGCTTCCGCCGCTCCGATTTCCCCGACCTCCCCGCCACGGTGACGTTCGGTGTGGCCGAGGGCGGTCCGCTTGCGACCGAGTTGGCGGGCGCGCTGCCCGTGGTGAAGATTGCCGACACGTTCAACCGCGTCGTCCTTTCGTCCGAAGGTTACACCATCGGCATGGGCGAGACCCTTGTGAAGTCTATTCAAAAACTTACCCTATGAAATACCTGATTTCCACCTTGTGGCTGTGGGCCTTCGCCTTGACGGCCACGGCCCAGACCACCGAGACCCTCTTGCTGGAGGGCTGGCGCTTCCACCACGGCGCGGCCGTTGGCGCGGAGGCAGTCTCCTACAACGACGCGAAGTGGGAGCGCGTGACCATCCCGCACGACTGGGCCATCGCCGGTCCGTTCGACAAGGACATCGACAAGCAAGTGGTGGCCATCGAGCAGAACGGCGAGCAGCAAGCCACCGAGAAGACCGGTCGTTCCGGTTCGCTCCCCTGGATAGGCGAGGGTTGGTACAGAACCGCCATCACCCTGCCCGCGGGCTACAGTCACGCCGAGCTCATCTTCGACGGAGCCATGAGCGAGCCCCACGTTTGGGTGAATGGTCGCGACGTGGGTTCGTGGGCCTACGGCTACAATGTGTTCAGTCTCGACATCACCGCCGCCACCGACGATTGCCGGGCGGGCACTTACCCTGTGGCCGTTCACTTGCAGAACGTCGAGGAGTCGAGCCGCTGGTATCCCGGCGCCGGACTCTACCGCCCCGTCCGCCTCGTTCTTCATCCTGAGAAATACCTCACGCAGTGGGGAACATTTGCCCGCACCACGATGTTGGGCGGCATCGGCGCCGACCACACCACGGCGGCGGAAGCCCGCGTGCTCGTCAGTTCCGACGTGGCGGCTCCCCACAAAGGACTGCGGGTGAAGCAGACCCTGCTGCTCGAAGGCCGCGTGGTGGCGGAAAGCACGGCCGACGTGAGCGACAGCCGCACCTCGAACAATGTGCTGCTCGTTCGCGACGCCCGCCTCTGGAGTCCCGAGACGCCCGTGCTCTACACCCTCGTGACCGAACTCTTGGAGGGCGACCGCGTGTGGGACCGCAAGCAGACTCCCTTCGGCATCCGCGACATTCAATACACCGCCGAAGGCTTCCGCCTCAACGGTCAGCTGCGGAAGTTCAAGGGCGTTTGTCTCCACCACGACTTGGGTCCGCTCGGCGCCGCCTTCAACAAGACCGCCTTCCGCCGCCAAGTCCGTCTGCTCAAGGACATGGGCTGCGACGCCATCCGCACGGCCCACAACACGCCTTGCCCGTGGCAGATGGAAATCTGTGATGAGATGGGCATGATGGTCATGGCCGAGTCGTTCGACATGTGGCGCTACCCCAAGTGCCGGAACGGTTACTCTCGCTTCTTCACCGACTGGTGGGAGCGCGACATCACCAACCTCGTGCTGCTCAACCGCAACTATGCCTGCAACGTGATGTACTCCATCGGCAACGAGATTCCCGAGCAGGGCAGCGCCGAGGGGCTCGACTATTCGCGCCGCATGCAGGAACTCATCCACCGGCTCGACGGAACGCGACCCTGCACACAAGGCATGGACCGCGGCACGGCGGCGATGTGGAGCGGCGTGTGGCAGGCGATGGATGTGCCCGGCTTCAACTACCGCCTGCACGTTTACGACGAGGGTCACAAGGCCTCGCCCAACGGCATTGTGCTCGGTAGCGAGACGGCTTCCACGGTCTCGTCGCGCGGCGTTTATAAGTTCCCCGTGGAGGAGAACCACGGCAAGGCCTACCCCGACGGACAAATCTCGAGCTACGACCTCGACGCTTGCATCTGGAGCAATCTGCCCGACGACGACTGGATGTGGCAGGACAAAATGCCGTGGGTGATTGGCGAATTCGTTTGGACGGGCTTCGACTACCTGGGCGAGCCCACGCCCTACGACGAATACTGGCCCTCGCGCAGCAGCTACTTCGGCATCTACGACCTGGCCGGACTGCCCAAGGACCGCGTCTATCTCTACCGCGCCCGCTGGAACACGCAGTCGCCCACGCTGCACATCCTGCCCCACTGGACGTGGCCGGGGCGTGAGGGAGAGCCGACGCCCGTCTTCGTCTATACCTCGTTTCCCGAGGCCGAACTTTTCGTCAACGGCAAGAGCCAGGGCCGTGTGAGCAAGTGCGACGTGGCGATGGACGACTACAAGGCGGCGATGGTGAAGGTGCCCATGCCCTGGGGCGGTCACTCACTGTTTGCCGACCCCGACGCTCCCCGCGGCAAGAACCGCCTCGACCGCCACCGACTGCGCTGGAACGATGTTCGCTACGAGCCCGGCGAACTGCGCGTGGTGGCTTACGACGACCGGGGCCGCGTGGCCATGACCAAGGTGATGAAAACGGCCGGCAAGCCCCGCTATCTGCGCCTGTTGTGCGACACTGACCAACTCCGCGCCACGCCCGTGGACGCTCAAGGCCGCGCCACCGACTGCCCCGACCTCGCCTTCATCACCGTGCAGGTGGTGGACGCCGACGGCAATGTCTGTCCCGACGCCGCCCAGCAGCTCAAGTTCCACGTCCGGGGCGCCGGGCAGTTCAAGGCCTGCTGCAACGGCGACGCCACCAGCACCGAGGTGTTCACCGCCCCCACCATGCAGGCGTTCCACGGTCAGGCTGTGCTGGTGGTGGAGGCGGGCAAGAAGAAGGGCTTCGTCGAAGTCACCGTCAGCGGCAAGGGGCTGCAAAGTGCCAGCGCCGTTTTGGAGGTGGAGTAGGGGGAAGACCCCACCCCCATCCCTGCCCACCTTTGTGCTTGACGGCAGCCGCTTCGGCGCTCCTGCGT
>JABUUA010000074.1 GCA_021443405.1 Bacteroidaceae bacterium
GTCCCTTGGAAGGTCTGCGTCTCCTGCCGCTCCCAATGATATTGCTTGCCGATGGTGACGCCGTGGAGCGAGAAAGTGGATTCGGCGGTTTGCGGGCGCAGGGTGAGGTTGCGGTAGATATTGTCGTTCCACTTGAGACCTCCGTCCTCCACGGTCACGGTCTGCTCGCCGGTGACGGTGGCCCCCTTCACGCGGAAGTCGCCGTTGAGGGTGAGGCGGAGCGTTTCCGTGGTCATGATGCCCACCGAGACGGTAGGCTCCTCCTCTTGCGCCGCGGAGGTTTCGGCGGTCGGACTGGCTGTCGGCTCCTCCGCCTCTATGCCGCTGACCTTCTGAATCACGGGTTCCAATTCTTCGCGCGTGAGCGTCACCTCCTGCAGAATGGCGGCGGCCCATTCGGGCGTAAGGCGGCGGAAGTCTTCTTCGCGCGGCGTGATAATCAGTCCGCCCATATCCAGCGCCCCCGGGCTCACCATGAGGTCGGCGTAACAATCGGGCCTGTGTTTCTTGCGCGGGAAGATGAGCGCCACAATCTCGTCGTCGCGGCCCGCCGCCCCTTGTTGCCGCCAGCAGACGATGTTCATGCGCGGCTCCCATTCCCCCTCCACGACGGGCAGGGCATTGTAGAGTCGCTGGCACAGAATGCTGTCGGGCTCCGTGGGGAGCGAGCGGATGACGAAGACGGGACATACCCACGAACTGAGCAGGTACAGGCCGCAACCCTTGCGGTTGCCCGCCTCCTCAATCTCCGCCTCTTGCTGTGTGTTGATGGGGTAGAGGCGCGTCATGCCGGCCTCGTACAGTTTCCAGTCGCGCTCGAGCGGCAGCAGACCGCGCCGCCCCGCCTGCAGATGACAGTGGTCGGGACACGAGGCGCCGCACACGGGCCCGTTGTAGAAGATGATGTGGTCGCGCAGATTCCAGGCCATTCGCCGCATGGTGCCGAAGTGCTTGAAGATGGCCTGCGGCTGATGGCGGCGCGTGGGGATGGTGAGATGTCCGGGCAGGATGGGGTAGGGATTGAGCAGAATCTGGTAATGCTTGTCGGTGGGCAGGGCGCGCTGCACCTTCGGACGGTTGTGGTCGCACAGGAAACAAGGTCGCTCGGCGATGGTCTTCTGGTCGATTTTTGCGCCCGTGCTGACGATGCGGGCCGGATTCCACTGCACCTGCATCGCGACGTCGGCCGTGGAGAGGTCGCGCGTCTGCACCCGGCTGAGTGCTTCGTACCGCTCGGCGGCCTCGTTCCACTCGGCCATTTCCGAGGCGTGGAACTCGGCCACCTCCTCGGCCGTGGCCGAGTGGTTCCAGCGTGCGCAGAGTTGTTGGCGGGCGCGAATCTCCAGGGAGCGCAGGTGGTCCTTGTACGTATTATTGCGGTTGACGGCCTCGGGCGAGAGTGCCGCGTCGCTGTTTCCCTCCCAGCGCCGGCAGAGATACAGTTCGTCGTAGATGCGGCCGATGCGGTAGCGGCGCGAAATCATCAGGCCGAGCGCATAGTCCTCGCCGTAGCTGGTGTTGGGGATTTGCAGTCGTCGGAGCACCGGCGTATAGAAGGCGCGCGGCGCTCCCAGTCCGTTGATGCGGAGGGCGTTGTTGCGCCCGTTGCTGTCCGTCCATTCCTTGTGGTCGATGAGGCCCGGGGGCAGCGTCTGCAGTTGGAAGTCGCACATGCGGTAGCTGCCGATGACCATGGCCGCGTCGTCCTCGTAGAACTTGTCCACGATGCGGCTGAGCGTGTGGGGCGACGAGTAGAGGTCGTCCGAGTCGAGCTGAACAGCGAAACGACCGCAGTGCGGGTCGTGGATGGCGCGGTTCCAGCAACCTCCGATGCCGAGGTCGTCGCGCTCCGGGACGATGTGCACCACGCGCGGGTCTTCCGCCGCGAGGCGGCGCAGCACGTCCGTAGTTCCGTCGGTGCTTCCGTTGTCAATCACCAGCACGTTGTAGGCGAAGTCGGCCTGCTGACTGAGTGCCGAGCGCACGGCGTCCTCGATGGTCCGCACACGGTTGCGCACGGGGATGACCACGGAACACATCACCGGCTCGTCGTCGGCCAGACGGTTGCGGTCGGGCAGCGCAACGACGTCGTATTCCTCCGGGGCGAGATAGGCCCCGATGGCGCGGAGATGTCGGGTGGCGGCGCGCTCCATCTCCGTCTGACGGGCGCGGTTTCGCGGGTCCACGTAGTCGAACTGCTTCTGTCCGCTGGTGCGGAGGTCGGTCTCCACCTCGGTGTATAGGAACTCGTCGATGTGGAGCGGGAGCGACGAGCGACTCATCCACAGGCGGAGGTCGTAGAGGCCCGCGTGGTGATAGGCGTGGAGGTCGTCCTGCTCGAAATAAGCCTTCAACTCGCTGGTGCGCAGCAGCAGCAGGGACCCCATGGCGAAGTCGTCGCGCACGGACCCCGTCTGGTAGTCGATGAGCGGCATGCGCGAGCGTGTTCCGTCCGGCGCGAGGGTGTAGTGGTCGGCGTAGGAGAGGGCGGCGCCGCTGTCGTCCATCACCGTGAGCCAGCGGTCGAGGGCGTGGAAACCCAGCGAGAGCGGCCACGTCTTGAGGTAGAGCAGCGTGTAGTCCGCCTGCGCCTTTTGGGCGATTTGTTGCAGCGAGTGGGTGGTGAAGAACGAGTCTGTGACCTGGTGCACGGCCGCCACCAGCGGCTCGGCCTCCAGTTGTTCTATGGTTTGCTGTGCTTGTTCGTCGCTCACCGAGGCGACAAAGCAGTCGATGCGATTCTTCATGTCAGTCTGTATTTTGGCGTGAAGTTACGAATAAGTGAGCGAAAAAACAAGTTTATTGGTGATTTTCCTTCCTGAATTATCCAGCCGGAAGACCACATTCGCGGTAACGCTTGCCGACCCGACCGCGGAAGGGGCAGAACAGACATGCTTATGTGTGAGCTCAGACGTCCTTATGTTTGGGCTCAGACAACCTTATGTGTGAGGCCAGACGTGCGTATGTCTGAATCGACCCGTCGGCAGGATTGGCCAGCGACCTCTTGACGGCTCCTTGCTGATGAGTGCGGGCGGGGGAGAGGAGAATAGCCCCCAATCGTTAAAAAAAATTAAGAGTTCGCTTGGAATTTTCACACACATTTAGTAATTTTGTGCAGTAAATCGGGTAAAACAGACACAATTCCCACACAAAAGTAACATTTCTAATTACTAAATCTCACTTTATGAAAAGGAAACTAACCTCGTTTAGTTGTCGAGTAGTCTGCCTTTCGTTGGCCCTGTTCGGCTCGTTGCTTGCGTCGGCAAGTGGTGAGACCGCGGTGCCCGCGATGGACGACGAAGTCACTGCCGCCTTGGTGAATGTGCAAGGTCAGGTGGTGGACCATCTCGGCGAACCCCTCGTCGGCGTGACCGTGAAAGTGGCAGGCAGCCAGAAGTCGGCGGTCACCGACGCAGACGGTAACTATCAGATTGCGGGCGTTCCTGCGGGAGCCTCCATCGAGTTTCATTACATCGGCATGAAGACGGCGCATCGCAAGGCTACGGCCAAGCGTATGAAAGTGGCCATGGAATCCGACGACAAGGCGCTGGACGAAGTGGTGGTCACCGGTATGCAGAACATTGACCGCCGCTTGTTCACCGGAAGCACGGCCACCATCGACGCCTCGAAGGCCAAGATTGACGGTATCGCCGACATCAGCCGCTCACTGGAAGGTCGCGCCGCCGGCGTGACGGTGCAGAACGTGACCGGCACCTTCGGAACGGCTCCGCGCATACAAGTGCGTGGCGCCACCTCTATCTATGGCAACAGCACGCCCTTGTGGATTGTGGACGGCGTCATTCAGGAAGGCGTGATAGAAGTGAACGCCGACGAGTTGTCGAGCGGTAATGCCGAGACCCTTCTCTCCAGCGCCATCGCCGGTTTGAACGCCGACGACATCGAGTCGTTCCAGATATTGCGCGACGGAAGTGCAACCTCCATCTACGGTGCGCGCGCCATGGCGGGTGTGATTGTCATCAACACCAAGAAGGGACATGCCGGTCGCACGAACGTGAATTATACGGGAGAGTTCACCTCACGTATGAAGCCCCGCTACTCGAACTTCAATATCATGAACTCGCAGGAGCAGATGAGTGTTTATCAGGAAATGCAGAAGAAAGGCTACATGAGCCCTGCCGACGTGGTGAACGCGCAGAACAGCGGTGTATATGGCACCCTGGCCCACTTGATTGCCGAGGGCAAGGTGCTGAACACAGATGCCGCCCGCAACGAGTGGCTCCGCGAACAAGAGTACCGCAACACCGACTGGTTCGACGAACTTTTCTCGAACAACATCATGCAGAACCACTCGTTGTCCGTTTCGACGGGTAACGAGAAGAGCCAGCACTACGCCTCGCTCTCGGCCATGCAGGACCCCGGATGGTACAAGCAGAGCAACGTGCGCCGCTTCACGTTCAACATGAATTCCACCTTCCACTTCACCGAGAAGTTGAAACTGCAACTGGCCGGCAACGGAAGCACCCGCAAGCAACGCGCCCCCGGCACGCTGAGTTCCGACGTCAATCTGGTGGACGGCAAGGTGTCGCGCGCCTTCGACATCAACCCCTATTCTTATTCGCTGTCCACCTCACGCGTGCTCGACCCCACGGCGTTCTACACGCGCAACTACTCCGACTTCAATATCTTCCATGAGTTGGACAACAACTACATAGACCTGAACAACCATGAATTCAAGATTCAGGGCCTGCTCTCGTATAAGCCCGTTACGGGTCTCGAGCTGACGGCGTTGGGAGCTATGAAGCGCTCCATGTCGTCGTCGGAGCACAATGTTACGGAGAATTCGAACCAGGCCAACGCCTATCGCGCCATGGGCAACACCATCATCCGCAACAGCAATCCCTATCTGTGGACCGACCCGAACGACCCCTATGCCGTGCCCGTCTCGGTGCTGCCCCAGGGAGGTATCTACGACCGCAACGACTACCGCATGAGTTCGTGGGACTTCCGCGCCACGGCCAACTACAATCGCACGTTCAAGCATGACCACTTCATGAACTTGTTCGGGGGTCTGGAACTCAATTCCGTGGAGCGAGACAATACGTGGATGCGAGCCTGGGGTCGCCAGTACGACTTCGGTAACATCGGCAACTTCGACGCCAATCTCTTCGACAAGTTGAAGAACGAAGGCTCGGAATATTACACCATCGGCCAGACACTGGAGCGCACAGCCGCCTTCTTCGGCAACGCCACCTACGCCTATAAAGGCCGTTACATCGTGAACGGAACGCTGCGTTACGAGGGCACGAACACCCTGGGCAAGGACCGCGACAGCCGCTGGCTGCCCACGTGGAATGTGTCGGCCGCTTGGAATGCCCACGAAGAGAAATGGTTCGCCCCGCTGCAGCCCGCGTTCTCTCACTTCACGCTGAAGGGCAGTTATTCGCTGACGGCCGACCGCGGTCCGTACAGCATCAGCAATTCCAGCGCCATCATCAACAGTATGATTTACTGGCGTCCCGTGGGAAGCGACCAGGAGACTGGCTTGCAGATTACCGAACTGGGCAATCGCGAGCTGACCTACGAAAAGAAGCATGAGCTCTCGCTGACGGCCGACCTCGGTTTCCTAAACAATCGCATCAATCTGGAGCTGGGCTGGTATAAGCGCGACAATTACGACCTCATCGGTCCCATCACCGTACAGGGCGTGGGCGGCGAGCTGAATAAGTTCGGTAACATTGCCGACATGAAGACCCACGGCTTCGAACTTTCGCTGAACACCACCAACATCAAGACGAAGGATTTCACTTGGTCAACGACCTTCCTGTACTCACATCAGAACAGCGAAGTGACCAATTTGAAGAACCAGGCCCGCGTCATCGACCTCGTTCGCGGCCATGGCTTTGCGCTCGAAGGTTACCCCGTCCGCTCCATCTTCTCCATTCCTTTCGAGAAACTCACCTACGACGGTCTGCCCACCTTTAACGTGGGCGGTGCGGAGCCGACCATCGACGGCATCAACTTCCAGGAGTACGGCGACCTCTCGTGGCTGAAGTACGAGGGTTCGAGCGACCCGACGGACTACGGCTCGTTCGAGAACGTGTTTACCTACAAGGGCTTCCGCCTGAGCGTGTTCATCGTTTATTCGTTCGGCAATGTCGTGCGTCTCGACCCCGTCTTCTCGAATGTTTACAACGATTTGGTGGCTACTCCTCGTGAGTTCCTCAACCGCTGGGCATCGTCGGGCGAAGAGAATATCACCACCGTTCCCGTGATTCCCTCCGTTCGCCAGAACTTCCAGAACCCGAATCTCTCGGTAGCTTACAACGCCTACAACTACAGCACGGAGCGCATTGCCAACGGCGGCTTCATCCGCATGAAGGAAATCGCCTTCGACTACACCTTGCCGAAGAAGTTCCTGGAGAAGATTAAGTTGCAGAACGTGAACTTTAAGATTCAGGCCACCAACCTGTTCTTGCTCTATGCAGACAAGAAGTTGAACGGCAACGACCCCGAGTTCTTCAACACGGGTGGCGTGGCGTCGCCCATGCCTCGCCAGTTCACCTTCACGGCTCGCTTGGGATTCTAAAGCAGGAAGGAGCTGTCCCGACACCCTATATATATAATAGGTAAGGAACTTTCGGGCAGTCTCCAGTTCAAACACAAAAGAAAAAGATAACATGAAACTCTATAAATATCTATCCATCGTTGCAATCGGCATGTCGTTGGCTTCGTGCAACGACTTCCTGGATGCAACCCCCGATAGCCGTATCGAGGTGGACAACGAGGCGGAGGTGAAGGCATTGCTCAACACGGCCTACCCCGACGCTTCCATCATCCGCCTTACGGAATTGGCTTCGGACAATGCCGACGACCTCAATGGTGAAGAGAATGGCCACTACGACCGCTTCTCGGAGCAGTGCTTCTTCTGGCAGCCCATCACCGAGGAAGATAACGAGAACAGCGCCATGGTATGGGAGCGTCACTACGCCGCCATCGCCGCCGCCAACCATGCCCTCGTGGCCATCGACAAGATGGGCGGCGCCACCACCGACCACCTGAAGGCGTATCGCGCCGAGGCTCTGCTCTGCCGTGCCTATGCTCATTTCATGCTCACCAACATCTTCGGCAAGCATTATTCGGTGGCCCACGCCACGGAAGACTTGGGTGTTCCTTACATCACCGAGCCCGAGGTGACGCTCAACCCTTCGTACGAGCGTCTCACTGTGGCCGAAGATTACGCCCTGATTGAGAAAGATTTGCTCGAGGGCATCGAACTGATGAGCGACGCCGTGTTCGAAGTGCCCCACTATCATTTCAACAGTAAGGCCGCCTACACGTTCGCCTCGCGTTTCTATTTGTTCTGCAATCAGCCCGAAAAGGTGATTAAGTACGCCACGCTGGCTCTGGGCGACACTCCGGAGGCACTGATGCGCGACTACGACGCCATGCAGGACATGCCCACCGACAACATGCAGCCCCGCGCCATGCAATACGCTTCTTCCACGGAAAAGGCGAACTTCCTCCTTATCCCCGTCTATTCGCAAGACCAGTATTACTTCTCGGGAACGTCGATGGGAGGCCGCTTCAACAATAATAGTTACATCGGACAGGCCGAGCAACTCTTCATCACTCCGTGGATGCCCAGCAACCAGAACGCGCAGCAGACGCAGGACATGTATCGCTCGTACTGGTTCTACTCGCAGGTGTATAACAAATTCCTCTTCCCCAAAATCCCTAATTACTTCGAGGAGGTGAACAACAACACCCACACCGGCTACGCCCGCACCATTTATGTGGCGCTGAAGGCCGAGGAGGCGCTGCTGAATCGCGCCGAGGCTTATGCGCTGACGGGCGAACTGAAGTTGGCGCTCGAGGACGTGAACGTCTGGACACAAAACTTCATCTCTCCCTCGGTGAAGTACAATACTTATCAGTACGACGAGAACTGGAACTACATTTATGCCGAGGAGAAGATTCCCCGCAAGTTGTCGCTGACGAGCATCCGCAAGTGGGCGAGGACCTACGACTACTACGAGCCCTGGGCGCCCCGTCCGCGCAAGCATCTCCACCCCGAGTTCGTGACGCTGACGGAGGGCAGCGACCAGGAGAACATGTTGCAGTGCATCTTGCTCATCCGCCGTCTGGAGTTCCTGCACGAGGGCATGCGCTGGTTTGACCTCAAGCGCTACGGCGTGAAGATTTACCGTCGCCGCATCATGGCCGCGCTGAACACGCTGGAACTGCTCGACAGCATGGACTATCGCGACGAGCGTCAGGCGCTGCAGATTCCCTACGAGGCGCAGAGTGCCGGCATTGTGCCCAATCCGCGTCCCACGAGCAGCCAGGCCGACGCCCTCAGCCAGTGGCTCAATCAGGGCAAGAACCCCGAATTTCAACTTAAGTAAGCATCGCTATGAAGAAAAGTATAAAATATCTGTTCGCGGCGCTCGCCTCGGCTTCCGTCCTTGGTTTCGTGTCGTGTGCCGACGACGCGCCGGACACG
>JABUUA010000075.1 GCA_021443405.1 Bacteroidaceae bacterium
TCATCTCCAGTTTCTGTACGCCAGTGGCAAATTGCTCCGTGTCGTCACAACCGTCTAAATAGATGTCCACCAGCACGTCGCGATGTCCACGCAACATTGTATAGCGCTGCTTCATCTGCAAGTTTCTGCCTTTGTACAGCCAATCGCGGTCCCACACCTCCACCACGACGGTGTCGGGTCCACTGTTCACGATGCGCTGACCACGCGCCCCGACGGGTTCAATGTAGGTGGGTTTACCGTTTTCATAGCCTCGGAACGAGCCGGCACCCACACTCTGTCCCACATACAAAATATCCTCGCCATATCCTTGCGCCATCAAATCGCGATTGCTATAGAAGTTCGTGGTTGCCAGTTCCAGTTGTGCCTGCTGTTTGCCATAGAGGTCGATGCTCTGACGATGGTCCATGTAGATGCGGAAGCCCACCCATTCACTCTCCCACATAGCGCCGTGTCCATAAACGGCGTCGTAGGTGGCTAAGGAAGAATCTGCACCACAGAATTCAATTTCGTTGATTTGCGGATAACGAAGGTGGCTGTCCCACAACTTCAGTTGGCCATACACCTGTGCCTGGGCAGGCGCCGCCCAGAGCCACACGACCACGGTAGCCATCGCCCACGCACAATGTCGAAACGTTTGGTTGTTCATTTTCATACCTTGTTCAAGCCTTGCAAAGATACGATTTCGGGTAGGAACGCACAAGGAAACGACCTTTTTCTATCGCGCGCGCAACATTTGCAGTCAATTTGTTTTGCCGTGTGCGAGAAAAGAATTACTTTTGTACTCCAAAATTTATCAGTTAATAATTTCGCATAAAAATAATGGCAAACGAAAAGAAAATCAAGCGCGCTCTGGTGAGCGTATTCCACAAAGATGGACTTGACAGCATCATTCGCCTGCTCCACGAACAGGGTGTTGAGTTGCTCAGCACGGGTGGAACGCAGGCGTTCATCGAGAGTTTAGGCATTCCCTGCCAGGCAGTGGAGGACGTCACCACCTATCCCAGCATCCTGGGCGGCCGCGTGAAGACGTTGCATCCCCGCATCTTCGGCGGTATTTTGGGCCGTCGTGCTTTGGAGGGCGACCGCGAACAAATGGCAAAGTACGAAATACCCGACATTGATTTGGTAATCGTTGACCTCTATCCTTTTGAGCAAACAGTGGCCAGCGGCGCCAGCGAAGCCGACATCATCGAGAAGATTGACATCGGCGGCATCTCTCTCATTCGTGCGGCAGCCAAGAATTTCGAGGATGTTGTCATCGTGCCCTCGAAGGCTCAGTACGCCACCCTGCAGCATATTCTTGAGACCCGTGGCGCTGTCACCACCCGCGAGGAGCGTCGTCAACTCGCCACCGAAGCCTTTGGTGTCAGCAGTCATTACGACACGGCCATCAACGCATGGTTCGCCAAGTAAGCAAATTCTATCACACACTAAACTCTATAGTCAGACATGAGATGGTTTTCCCTCAATAAAGAGATAGCCATGGACTTGGGCACAGCCAACACCATCATCATCAGCGATGGCAAGATTGTGGTTGACGAACCCAGTGTCGTGGCACTGAACCAACGCACCGACCAGATGATTGCCGTCGGTAGCAAGGCAAAACTGATGCATGGCAAAGAAAACCCGTCCATTCGCACCGTCCGCCCCCTGCGCGATGGTGTGATTGCCGACTTCGATGCCTGCGAACAGATGATTAGAGGCCTCATCAAAATGGTGCACACGCGTCGTAGCATTTTCAGCCCCAGCATGCGCATGATTATTGGTGTGCCGAGCGGCAGTACCGAGGTGGAGCTCCGCGCCGTTCGCGATAGCGCCGAGCACGCTGGCGGTCGCGAGGTGTATCTCATCTACGAGCCTATGGCAGCAGCCATCGGTATGGGTCTCAACATTCTGGACCCCGAAGGCAACATGGTCGTGGACATCGGTGGCGGTAGCACCGAGATAGCCGTGATTTCTCTGGGTGGTATCGTGGTCAACAAGAGCCAGCGCGTTGCCGGTGACGAGCTGACAGCCGACATCCAAGACTACATGAGCCGCCAGCACAACATGAAGGTGGGCGAGCGCATGGCCGAGCGCATCAAGATTGCCGTGGGCGCTGCATTACCCGACCTCGGCGACAACGCTCCCGAGGACTATGTGGTTCACGGTGCTAACAAGATTACGTCGCTCCCCATGGAAGTGCCTGTCTGCTACCAGGAGATTGCGCATTGTCTGGAGAAGACCATTCAGAAGTTGGAGAAGGCCATCCTGGACGCTCTCGAGGAGACTCCCCCAGAATTGTATGCTGACATCGTGAAGAACGGTATCTGGTTGTCGGGCGGCGGTGCTTTGCTGCGCGGTCTCGACAAGCGTCTCACCGACAAAATCAACATTCCCTTCCACGTTGCCGAAGATCCTTTGCACAGTGTTGCCATCGGTACCGGCATTGCGCTGAAGAACATTCACAATTTCCCATTCTTGATGTAATCTCGTGCAGAATCTGCTCGAACTGATACACAAACGATTGCACTGGGCTGTCTTTCTCCTCTTGGAGATAGTCAGCCTGGTGCTCTTGTTACGCGCCAACAGTTATCAGGGCAGCGTGTGGACGACACAAGCCAACGCTGTCACGGGACAGGTACTGACTTGGGAGTCGCAACTGCTGCGGTACATGGACCTCGGACAGGAGAACAGCGAACTGGTGCAGCAGAACCTGACGCTCCAGCACAACGTGGAGGTACTGCGCCACGAACTGGGCAAGTTGCAACACGACTCCACCCGCACGGAGTTGGCCATCCGCGAGTCGCTCCACGGTCTCACCACCATTCCCGCCCAAGTTATCAGCAACAGTGTCCGCCAGCGCGACAACTTGTTGGTCATCGACCGCGGTAGTGCCGACGGAGTGCAACCCGAAATGGGTGTGGTGAGCGGCACGGGCGTGGTAGGCATCGTGGCACAAGTGAGCGACCATTACGCGACCGTGCTACCCGTGCTGAACTCGAAATCCAATATCAGTGTGCGCCTGCACGACACGGAATACTTCGGTTCGATGCAATGGCGAGGCGGCAATCCGCTCCGCGCTGTGGTGACCGACATACCGCGACACGCCCGCATCAAGGTGGGCACACAAGTGGAGACGAGTGGTTTCAGCAGCATCTTCCCTGCCGGCATCTTCGTAGGCAAGGTACGGAGTATCCGTAATTCCCAAGACGGCCTCGCCTACGAACTCGACCTCCAGCTAAGCACCGACTTCGCCTGTCTGCGCTCCGTGAACGTCATCGCCCAGCGCATGGAGTATGAAAGCATCGACACACTGACACACGTCCGCACTGAATAACACTCATCAACGCTCTCGTCACACAGACTTCTCCGCCCTATGGTTCTTCCCTTCCTTTTCCGTCTGTTCCTCGCCGCCATCATCTGCGTCACACAGATTGTGGTCTGCAATCAGATGCACCTCTTTGGCTATGCCACACCCATGATAGCAACCTTATTTTTTTGCTACCTGCCGCAGAATGCAAACCGCATCGGCAACATGATATGGGCCTTCCTCATCGGCATGGTCATCGATATATTCGGTGGAACGCCCGGCGAGAATGCCGCCTCACTGACGCTGGCGGCCCTGATTCAGTGGTCCCTGCTCCGCGCCATGCTGCCTAAAGACGGATTGGAAGATGACTCGTGCCATAACCTCACAAGCGGGCGGCATTTCTTCTACATCGTCATCTTGGCGACCGTTCATCACGTGGGGTTCTTCGCGCTTGAGAGCTTCTCCATGTTCCACATCACCGACACTGCCATTGCCTTAGGCTCCAGTCTGGCACTCAGCATCACCCTCATCTTAGCCCTCGAGTCGCTGCGCAAGTCCGGCAAGCAATCATGAAAGAGAAGGACTACAAACTGGAACGTCGCAAGTACGTCTTAGGTGGTGCCGCCGTGCTCATCGCGGTCATCTATCTGATACGCCTTTTCTTCCTTCAACTAAAGGGCGGAGAGAACTACATCGCCCAAGCCGACAACAACGCCTTTCTCCACAGCGTGCAGTTCCCCGCACGCGGCAGCATCACCGACCGCAACGGCAAACTGCTGGTGTACAACCAGCCTGCCTACGACATTATGGTCGTGATGAAGGAGCAAGAGGGGGTGGACACCATGGCTCTTTGCAAGTGTCTGGGCATCGACACGGCATGGTACAACCGACGCATGGTGGAGATAAAGGACCCCTACCGCAATCCTGGCTACAGCCGGTACACCCAGCAACTCTTCATGAGCCAACTGTCCGCGGAGGAGTTCAGTGGCTTTCAGGAGCGTCTGTTCCGCTTCCCGGGCTTCTACATTCAGAAGCGTAGCATCCGACAATATTCCTACCCCAACGCCGCACACATCCTTGGCGATGTGGGCGAAGTCAACCCTGCCGACATCGAAGCCGACAGCTACTATCGTAGCGGTGACTACATAGGTAAGTTAGGCGTGGAGCGTAGTTACGAGAAAGAACTGCGCGGCGAGAAGGGTGTCGAGATACTGCTGCGCGACGCTCGGGGACGTATCAAAGGAAAATACCAAGGCGGCAAGTTCGACAAAGCGCCCGTGCCCGGCCGCAACCTCACGCTGTCCATCGACCACGAACTGCAGGCGCTCGGCGAGCGACTCATGACCGGTAAGTTAGGCAGCATCGTGGCCATCGAGCCTTCCACGGGTGAGATTCTCTGCATGGTGTCGAGCCCCACCTACGACCCCCGCACGATGGTGGGTCGTCAGCGAGGCAAGCGCAACAAAGAGCTGAGTCAGGACCCCATGAAACCCTTGCTCAACCGTGCCATCACCGGCACCTTCCCTCCCGGTTCCACGTTCAAGACCACACAAGCACTTACTTTCCTGCAAGAGGGCATCATCACGCCGGGCACCGCTTTCCCGTGCAGTCGCGGTTTCCACTACGGACGTCTGACGGTCGGTTGCCACGGCCACGGCTCTCCCCTTCCCCTTGTCCCGGCCATCGGAACCTCGTGCAATGGTTATTTCTGCTGGGGACTCTACCACATGCTGGGCAGTCGCAGCAAGTACGGCAACACCATCACCGCTATGAATCGCTGGCGCGACTACATGGTGTCCATGGGCTTCGGCTACCCGTTAGGTGTGGATATGCCCGGCGAAAAACGCGGCATGATTCCCAACGGTGAATACTACGACAAGCATTACAAAGGCTCGTGGAACGGCCTCACCGTCATTTCCATCGCCATCGGTCAGGGTGAAGTCACGGCCACGCCACTACAGATTGCCAACCTCGCTTCCACCATCGCCAACCGCGGTTACTTCATCACACCCCACATCGTCAAGCAGGTGCAAGGTGTCCCCTTGGCCAAGGAATACAGCGAGAAGCACTACACGATGGTGGACCAACGACACTACGAAACGGTGGTGACCGGCATGCGAAAGGCCGTGCTCGACGGCACGTGTCGCTCGGCCAACACGCCGATGTACGAAGTCTGCGGCAAGACGGGTACGGCCCAGAACCGCGGTCACGACCACTCGGTGTTCATGGGATTCGCTCCTCGCGAGCAGCCGAAGATTGCCGTAGCCGTGTATGTCGAGAACGGTGGATGGGGTGCCACCTACGGTGTGCCCTTGGGCGCCCTGATTATGGAACAGTATATCAACGGCCGTTTGTCTGAGGCAAGTCAGAAGAAGGCCGACGAATTTGCAGCAAAACGTATAAGTTATGGCTCATCGCAACGATAAACAACGCGGCATCTTGGCCCGTCTCGATTGGTTTACCATCGTGGTCTACATAGCCCTGCTCGCTATGGGATGGATGAGTGTGTGCGGTGCCAGCTACGACTTCGACCAGCAAGGCAACTTCTTTGACTTCGGTACTCGCTCGGGGATGCAGGTCGTGTGGATAGGCACGTCGTTCGTGCTGGCCACCCTCATTCTGCTGGTGAGCGAACGCGTTTACGAGGTCTTCGCCTACGTGTTATACGCGGCATTCATGGTGCTACTGCTGGCGACACCCTTTTTGGCCCACGACATCAAAGGCTCGATGTCGTGGATTAAAATAGGCTCTTTCAGCATACAGCCGGCCGAGTTCGCCAAGTTTGCCACAGCACTGTGCCTGGCAAAATATGCTTGTCGCTACGAATACTCCATGCTTCGCTGGCGCGACGCCATCATCTCCATCGCCATCGTGTTGCTGCCCATGGCACTCATCGTGCTGCAAAAGGAGACGGGAAGTGCGCTGGTGTACGCGGCTTTCTTCTTAGTGCTCTACCGCGAAGGAATGTACGGCAGCATCCTGTTTGCCGGCATTTCCGCAGTCATCTACTTCGTCGTAGGCATTCGCTTTGCCGAAGTTCCCATGTGGGGCATACTGCCCACCAGTCTTGGCGAGTTCGTCGTGCTCATGCTCATCATAGCCTTCACGCTCATCCTCACACTCACGTACACCGCCACCCACCGCGACACGATGCACATGGCACTCATCGCACTGGCGCCCATAGGCGGTTTGCTGTTTGCCCGATACATCATCCCCTTCAATGCGGCATGGATTGCGTTGGGCGCATGTGGTGCCATCGCCCTATACCTTATTTATTTATCGTTGCGCGAGCGCATGTGGCGCTACTTCATCCTGTCACTGTTCACGCTCGGAAGTCTGGGCTTCAGCTATGCCTGCTCCTACGTGCTCGACAACGTGCTGCAAGAGCACCAGCAGACGCGCATCCGCGTGCTGCTGGGCATGGAAGACGACCCACGCGGCGCCGGCTACAATGTGTTACAGGCACAAATCGCCATCGGGTCGGGCGGTCTGAAAGGCAAAGGCTTTCTGAAAGGGACGCAGACAAAACTGAAGTATGTGCCCGAACAGGACACGGACTTCATCTTCTGCACCGTGGGCGAAGAGGAGGGTTTCATTGGCTGCAGCGTGGTCATCGGCTTGTTCCTCATCCTCATTCTGCGCCTCATCCATCTGGCGGAGCGGCAGAGCGACACCATGGCACGCGTCTATGGTTACTCCGTGATGAGCATTTTCCTCTTCCACGTCGCCATCAACATGGGCATGGTGCTGGGCCTCACCCCCGTCATCGGCATTCCGCTGCCTTTCTTCAGCTATGGTGGCTCGTCGCTCTGGGGCTTCACCATCCTTCTCTTCGTGTTCTTGCGCATGGACATGGAACGGACTGTCAAGGCGTAGTCAGCCCATATACAGCACCCACCCGCGAGCTACCTCGACAGAGTTGGCCGGCTTCCCATTCTCCACACGGCTCATAGCCATCACCAACGGAATCATCTGTTGGGCATTGAACGGGCAGATTTTATCGTCCTTTTCAAAGCGCGTGAGGACACAGACGCGGCGCAGATAGAGCGATGCCTCGTAGGCACCCAGCCCTGACGTCCAGCGGGCGACCAATTTCTCGAGCGTGTCACATCCGCGACACGTTACGAAGATGCGAGCAACCACAAAGGCGGCGCGATAGCCCCACGCCATGTTCTCAAACTGGTAATACGTGCGATCAGTCTGACACGCACGGAGTCCCTGCCACAACTTTCCTGTGCGGCGAAGGTTCAGAGGGTTGCAGTTGCGCAACCCTCTGGTAGTGTTCGTCTGGCCTGTCATGCGGTCAAGTCAGATTCGTCAGGATGTTACATGCGTCAGCAACTTGGCTTCCGCTGAATGCAGCCAACAGTGCCGACAACAGTTGCAGGAGGAAGGTGCGCAAAGCGCGCTTAGTTTCTGGTTTCATGATATGCCTCCTTTCTTTAGTCGGTTACCACATTATCGCCTTCATTGGTGCCAGAGCCACCATCGATGGACACTTTCTCATCTTTGCGGGCCTCAGCCTGTGCCTTACGCGACGCCACGTAGTGGAACGACGCATCTTTGACAAGGGTGGTGAACAGCATGCTGGGCATGAGCTTCAACTTCACGTCGTTGATCATCGCGGCTGAGAACCCTTCGGCAGTATCACTACCGGAACTACGGAGCGACACGTAGAAAGTGCCAAGTTCTCCCAGTTGTACGCGGTTGCCGAGAAGCAGCTGTTCGCGCAGACAGTCCACGGCCTCGGTGAGCACAGCCTGAATGGTGGCACGTGAGAAGCAAGAGCCGTGGTTGGCGATATGGCGGCTGAATTCGGTGAGTGACATCACCTCGGCATACTGAGCACGAGGATAGATCTTCTTGGCAGCAGCCATGTCTGAAGGGTTGCTGCAGGATACGAGACTGTAATTGATTGGCATAATTTTACTGTTTTTTGAGATTTATTGCTGTCCGGTAAAACTTTTTTGATGGCATAAATTTAGGGCTGACACTTCTGA
>JABUUA010000076.1:0-4798 GCA_021443405.1 Bacteroidaceae bacterium
CCTTCGCGCACTATGTTCTGTTGCCCAACGCCTTGTATGAATGCAGAAAAATCAAGTCCACGCCATCCTAATTTTAAATTTAACCCAAATGTAAAGTGTGGGTTTGCATCACCATAGTACACCAAGTCAGCAGTCGTGATTGCGCCATCGCCATTTACATCGACCAAATTGCGCAGGTGCTCAACATCGCCATCATCTTCCTGACACTGGCGCTGCGCTGGTCGCTGGTGTGGATGTGCCTGCTGATGTGCCTGCCCTACCTTCTGTCGCTCTGCGTCAAGCATCACTTCTCGCGCTCGTTGCACCGCTACACGCTCACGTTCCGGGCGCTCGACGTCCCCATGCTCAAGTCGCTGTTCCTGCCCTCGGTGTCGTTCCTGTCGCTCCCCGCTTCCAACGCCATCATCCTGCAGGGCTTCACATTGGTAGTGAACAAGTTCTTTGGCGCCGACGCCACCGTGCTCTTCAACACCACCCGCACGATGTGCAACTTTGCAAAACAATTTCTGATTCAAATCACTTTTTCCATCAACCCCGAGTATTCTATTGCCTACGGCGAGCGAAATACGCCGCGAATCGCCTCGCTGCTGCGCAAGTCGTATTGGCTGTCGTCGGCATCCATCGTGGTCATCGTGGTGGGCATTCTGTGTCTGGGGCCTGTGGTCTATGAGGTTTGGACGCGTGGAGCCGTTGCGTTCAGCTATCCTCTCATGGTCTCTTTCTTGGTGATACTGGTGGCCGAGGGGTGTTGGCTGCCCAGCCAGCAGTTGGTGGTCTCTACTAATCACCATCAGCAGATGTGCTGGAACTTCCTGGCTTCGTCCGTGCTGGCCCTCCTTGTGTGCTATGTCTTGGTGCGGATGGGAGCAGGATTGGCTCACATCACCTACTCGCAACTGCTCATTCACGCCATCACGGGGTATGCATCCATCACGGTGGCTTATGATATTGCAAAAGGAAAGTCGTAAAAAGTCTTGTTTATTGTTTTTATATTAACGTGGAATCATTCACTGCAGCCATATATAGTTAAATGCAAACACTAAAAGAATACATCATCGGTTTCTACATACTCATGGCCTGTTCGTGATAGATTTGCGGTGATGTAAGTATAGTTACAATGATATTACCATTAGCTTTTAGTTTTTCGCCCAGGCAAGTTTTATTTATCAAAGAAGTACAGTTAACATGCTGATTTATAGGAAAGTGTTTTTTTTGTCGCGGTTTGTGCGGTTGTTGCCAGAGACAGGATGCTTTGGCATCAAGCGTTTCATTTGGCGTTTATGCGGCGCAAAGATTGGTAAAAATGTACGTATATGCTCAATTGTAACTATAATCGGAGTGGGAACGCTTGAGATAGGTGACAATACATGGATAGGACCTCAAAATTTCATTTCTGTGTCGTCAACTGTAAAGATAGGAGCAAACGTGGATATTGCACCGCGTTGCACCATTCTTAATGGTTCGCATAAAATAGGTGTTGACGGTGTCCGCGTTGCGGGCAAAGGGGTGAGCGAGGACATCCTAATAGGAGATGGATGCTGGATATGCACTAATTCAACGATTTTAGGAACTTCGGATATTGGTCACCATTCCCTTGTAGCGGCATGCTCGTGCACAAAAGGATTTTATCCCAGTGGTAGTCTTATTAAAGGAATTATAGCAAAAGCGAGTCCGTTGCGGACTCAAAGTTAATCTATATGTTATCTTCAATACTCGATAGCAAACTGTTGGAAGTAGAGGAATGCTCGAGAACGTGTCGTTTTTTTGCATTGCTGATGTCTTTGTCCTTATTATGGCAAGTGGCTGGCTTCATGTTTTGGTTTCCATTTCCGCAGGATCTTTATTATGCAGCAGTGGCACTTTGCTTTCTGTATATTATAGTTGGCGGTATTAGATTTGATATTCGTTTTCTTCTTTTTACTATAGTCTTGGGGCTAAATGCGTTTTTGGTGTCCACAAATCCTGTATTTAGTGCGAGTACAAGATTCTTGTTTTTTGCGTTAGTTCTTGTGGTTGCTTCTCCATTAATAAAGACAAAAAGAGCATCTTTATTTAGGCAGCACGTATTCAAATACACGTTCATCGGCTTGCTCCCAATGGTTGTTGGCTCTTTTTTATGCTTCTTTATTGGTGTGAATTTTATGCCGTATTTCCGTTTAGTTGGTGGAGAAGTTTATCAAGAATACCTTACCGATTATGAATCGGTAGGTGGTGTATTCAGTGGATTGTTTACACATTCAATGATTTTGGGGCTGGTTGCAGCTTTGTGGTCAGCGGTCCTTTTCATAAGATATCAGCAGAAATCGAACATTTACTCTTTGTTGCTATTTCTGGTGGCAGCGAGTGCAAGTTTGTTAGCAGCCAGTCGTTCTGCGGTTTTGGCGTTGATGGTTGCTATTTTTTACACAGTCTATGCAATCAAAGAAACTCGAGATACAAAGAAACTAATTATATATGGGGGGCTTTGTATGCTTGCAATGATGCCCGTCTCGGACAGAATCCTACAAGGTATTGTTAACAAGCACGAAGCAAGAATAGAAGCGTCTGGGGGTAGAATTAATTCCAGAGAAGAGCAAATGATGGGTCGATGGGAAGAATTTGTTTCTTCTCCTTTGTGGGGAATAGGTTTTGCTTCTGTTGCTTCGAAACATGCTGTGGGGGCAGATGGTCAGATTGAACCGGGTATTTCTCATTTGACAGTTCTGTCAATGACGGGAATAATTGGTTTCTTGGCTTATTTAAGTATCCTTGTATATGCAGTCAAGGGTGTAAGAAATAAACCGCATCCAAGAGCGCAAGTATTGATGGCGCTGTTTATAGTGTTCTTCGTTCACATGTGGTTTGAAGGCTATATCTTTGGTGCTGGCGCCTATTCTTGTTTTTTATTTTGGCTTACCATATCTCAATGCTTTGATTACAGACAACTCGAAGACAATGAAGATAGCTTTCTTTACGAACACGTTGAATAACCATCAAATAGGTCTGGCAGACGAACTTTATCGGCAAAGCGGTGGTCGTTACGTGCTCATAGAGACGCAGCCGCTAAGCGAGGAGCGACGGAACATGGGATTCATGGAGTATGAGCGGCCCTATAAGATAAAAGCCTATCTCTCGGAAGAAGACAGGCAGCGAGCGTTCGACGTAGCTCGACAAGCTGACGTTGCCATCATGGGTGCAGATTCTTATCCCTATCTCGAGGCAAGAATCAAGGCCGGGGGCAAGCTGACGTTCTCCTTCAGCGAACGGTGGCTGAAGCGTGGCCTGCTCTCGCTTCTGTCTCCCCGTCTGCAGCGCATACTTTGTTTGTACCATTGGCATGGAGGAAAGAAACAGCCGTGGTATGTGCTTTGCGCCAGTGCCTATCTGCCATCGGACTACAGTCGCATGTTCGCCTTCAAGGACAAATGTTTCCAGTTTGGCTACTTCACGCAGGTGAAGGAGATGGACATCGACGCGGCGTTGGCGAGCAAGCGAAGCGCTTCCACTGTAAAAATCTTGTGGGTAGCAAGATTTTTACAGTTGAAGCATCCGGAGCGGATGCTTCAACTGGCTGCGCAGTTGCGCAGCATTTCTGCCGACTTCGTCGTCGAAATGGTTGGCACAGGTCCCGAATACAACCGCATTGCAGCTCAAATCAGCGAGCAAGGCTTGGGGGATTGCGTGCAGTTGCTGGGCTCCATGCCCAACGAGGAAGTGCTGCGCAAGATGCGGGAGAGTCACATTTTCTGCTTCACCAGCGATAAGAACGAAGGGTGGGGCGCCGTGTTGGGCGAGGCCATGGCGAACGGCTGTTGCCCTGTGGCCTGCCGAGAGACGGGCGCGGCTCCCTTCTTGATAAAAGACGGCGAGAACGGATTTCTCTTTGACCTCTCCACGCCCAACGACCTTTTCGCCAAGGTGCAGACTTTAATCCTCAACCCTCGTCAGCGCGAAGAAATGTCACGGAAGGCTTATCTTACGATGACGCAAGAGTGGAACCCGCGCCATGCGGCTAGCAATCTGCTGGCATTGTCACAAGCGTTGTCTAACGGTGGCAGTGCAGACATAGCGTCGGGGCCTTGTGCAAAAGCAAAAGTGCTTTGATGGACGTGAGAGTAGGCAATATAATAAGGAAGCAACTGATGATGGGAATCTCTCGGTGACATCTGCTGCAAACACAACAATACAAGCAACAATGAAAGTCATCCACTTCATATCGGGCATAGATTTGGCCTCTGGCGGTCCGGCGCGGAGCATGCCGGCCATGTGCTTGGGGCTGAAGGACGTGGGCGTGCAGTGCGAGGTGCGGGCACATCTGTCGGCGCAGCCCAACGACGCGAAACTGCGGGCGGCGGGCATCCCTGTGCACTTGGTGCCGCAGCCCAGCGGCGTGTGGGGCAGGGTGGTGGCCACGCAACTGGTGGAGGGCTGTGACCTCACGCAGAGCATCGCCCACCTGCAGAACATCTGGGACCCCGCGCTCCACTGGGTGGCACGGGAGTGCCGGCGGCGGGGCGTCGCCTACGTGGTGAGTCCGCGCGGCATGCTGGAGCCGTGGTCGCTGGCGCAGAAGCGGTGGAAGAAACGGCTGGCACTGGCGCTCTACCAGATGGGCGACCTCCGTCGGGCCGCGTGCATCCACGCCACGGCCCAGAGCGAGATGGAGCACGTGAGGGCGCTGGGCATTCGGTGTCCCATAGCAGTAATCCCGAACGGCATAAAGGTGGAGGACTACACAGAGAAGGACTACCTCGCCCCCCGCACGGGGCGGCGGCGGTTGCTGTTCCTCTCGCGCCTCCATGAAAAGAAGGGCATCGAC
>JABUUA010000076.1:6025-14229 GCA_021443405.1 Bacteroidaceae bacterium
TGGTGCTAAGTCCACCATCCTCATCGGTAAGAACGGCGTTGGCAAGACCAATATGATAACTGCCATCAAGCAGGCGCTCAGCTTTGTTTTCTCGAAGAAGAAAAACTGCCCGCAGTACGAATTTATTGCCAGCAGCGACCAGAAGGTGAAGAGTTTTGCCGTCACCGACCCCCGGTATGTGACGAAAGAGCACGGTGGCGACTACACGTATCCCATCGCGGTGGCTGCGAAGATGCGATTGGGCGAGGCCGTCGTCGATTGGGAGCTGAGAAGACAGACTGCCGACCGAGGTATTGACGAGTCGTATGTGTCGAGAAGTGAAAAGTTCTGGAACGCTTTCCCGGATTTCAGGAATCTTCCTGTGTTCGCCTACTTCTCCGATTCCTATCCCCACGTCGTCTCTACGAAGGGCACAAAAGTTCAGGGCATGCTCGATTCGGGCAACCCGCTGCCGCAGAATGTGGCTTACTACAAGTGGGACGAGGAGCGCAACTGCACGGATGTGTGGAAGCAGTATTACGTGATGAACTGGAAGAATGTGAGGTACGACAACGAGAAGGGACAGCCTGGTTACATCGAGGCTGTCGCCCAGGCTGTGCGGGAGTTCACGAAGCCAGTTTCGCAGAACGAAGACAATCCGGAATTTGAGGTGGAGACCCTTGTGGCGGAGGCGCGTGGCAAGGACGACGTGCTGGTGGTTGTGTTTCGGGATGGAAGGAAGATTCCTTTCGACTTGCTTCCGCAGGGCTACCACCGCATTCTCTCCATCGTCTTCGACATTGCCCATCGCAGTTATCTGCTCAACCAGCATTGCAACCCGCACGGAGTGGTCTTCATCGACGAGATAGAACTGCACTTGCATCCGTCTCTGGCCCAAGAGGTGATGACGCGACTGCAGAACACCTTCGCCCATCTCCAGTTCGTGGTATCCACGCACTCGCCGCTGGTGATTGCTGATTACAGGCAGGACGATGAGCATCTCCTGTATGCACTTACGGGGAATGTGTCGCAACCCAGTTTCGTGTCTGTGGAAAATCTCTACGGCATGAGCTATGTGAGCATTCTGCAAAGCGTGATGGAAACGCCCGAGCGCGACTCCTTCCTGCACAACCTTGCCGGGGCTTTCCGCTATTGGAGGCAGGCGGGAGACGAGCGACGGGCGAAACAGGTGGCCGAGAAAATCGGTGAGCTCGTAGGTACGAACAGTAAATTCTACAGAACGCTGGTGTCCGATGAAAACAATCGTTAAACGGCAGCATGCCGCGGCGCATGCGCTCATCGACGGGTTCTTGTCGGGCAACAAGGAGAGGCACGGCGGCGCTTACGCGGGCGACCTCTATGAGAGGTTGTCGGCCGACTGGACTTCACGACACACGAAAACTCTCAGGGAGTTGAAGGATATTCTGCTCGACGAACAACAGGGGTTGTGTTGCTATTGCATGCGCGACCTTTCGTCGTTGCCGGATGGTGAGAAGACTGTGGAGCACGTCATTGTCAACCATCCCGACAGCGAGGAGGAATACAAGCGCTATCTGGGGCATGGCTCGCAACTGGACGAGGCTGACATGATTTCCGCCGCTGAGTTTCTGGACAAGCAACTGCCGCCACCACCCTATCCGCATAGCGTGGCCTACGAAAATCTGTTGATTTCCTGCAACGGCAGGTGTCACATTGGCGTGAATGCCGCTTTCACGTGTAACAACAAGCGCGTGCACACTTTTGTCTGTCCACTGCCACTGATGCCTGATGTTGAGCGCGAGATGGTGTACAGCAGCAATGGCTTCGTTACATGGGCGAGGGAGACAAACACCGACCCTGACCGCATGGCCACAGAGGTGCTCGGACTGAATCACGACGTGTTGCGCATGATTCGCAGGCTATGGTGCAAGATGTCGAATATGGGGACGGACGTTGACGACCGTGACCACGAGGCCATCATCCTCGAGACGCTGGCAGACTTGCTGACGGAAGGGGCCGACGATGCCACGTTGCAACTACTGTTTATGTTTCGGGGCGATTCTTGGTATTGGACGTTGCTGAAGCAATTCCATTATTTTAAAGACAAGTTCTAACAATACAATGACTCACAGCACACTCTCCCTGTCGCACTACCGCAACGCGCTCTCGCGCCGCCACCAGCTCACGCGGCTGGTGTGGACGTTGGTGTGGAACGCACTGGCCCGCCCGCTGCCCCGCAGTGCGGCGAGCGGTTGGAAGCGGTGGTTGCTGCGCCGCTTCGGCGCCACCATCCACGACACGGCCGTCGTCTATTCGAGCGCCCGCGTCTATTACCCCAAACATCTGACCATGGGCCGCTACGCCTGCCTGGCGTCGGACGTGGATTGCTACAATGTAGCGCCGATAGTACTGAAGGACAACGTCACGGTGTCGCAGGGGGCATTCCTCTGCACGGCGAGTCACGACATCACAGACCCTGCCCACCGGCTCATCACGGCTCCGATAGTATTGGAGGAGGCCGTGTGGGTGGGCGCCCGAGCCTATGTGGGCATGGGCGTGACCATTGGCGAAGGAGCAGTGGTCGGCGCCACGGCGTCGGTCTATAAGGACGTTGAGCCGTGGACGGTGGTCGGTGGAAATCCCGCAAAGAAGCTGAAAGATAGAATATTAGTGGGGGGGTAAATGACGCTATCGAGAAGCTTCGCCTTATCCGGGATGCAAGAAAGGAGACGAAGACATGGTAGAGAACTTCACTCCCATCCAGTCCAACACACTCAGCACACGAGCGAAACTGAGGAATGCCGTGTGGTGTTTGGTGAACAAGACCTTGTTCCGTTGGACGCCGTCGCGCTTTGGAATATTTCGGAAATACCGAGTCTGGCTTACCCGTTTGTTCGGGAGCAAGATAGATTACAGTTGCAGTCTTATGCCGTCGTGCAAGATAGAATATCCGTGGAACGTAACGATGGGGGCACTGTCGTCGTTGGGTGAGGACAGTTGGGTGTATGCGATGGCGCCCATCTCCGTCGGCGAGAAGAGTTGCATCGGCAAGGACGTATATCTGCTGACTGGTTCACACGACATAGAGAGTCCTCGTTTCACGTTAGTGACAAAGCATATTTCTATCGGTAGTGCCGTTTGGCTGTCCACAGGAGTAAGGGTCTTACCCGGAGTCTCCATAGGTGACGGGTGTGTCGCTGGCGCTTCGGCAGTCCTTACAAAGGACGTTGAACCGTGGACGGTGGTCGGTGGCAATCCGGCGAAATTTATAAAAAAGCGAGTTCTTGAGCAATGAAACTTGATTTAACAACCATTATCCTCACCTATAATGAGGAGATACACATCCGCCGGGCGCTGGAGAACGTGTGCCCGCTGTCGCAGAAAGTGATAGTGGTGGACTCGCCCTCCACGGACAGGACGCAGGAGATATGCCGCGAGTTCGACAACGTGGAAGTGGTGGTGCATGCCTACCCCGGCAATCAGGCCGAGCAGTTCAACTGGGCGCTGGACCACTGCGCCATCGACACGGAATGGGTGCTGCGGCTCGACGCCGACGAGTACCTCTACCCCGAACTGGTGGTCGAACTGGAGGAGAAACTGCCCCAACTGCCCAAGTCCGTTTCGGCCCTCTCTCTCTCTCGCGCGCGCTGTTTTATGGGGCGGCGGCTGCGGCACGGCATCGTGAACAGTGTGCGGCTGGTGCGTCTGTTCCGCAAGGGCATGGCCCGCTCGGAGCAGCGGCTGATGGACGAGCAGATAGCGGTGCTCGGGGGAGAGGTGGTGGAGATGGAGCACCAGTTTGTAGATGACAACCGCTTGCCCATCGGCGCCTTCGTCCGCAAGCACGACAACTATGCCTCCCGCGAGGCCGCGCTGCTGCTCTGCAAGGAGTACGGCCTGGGCGCCGACAGCGTGACGCAGGGCGCGAGCCTCAGCAAGGCAGGCGGAGCGAAGCGGTCGCAGAAGGACTTGTACGCCCGCATGCCCCTGTTCTGGCGCGCCCTGGCCTATTTCGTGTATCGCTACGTGGTGAAGCTCGGTTTCCTCGACGGGAAGGAAGGTTTCTGCTGGGACTTCTTCCAAGGCCTCTGGTACCGGATGCTGGTGGACTGCAAGGTGTATGAGGCGAAGAAGGCGTGCGGCAGCGACGCCGAAAAGATAAAGGAATATTTACTCGCACACTATAATATAAAGGTATGAAGATATCCGTAATCACCATAGCCTACAACAGTGCCGCTACGCTGCGCGACACCGTGGAGAGCGTGCTGCGGCAGGAGTACAAGGACCTGGAATACGTGGTGGTGGACGGCGGCTCGACAGACGGGACGGTGGACATCATCCGCGAGTACGAACCGCAGTTCGGCGGCCGCATGCGCTGGGTGAGCGAGCCCGACCGCGGGCTCTACGACGCCATGAACAAAGGCATCCGCATGGCCACGGGCGACGTGGTGGGCATCGTGAACTCGGACGACTTCTTCCACCGCACCGACATCATCGGCAAGGTGGCGGAGGCCTTCGCCGAGGACGCGACGCTGGAGGCGGTGTACGGCGACGTCCGCTTCGTGAACGACGACAATCTGGACCGCACGGTGCGCTACTATTCCTCGAAACACTGGGCGCCGTGGCGTTTCCGCTTCGGCTTCATGCCCGCGCACCCCTCGTTCTACACCTACCGCCACAACTTCGAGCGCTACGGCTACTACCGCGAGGACTACTACATAGCCTCGGACTACGAACTGCTGATACGCTTCCTGCACACCCAGCGGCTGAAGACGCGGTACCTGCCGCTCGACTTCCTGAAGATGCGGAAGGGCGGCCGCAGCACGGCGGGCTGGAAGAGCCGGCTGGTGCTCAACCGAGAGACGGTGAGAGCGTGCCGGGAGAACGGCATCTGGACGTGCAGTCCCTTGCTGTACCTGAGATACTTTGTGAAGATAGGAGAACTGATATTCACCAAAAAGGAAAAATGAAGATACTGATCACAGGCATACACGGTTTCGTGGGCAGCAATCTGGTGCGGGCCCTGAAGGAGCGTCACGAGCTGTACGGGCTGGACATCGTGAAGCCTGAGGTGGAGGGAGTGGTGACGACCTATGGCTGGGACGACCTCGAGGCGGGGCGGCTGCCCGAGGTGGACGCCATCATCCACTTGGCGGGCAAGGCCCACGACGTGAAGAAGACGGCCGACCGCCAGGTGTACTTCGACGTGAACTACGGGCTCACCGTGCGCATCTACGACTATTTCCTGCGGTCGGGGGCGCGGAAGTTCGTTGGCTTCAGCTCTGTGAAGGCGGCCGCCGACAGTGTTCCCGGCGACGTGCTGACGGAAGAGGTGGTGCCGCGGCCCGTGGGTCCTTACGGCGAATCGAAGATAAAGGCGGAAGCCCACATCCTGGCGCAGAACGGCGCAGCGGCTGGTCAGCACGAGTGGTCGGACACGACGGAGAAGCGCACCTACGTGCTGCGGCCGTGCATGATACACGGCCCCGGCAACAAGGGCAACCTCAACTTGCTCTACGGGGTGGTGAGGAAAGGAATTCCCTGGCCCCTCGGAGCATTTGAAAATCGCAGGTCGTTCACCTCTATCGGTAACCTCTGCTTTGTGATTGAACAGTTGCTGACCAAAGAAGTTGTTTCGGGCATCTACAACATGGGCGACGACGAATCGCTCTCGACGAACGAACTCATCGAGGTGATGTGCGAGGCCATGGGAAAGAAGGCGCGCATCTGGCGACTGCCGAAGGGCCTGATGAGTTTTTGCGCCAAGTGCGGAGATGCGCTACATCTGCCACTTAACTCGGAACGGCTCACCAAACTGACGGAAAGTTATAAGGTGAGCAACGAAAAGATAAAGAAGGCAATCGGGATTGACAAGATGCCGATTTCTGCCAAAGATGGTTTGACAAGTACAATAAAGTCTTTTGGGGAATAGAATGCCATGACTGAATCCGAGAAGCAACTATTAGCCTTGCTGAGGCTTGCCCTGCACGGCGAGCCGCAGGAGGAGTTGCTGGGCGACATCGACTGGAAGGCTGTGCAGGCACTGGCCAAGGTGCACGCCGTGGAGGGGATTGCTTTTGCGGGGATAGAACGGTTGCCTCGCGAGCGATGCCCCGAGAGCACGTTGCTCAAGGCTTGGTTCGGACGGACAGAATATATCAGGTGGAGGGCGCAGACGCAAGGGCAGTCGGTGGGCCAGCTGGCGGCGCTCCTGGAAGGGCACGGCATACGGTATGTGGTGTTCAAGGGGCTGGCCGTGGCGGCGGTTTATCCCGAGCCGTTGGGCGGTTTGCGGATGCCGGGCGACATCGACTTCTATGTGCCGGACTGGGACTTCGGTCGGGCGGTGGATGTCATCGAACGGGAGTGGGGCGTGACCATCAACAGGAGCGAGGTGGACAAGCACTATTCGTTCTCCCGCGACAAAATGCCCTACGAACTGCATTACCAGATGGAGACTTTCGGGCGGGCACGTCACCAGAAATACTTTGCGAAGCTGGTGGACGACAGTCTGAAGTCGGGCGCGACGGACATCTTCGAGGCCGACGGCCGGCCTGTGGCCCGGTTGTGCCCAGAGCTGGACCTGCTGTTGGTGATGAAACATTGGATGTCGCATCTGATAGGCGAGGGCGTGGGGCTGCGGCAGACCACGGACCTTGCAGTGCTCATCCTCCGGCATAAAGAAACCGCGGACGTGGCGCGACTGCGCGAATGGCTCGCCGGCATCGGTTACACGAAGGCCTTCGAAGCGGTGGTGGCGATGGCGGAACGATATTTCGGCGTTCGGTGGGAGGCCTATCCGCTGCGCCCTGCGGACTACAGAAACGCCGACCGACTGATGGCGACCATCCTGAAGAACGGGAACTTCGGCCGGGCAGACTACAAATATAAGAAAGGAAGGATGAAGCGCGTCGAAACGATGGTTCGCTGCGTCCGGCACACCGTTCGGTTTCTGAATCTTGCCCCGACGGACCTGCTCTGCATGTTCGCCAAGCGCATAACCATATCGATAAAAGCACATAAGAAATAAGATGACGGATTATCTGATTATAGCCATACTCTTGGTTGCGCTGGAGCTGGCGTACTTCCGGTTGGCCGACAAATACAACATCATAGACAAACCCAACGAGCGCAGTTCGCATTCTGCGGTCATATTGCGTGGCGGAGGCATCATCTTTCTGCTGGGCATGTGGGTGTGGAGCGCCTTCTTCGGGTTTCAGTATCCGTGGTTCCTGGCGGCGGTGACGCTGGCGGCGGGCGTCAGTTTCGCAGACGATGTGCGCTCGCTCCCCGTTTCCGTGCGGCTCGTTGCCCAGTTCGTGGCCATGGGTCTGATGCTCTATCAGCTGGACATGATGCACGTGGAGCTGTGGTGGATGGTGGCGCTGGCGCTGATTGTCTGTGTGGGAGCGACCAATGTGATTAACTTCATGGACGGCATCAACGGCATAACGGCCGGCTACAGTCTGGCGGTGATGGTGCCGTTGTGGGCGGTAAACCGCGAGCGGCCGTTTATGGAGCACTCGTTTCTCGTCGTGGCGATACTGTCGTTGTTGGTGTTCGCCTTCTTCAACTTCCGCAACCGCGGCAAGGCCAAGTGTTTTGCAGGAGATGTCGGGAGTATAGGCATCGCCTTCATCCTGCTCTTTGCCATCGGTAAACTCATCCTGCAGACGCAGGATGTAACGTGGCTGATACTCCTGCTCGTATATGGCGTGGATGGTTGTCTGACCATCTGCCACCGCATCCTACTACACGAGAATCTGGGCGAGGCGCACCGCAAGCATGCCTTTCAATTAATGGCGAACGAATTGGGAATGTCGCATCCAGTGGTGTCGCTCCTCTATATGGCCTTGCAACTCGCCGTCTCGTTCGGTTTCGTGCGTCTGTGCCCGAACACGACGTTAGCGCACTGGGCCTACTTCGTGGTCGCCGCCGTGCTTCTGGCCGTCGCCTATGTTCTCTTCAAAAAGAAATACTATCATCTGCACGAAGAATACCTCGCGTCACTAAGGAAGTAAGGCTGGCAGACAAGGACAGGACTCCGTTTTAAAGAAAGTGAGGAACTTTGTGATGTAAGGGAACTATATGCACTTTTGAGAAACGCAAGGGCCTTCACGATGGTTACCTGAAGGTCACCAAAAACAAAATCAAGCAGTTAATGCAAAGTTAACTGCTTGATTTCTTATGTGGACCAGCTAGGGCTTGAACCTAGGACCTCCAGATTATGAGTCTGTTGCTCTAAC
>JABUUA010000076.1:14954-19171 GCA_021443405.1 Bacteroidaceae bacterium
CTATACGTGAAGTAGCGGCACGATATGTTTGGCGGCGGGTTGGTTTTGGCCCAAGTGACCACGTTCAGAATCTTGTAGCCCAGTTCCGTCAGACAGTTGGCAATGCTGAAAATGTTGTGATAGGTGCCACTTATCCAGATGGTTCCGTCGTTGGCCAGTTTGTCGTGACACGCTTTCAGCCAGCGGAAATTAAACAGGTTGTCTTGCTCCGTTCCCTTCGATTTGTCCCATTCTCCCTTGTCCACGCTCACAATCTGTCCGCTCTGACAACTGATTCCGCCATTGCTCAGGAAATAAGGCGGGTCGGCGAAAATCATGTTGAAATTGAAGTCAAATTGATTCAGTAGTTCAACACAATCCCCTTGCAGCAGGTTGAAAAATTTGTCGTTGGATTTGAAGTATGGGGTAATCATCCGTGGAGAGTTGCGGTGGAAACAATTTCGAATATGTTGCGATGCTCCTTCAGTCGTTCCAGCAGGTTTCTGAACATATAGGCATCTTGCCTGTTTGTTTTCTCTTGTACCATCAAGAGTTTCGCTATCAAAATCAAGAATTTAACGCTATATTCTCCCTTGCCGGCCAATTTCTTGTATTTCGTGGCTTCTCTGTCCACTTCGTCTAATAAAGTCTTGGGGTCTAACAATTTCTCTTGTTCCTCTTTCGATTCTAACGGAACAGTTTCTTCCCATTTTTGAAGAAGACTTGTCAACAGTAAATCCGTCTCGTGAGGTTCGCTGTAATGCTTAATCAGCATATCCACCGCCCAATGGATGTGCTTGGGCGTGCGGATTCTGCTCCACTTGTTACCTTCTTTCTGGCGATATCGGAGCAAAATGTCAAATGGCGACAAGGAACCTTGGTATATTCCCAAAATGTAAGTTCCGTTGACAGGGAGGATTGCCAAAGGCTCCGTTCCTTTGCAAAGCATGGAGATTTTCGGGCTGTTCATAGTGATTGTTCCGCGTGTAAAGATTCGACAAACTCCTTGAATGTCGTCAGGTTGTAGATGCTCGGAATGGTGTAGAAAGCCTCCTCGAGTTTTCCCTTGGCGCTTTGCCAACCGATTCCGTCAGTAACCCACACAAATTCATAGCCTTGGCAAGCATTTACTTTCGGCGCAAGCTCGGTGTAGGCTCTTGCCACCTCGTTGAGTTTCGAACCTCCGCCGCTGTAGAAGTTGACTTCCATGAGGTAGGTCTTAGTTGGCGTTTTTATCACGAAGTCGAAACGCTTGCTATCTACACCCAGTGCTTCATACACAGCCGGGAACTCCCATGAATAAACCTCTTGTTCGAAAGCAATCCCTGCTTTTGCAAGGATGTTGGCCACCATTCCTTCCATGATGTGACCGCTTCGGTTCTTGCGCGCGTTGGTGTCCAGCCCCACTTCCACGCCAAACACATAATCCACGAGATTCGTGATGTGTTTGTTGCTCAGCACTGTCGAAAGGCCCGTGTCTTTGATATATTCCTGAACGCCCTGTTCCGATTGGAAGAAATTTTCGATGAGTTGCGGCTCGTCGGCGCGATTGAAGGCAATTTTCCTGTCCTTGGTTCTGACGGCAATCAGAATGTCGAGAACAGAGAAGGCTGACGGATTTTCCAGCCAAAGGTCGTGGATGGCTTCTTCCATATCCTCCTTGCCCACAAGATAGTTGAGCGCATGTAACTTCATCGCTATCTTCTTCACGTTTTCATGGCACTTCTGGAAATCGGTGTAGAAGCCAAGATTGGCGTTGGTTTCCAGTAACTGACTCATAAAGTGCTGGAATTCATCTGCCGTATGCGCTTTCATAGTAGATGTTCGTTATTGGTTGACAGCAAGTTCGAAACGGGTTTGACTTGCAGTGTGACGTGTATTTGAAATCATCAGCTCCGTCAACTTCCCACGTTTGTCGGGGTTCGCATTCACCATTCTTGTGGCAAACACACGATGGATGGTGTATGCTGCATAGAGGTCGTCAAAGAAATTGTCGGCAGGATTCTTGCCCTTGACGTCGGAGTTGCTCAGGATAAACCGGCTTCCTTTCTGGGTGACGATGTTGCAGAAGTCACGCAGGCGAATCTGCTCCGCGTCGTCGAAAGGCTCTTTCACATAGGTGTTGAACGAAGAGGTGTCGCTCAAAGGTTTGTAAGGCGGGTCGAAGTAAAACAACGTGTCGGCACCTGCATAAACCTCCGTAGCCGCAAAGTCGCCGCACATTATCTCCACCTTTTGCAGTAGCGCCGCGTCTGCCAGCAGGGTTGCTTCGTCGCAGATGGTCGGGTGGGCGTATCGTCCGTGCGGGACATTGAACTTGCCCTTGGCGTTCTCGCGATACAGTCCGTTGAAACAGGTGCGGTTCAGAAAGATGAAAATAGCCGCTTGCTCCACATTGGACAGCGGAACGTCGTTGAATCGCCGGCGCTGCTCCATGAAGTAAGCCGTCCGTTCTTCATGATTCTTCGGGAGATACGCATCCTCGATAAGGTGCAGCGCGGCTATCAACGCTTCCGGGCTTTCTTTAATCGTGCGGTAAACATTGATCAGTTTGGGGTTTATGTCGTTGATTACCGCCCGCTTGATGTTGGGAAAGTTTTGCAACACCCAAAACACAACGGACCCGCCACCGACAAATGGCTCAACGTAGGTAATCTCCCTTGTCCTGAAATCAGCAGGCAGATTCCTCTCTATATCGGCAAGCAGCTGCGTTTTGCCGCCTGCCCATTTGATGAATGGTTTCGCCCCTTTATGGGTTATATTCGTTTGTTTCGCCATGCGAGTCGCCTTTTTGGTTACAAAAATAACAAAATTATGAGAAACTACCGTCCGAATTGGATGTTTTTTTTAAATGGAAAGAGAAAGTGTTTTTTGCCTAAAGTATTCCTTTGTTCTTGCGAAAAAACCTATCTTTGTACTAAATTTCAAACATTTTGCAAATTACTATGGCCAAATTACTGAACACTCCCGACGATTTGAGTAAGTTTGTCGGGAAGCAAATTACTGAAGAATCGTTACTTGGTAGAGGATATTTTCATTGTGTGGGTGGTGAAGTCGTTTCTACCCCGTATTCGAATTTCCCCGATTTTGAACTTGGCAAACCAGAAGAAGGTGAGGAAGAAATCATGTGCCTCGATGCCGAAAAATACTTGGCAGAGTCGGTGTGTCAAAGAACTGATGACTGCTGGGTGACATGTCATCCTGCTAATCCCGAAGAATTGCAATGCGAAAGTTATTATCTCCTTCTTGTAACTGTAGAGGAGAAAGACGGAGCTTTGTTTACTACCAGCATGCTCCCCCTCATTAGAATTGTAGAACAGATGGGATGTGGATTGTATTTTGTATCTGGGGAAAGCACACTAAACTCTCAATTCTACGAGTTCCTATGGACTGCAGAGGAGCTAATCAACGAGGCAGCACACCTCACAGAGGGCAGATTTGTTCCTGACGGATTTTCTTTGATTGGAAAGCCAATGCCGGAACACAAAGAAGTGTTCCATCCTAATCCGCCATATTCATTGGCAGGGGACTCAGGTTATCGTAACATTTATTGGGAACTTTCGGTGCACGTCAATGAGAATGACGTTATAGAAGGTCTTGAGATTTCAACGTATGAGTCAGAGAGGGGAATGATAATGCGTCCACATCCAATGAAAGACGATATCCTTGACGCCCATAAAGCTCTCATTTCTATCGCAGACCTTTATAGCGAAGAAGAATGGCAAAATATCAATAAGTAAATAGGCGCTAAAAAAGATAACTGTGCACACTACGGCACACTTCTTTTTTGTAAAGATGAAATTAGTGCGACAAGAGGGCAAAGAGAAAACATCTCTCCGCCCTCTTTACTTTTCTCTGCATTTCCCAACCTCCCCCTTATGTCTTCCGATAGGTGGTTTCGGCGGTTCGCTCAATCTTGCCCCGATACATCCAGTCATTTAACAACTCGTTCGGTTTCTTTCGGCAACCCAGTCGGGCGCAGGCGGTGGCAAACTGCTCGTAGGTGAAGTTGTCGCCCACCATCTTGAACGGAGAGTTGTGGCGGACGAAACGGCTGATCTTCTCGTCCTTGAACAAGGCGTCGGCTTTCTCCTTGAAGAGGTTCAGCTTGCACCACATCAGGTAATCGAACGCCCAGTCGGCAAAGGTCTCGAACTCTGGCTCCCACGTCATGCCGTTGGCAAGGTAGAGGACGATGATTTTCTTCATCACGCTCACCTTCGTGCGCCAGGCGTAGG
>JABUUA010000077.1 GCA_021443405.1 Bacteroidaceae bacterium
TTAGCCATCTTCCTCTACATCTTGCTCCGCTTCCGCAACCTCGCCTTCTCGGTGGGCGCCATCACCGCACTGGGCTTCGACATCGTCATCATCCTGGGTATGTACGCCATCCTGTGGGGCTTCGTTCCCTTCTCACTGGAAATCGACCAGACCTTCATCGGTGCCATCCTGACTGCCATCGGTTACTCTATCAACGATAAGGTGGTGGTGTTCGACCGTATCCGCGAGAATCTCGGTCTGCATCCCAAGAAGGACCGTCAGCAACTCTTCAACGAGTCGCTGAACTCAACCCTCAACCGTACCATCAACACCTCTGTCTCTACCTTCATCGTACTGGCCGTCATCTTCCTGATTGGCTTGTTCTTCAAGGGTGCCGACAGCATCATCAGCTTCTCATTCGCCATGATTCTGGGTGTCGTATTCGGTACATTCTCATCAATGTTCGTGGCCGCTCCCATGGCTTACATCGTGATGGGTCGCAAGATTAAGGAGAGCGCCGAGTAATCCGCCCCTACATAATTTATAATACATGCGCGCGAGGCTTCCGGGTCTCGCGCGTTTGTTGTTTCCGTCCCTTCCGGCTTACACTTTACTCGCAATACGGCGATTTCACTTTCTTCTTGCTGACCGATTTCTGACGATATTTCGAGTGAAATAGCGTGAGCCGATGGCTGCCGGAGGACATTTAGAGGGCAAAAATCGGGTTCCGCGGCGACCCGACCTCAGACATGCGGACGAATGAGACGATTCTTCTAATAAAAAGTGCTGATTCGTCCAGACGAATGAGCTCACTCGACCGCATGTCTTTGCCCATTTTTCCGGTCGTATCGGGGCATTTCCCCAGTCAAACATTTTCAAACGCCTAATTATCAGTAGGCAATCATCCCGCACGAACGTCGCACAGAAGCGGATGACCGCACAGAATTTTATTTTACAGCCTTTCTGAGCGACCTGTGGTTTGACATTTTGTCACTGTGGAGTGTTGCCTCGTATAACTGTCCATGAGTTTATCTTTCTGACCTCAGAAACAAGATTTTCTTCACAATTCTTTTGCAGAACGGAGCATAATTCAAATAAAATCGTTACCTTTGTATCGCTAAGGTGTAATAATCACTAAGGCACATATATATAAAAGGCGTTCATTAGCGCTTTGACTTTGGTGGACCGAGAACTTCGTAACCTCTCTAACAAACTACCAGAACTCAAAGCAACAAGAATGTCCTTCGGGGTGTATTTTTTTGGTACATCCCACTTTTTGGCTATTATCAAGCCAAGGGTGGTTGTGCTGTATATACACACATCGTGGGGCTTTCGCGTTGCTCGTTTCAGGTAGTTTGGGCAATACGAAGGCCTTCGGTTCGTGAAGCGAGTGACAATGCGAGCTCCACGACTTTTTTATGTATGTAAATACATGAATTAGAAAAGACTACTATGGAGCTGGGTAGTTAGAGAATTAGATGATGAAGAACAGGCTCAATATTCACGCCATTGTTGGCTAAATATTGCTGAAGCGAGTCTCATAAACTGAGTAATACAGTTAACAAAATTCTGTATCTCCCCGACGCGAGACGGAAGAAAATACATTATAACTACATGATATAATTATATGAAGGAAAAAGATATTGAAACGAAAATTAAGGCTCTAATAAATTTATATCTACGCGAAGTACCCATAACAAAAGATGAATCGGGTAATGTTACTTGGGCTCCTCTGGAAAAATACCAAGACTTTACGAGTTGTGTGGACAAAGGAGAGAGACTGATGCGTTACTATTCTGGCCAAAATGTTGATAGCATTGTAGGTAACAAACACTTTTGGTATCTTAAATTCCATCCCTCTGCACAAAAGAAGGCCCAAGAAATTCTCAATACTACACGACCTTGGGAGCACATTAATGAACCAAGGTTTACCTGTTTTGAAGACTGGTATGCTTTCGTGCAAGAAAGTTTATCTGGAATACCCTACATAAAAAACATTGTCTGGTATGATATAGCTCTCATTCTTGCTTATGTTATGAATCAGCCATTAATGCCAGATGACAGAGTGTATATACATGCAAAGCCCCAAAGAATCGCAAAAGTTCTTCTTCCTGTCCTATCCGTAAGCGAGGGAACTATTAGGGGAATGAATAGAAACAAATATATCGCTATCAATGATATTCAGATATACTTTCAAAAACTTACGGCCTATCAAGTAGAAGATTTTCTTTGTTGGTTAGGACAAAAATGTAAAGGCGTACCAGATGCATCGAAGTCATCAGAGAAATTAAACATTAACATCATACTAAACAAAACAACAAACAGTATTTAACAATATTAAATTAATTATTATGAGAAAGATTCTTCTAATGAATTTGGTTATCTGTTTCATGTCTGTTATGCCCATTTTGGCCCAGTCATCTGCAGATACCGTTTCTAATGTTTATGTGTTAGATTTAGCTATAAAAGAGAATACTGATTATGTGAGACGAGTCATGCCAGATTGGCCCAGCAATCCAGCTCTTTCACTTTCAAAAGAAGAGCGTGCAGCACAATACGAGAAGTTAAAAGTAAAGAACTCGGTAAAATATAGTGGCAACTATCCCAAAACAATGTTATCCCTTTATAAAGTCTATCCCAACCTCATGGTTGTAGATTATAAAAACTCGCAAGATAACGGGTACTATGAGAATACCACTATCACATTCACAGCTTTAGATGGCAAAAAATTAACCTACACATTATGCGGGTCTGATCAACATGAGAAGATGGAGGTACTACGTACGAATTTATATGGTGAAACTCTTTTGGCGGATGGTTCCACCGATTTTATAGATTTAGTAGTAAAACTCATTTATACTAGTAATAACGAAGCAAAAATAACGTGCCCCAATGGAGACTATGTAACCTTTGGACAATACGGAATTCCTCAAACTTACAAAAAATTTTCGGCTAGTAATAATGGTGACTATGTACGATATAGTAATTTCTCAAATGAGTTTAGCAAAGACAAACCTGTATCCGCTGTGTTAGCCGCTATACGTAAAACATTTAGTAATGCCGTCGTTGAATATGATGTATCTGAATATAACGTTTCTTCGGAATTTGATGAATATGTCGATATCAAATATTCAAATGGTGATGCGTTTAAAGGAAAATTATTTCCGGTTGTAAATCGAGGATATGTTTCTGATCTTGTTATTGGCACAAGAATCGTCGAATACATTTACCAATCCAAAGAATGTCCTAAACCTTATGAGGGGACTATGGCATGTAAGAATGGAGATTATAAAGTGTATATAAATGGAGAAATTGATGAAGCAAAATCGGAAGCGCTTACAGAACGGAAAAAGGTAGAAGCAGAGTTACAAAGAGAAAAAGAGTTAGCACAACAAAAAGCGAAACAAGAAAAGGCATTAGCGGACAAAAAACTAAGAATTAGTCTTGAAACGAAATGGGGTAAAACACATGTAGTTAACCTACTGGACAATAAAAAAGTAAAAGTAGGCATGCCTAGTGGACTGTTGTTGGAAGCTGAAGAGAAGGGCTTAATTACTTGGCATTTTAGAATAACTTCTGACCATGGCGGTCAAAAACGTTATATAATAAAAAATGCAAAGTATGAAGAGATTGGGGTTATTTGGACTCGCAACGGATTAGTTTCATCTATTAACTATTATTAATATTATGCGTAAAGAAATTATTACATTTATCGTCATTATGCTGGTTTGTATAATGGGGATGCCATTGTGGACGGGATGCAAGCCTAAGGTCTTTCCTGCTTCCGACTCTATTGCTATTTTCCTTGATACAACAATTACACATCGTTTGTCAGACCATGAACTAACCGTTATCCTGGAAAACGACTCTGATTTTGAGCATTTTTACCGTAAAATTAGAGAAAATACATCTGCCATCGATGCTGTAGAACGGGTGAAGCTGAATAAAACTAAGTACAGCGAGGCCTATGATTTCTACAAACTTGCATTTGATAGCACTTATTGGAAAAAAGACGACGAAAAGTGGAGCAAAGAGTGGGATACATTATACAGCGCAGCATACGAAGCATTAGAAATAAAAAATAAGGCAAATATAAATGTTTCTTTTCAGGGGTCACATTACGGGTCTGACGAAAACTACATCAAATATAATATTCTATCAGAAATTGACTGTGAAGCATACCTGTATATATTCTTCCACCCTTCAATGTTAGACCGAGGATACAATGTTGAAGATTGGTTTACCATTAAAGCGGGCTGTTACGAATGGAAACACCACAGAAGTTTTGCAGATTGCATGTGGTTCGTGACCAATAGCAATAACTATGGTGGAGGGGACCTCCGATACAGCGTTCAACAAATCATATACAAAGGAAAGACTTACGATGTAGCAGCCGTAGAAGGCACGCCATCGAAGCCCGATTACTTGGTAATGAAAAGAAATAATTCCCTGTGCAATCTAAATCCACAACTTTACCAACTGGTATTTCAGTCTCGCCATGGCGAATAATAGCAGTAGCGTAAGCACTATCACGTGATGAATATACTCACTGAAAGATAGGGCTTCACTTTACATAGGATGTGCATCACCTTAAAACAATGATGCATTTAGCAGAAACATGCTCGTCACTTAGGGAAATCCTAAATTTTCCTTGGTGACGAGCTCTTTTTTCTATACGATAGATGGTTTTATATGGTGACTTTGTTATTTCTCCAGCGATACTCGGCACAGACACTGTACACAATATTTATATATACGCGCGCGGGAGAAAGTTTGTTCATCTGGTTACGATGAGATTTCCCTCCCGTGTGCATGATGGTTGGAAGGGGATTTCCTTGCAAGTCTCCCCGATTTGTTGTAATTTTGTGCCTTATGAGGAAGTTTATCCGGTGTTTTGCGCTCACGTTCGTGCTTTGTCAGCTGATTGCCAGCTGCGCCAGCATGGGCAGCCCCGACGGCGGTCGCTACGACGAAGAACCGCCGGTGGTGGTGAGTTCCACGCCACTCAACGGGGCGGTGAACAGCCAGCGCAAGAAGATAAGCATCCACTTCGACGAATACATCAAGCTGGAGAACGCCAACGAAAAGGTGGTGGTTTCGCCGCCGCAGACCGAGACGCCCAATATCCGGGCCGTGGGCAAGCAGGTGAAGATTGACCTTTACGACACGCTCCGCCCCAACACCACCTATACCATCGACTTCTCCGATGCCATCGTTGACAACAACGAGGGCAATCCCATGGGCAAGTACACCTTCTCGTTCTCGACGGGAGAAACCATTGACACCATGGAAGTGTCGGGCACTGTGCTCGCCGCCGAGAACCTCGAGCCCGTGAAAGGTATGCTCGTCGGACTCTATCCGCTCGATTCTCTCTGGAACGACACCGTGTTCACCTCCGCGCCCCTCACCCGCGTCTCGCGCACCAACGGCTGCGGACAGTTCACCATCAAGGGCGTGCGGAGCGGCGACTACCGCGTGTTCGCCTTGCAGGACCAAGACGGCAACTTCTTCTTCTCGCAGAAGTCCGAGGCCATCGCCTTCGACACCGTGCGGGTGACCACCTCGAGCCGACCCGACCTTCGTCCCGACACGGTGTGGGTGGACTCGACGCACATCGACCGCATACGCATGGTTCCTTACATCCATTTCTTCCCCGACGACCTTGTGCTCAACAGTTTTCTTGAGGGCGGACAGGACAAGCATCTGCTGAAGACGGAGCGACTCGTGCCCGAAAACTTCACGCTCTACTTCACAGCGCCACAGGATTCCATGCCCGTGATTCAAGGCCTCAACTTCGACCCCGCCTGCCTGCTGGCCGAGCCGCGCGAGCACTGCGACACCATCACCTACTGGATTACCGACACCCTCGTGGCGCACAGCGACACACTACAACTCCAGCTCTCCTACTTCGACACCGACAGCCTGGGCATCGACCAGTGGTACACGTCGGACACGCTCACCCTGTTCCCCAAGACCTCCTACGCCAAGCAGCAGAAGGAACGGCAGAAGAAAATAGAGGAATGGGAGAAGGACCGCGAGAAGAAGATGAAGCGGGCCAAGGAGCCGCTTCCGCCGGAGAAGAACCCTTATCTGGAGACCTTCCTCGAGGTCGCCGTGAAGCCCTCAGGCTCCATCGATCCTAACCAGAACGTCACGTTCACGTTCTCGGAACCCATCTCCGCGCTCGACTCCTCGCTCGTCCACTTCTTCCAGAAGGTAGATTCCCAGTACGTCGATTGCCCCTACCTGCTGCTTCCCGTCGAGGGAGAACTGCGTCAGTACTGCCTCTACGCGGAGTGGGAGCCCAAGGCTCAGTATCTTTTCGAGGCCGACTCACTGGCGTTCAAGGGCGCTCTCGGCCACACCAACAAGTCGTTCAAGCAAGAACTGCGCGTGCGCTCTGCCGACGAGTTCGGCGCCATCTTCATCCGTCTGGTGGGCGCAGGGGACCAGGATTCCTGCGTCGTGGAGTTGCTCAACAAGAGCGACAAGCCCGTGGCAAAGCAACTGGCCGAGAAAGGGCGCGCCGACTTCTATTATCTCAAGCCCAGCGAATACTATCTCCGCATGTTCATCGACCGCAACGGCAATGGCATCTGGGACACGGGCGACTACCGCTTAGGCCTGCAACCCGAGGAAGTTTTCTATTTTCCCCAGCCCATCCCCGTGCGTGCCAAGTTCGACGTGGAGCAGTCGTGGGACTTCCGCAGCATTCCGCGTGCCAAGCAGAAACCCGTGGCTATCACCAAGCAGAAGGCCGACAAGCAAAAGAAAATCAAGGACCGCAACCGCGAACGCGAGCGGGAGTTGAACCGGTAATCCACTAATCTTTACTCTTTTATCTTTATCGGACACTGCGTCTGCAGGTGGTCCCGAGTCGTCACGTTTGTCTTGTTCGCGGCTTTTCCAGCGTCCTAATGACCGATTTGGGATAATACATAGGATATGCTAATAAGATTGAAACTCACCTCGAAATCAGACAAAGAGGACACATCGTTCCGTCAGAGTGTTCGCGAGACAAGGCGCAGAAAGAGCAAGTACAGAATCCATAATTTTGAAGGAAACGAGACGACGGGCACCTCCAGCGTGATTACCTTTCTCCGCCAGCAGGCAGAACGGCTGTTGGTGCTGGGTCGTGTCCGCAGCAGTGAGATGCTTGTGACGGCAGCGAACCGTTTTCTCGAGTTTCGCGACGGGCGGGATGTGTCGTTCCCGAGATTCGACTCCGACATGATGCAGGCTTTCGAAGCGTTTCTAAAGCACAAGGGATTGATGCGCAACACCGTCGGTTTCTACATGCGCACCCTCCGCACCGCCTACAATCTTGCCGTGGAGCAAGGACTGACCAATAATCTCTACCCCTTCAAACACGTCTATACTGGCAAAGATAAGACCATCAAACGAGCCCTGTCGCTCAGGCAGATAAGGCGCATTCTCGCTCTTGACCTTTCTTCCAAACCGAGGCTTGCGTTTTCGCGCGACATGTTCCTCTTTAGTCTCTATGCCCGTGGCATGGCGTTTGTGGACATGGCCCATCTGCGCAAGAAGGACTTGCAAGGGGCGCACTTCACCTACTGCCGCCGCAAGACGAGCCAGCTGCTCACGGTGGAATGGCTTCCTGAAATGCGGCAGATACTTAGCCATTACATGACCAACCCCACGCAATACCTTCTCCCCATCATCACCAACCCGGAGAAGCCCGCCCGCCGACAGTACCTCAACCAATCGGAACTCATCAACCGAGCCTTGAAGGAAGTCTCCGCTCTGGCCGGCCTCAACGTGCCCCTCACAATGTATTGGGCGCGCCACACTTGGAGCACGATGGCTCGCGACAGCCACATCCCCATCTCCGTCATCAGCGAGGCCCTCGGCCACGACAATGAGAAGACCACCCAAATCTACCTCGACAGCATCCAAACCTCAGT
>JABUUA010000078.1 GCA_021443405.1 Bacteroidaceae bacterium
CGGCCAAGCAGAGCAAGAACAGCTTTGGCATCTCGGGCAGTTATTCTACGAAGAAGGACTCTTCTTCTACCCAAAGCTCGCGCTACAGCGTAGAGGCCACTATGGACGTGCGCGTGAAAGCGGGTCCCGACGACCTTCCTGCCGGCGTTACCCGTCTCTTGAACGAGCTCAACAACTCCATCTCCGCCCACAATCCTTACGGCGAACTCACCATCATCACTCAGGAAACATTCCTCACCGATGGCAAGGCTGAAGTAACCGTCAAGTATCTGAACGAAGAAGGTATGTATGACGCAAACGCTATCAAGTGCGAAGACGCAACCTCTACTGTCATCAGCAACGACTGTGTAAAGTTCACCTTCTCCAAAGCGGGCACTTACAAGATTATTGCAGGCTCTTGCCAACAGGTGGTTACCATCACCGAACCCCTCACCGCCAGTTCTACGGCCACCAACCTGCTCGTCCAAAAGTACAACGATGCTAAGAAGGCTTATCAGGACGCCGCCGAGGCTGACAAGAACGCTAAGTTTGCTGAGTGGCAGGCGGTATGGGACTTGCTAAGCGACACGGAACGGAAGACGCTGGAAGAACCTAAAAAGTAGTAAATAATCCATAACGATTATGTCTGAAACGAAACCCTCATTAGGTCTTGTCGACCTTTTGAAAAATACATTGGACTCTGCGATGTTGGCCGACGCCAACAGCGCAGAGACCCTCAACAACACCATCTTGGACTATGGCGACGAGTACTTGCAGTTCAAGACCAAGGACGAACAAGGCAAGGAGAACATCATCGAAGTCCCCAAACTGGCCATCGCCCCTCTGCCCCTGCTCCGCATCAAAGAAGCAGAGTTCGAGATGAGCGCCACCCTGCAGATGAACTCTCAGTCGGAAAGTACGCCCGCAACACCTGCGGACCGTCTGGCCGCCACTCGTTCCCGCTTCATGGTGGTCACCGACGAAGGAGCCGCAGAACGCTCCACCAGCATCAACGTGAAAATGAACGTCAAGCTCGCCCAGGCAGAAATGCCGGCCGGCCTCACCAACCTGCTGCAGGTGGTGGCCAACAACCTTCAGGTGCGCGCTATCGACGAAAAAGAATAACACAAAGGCAACCCAAGGATGGACCTAAGCACTGAATCGGGCCTCGCGCTCTTCCTCAACGCCCTGCTGATGGACACGGCGGCACTGGATGCCGCCACTGCCTCCACGGCATGCAGCACGATTGCCGCAGGTTTGTACGCTCCCGACGGAGCGCTCCAGACCACCCGTGTGCCCGTCCGTGACGCCTACACTCATGCAAAGGCCGTAGCCGTCCTCCCCACGCTGACCCTTGCGCCGCTTGGTCTCCTCTATGCCCAGATGCTCTCCTTCGAGATTCACGGCGGCGAGGCCCTTCGCCAGCACGGCACGCAACTGCGCAACGCCCGCACCGCCGACCTCTGCGACGAGGGCAAGGCCCTGCGACAAGCCATCGAGGTCTTGGGTTTCCACACCGACATCGCCATCGCTGGTGAGGGCGACGCCACCACGCTGACCTTCACCATCCGGAAGGAAAGCGAAACCATGACGCGCTTCATGGAGTTGTGGCTCGAAAGGCCGACACCCGAGGTGAGCGTCCCCACCCTGGAGGAACTACTGTATTCGTAACCGATAACCCACGCAATAACAAATAAAAAAACATCATATTATGGCACAACAGACACCGGGCATGAATTGCCCTCAATGCAACCAATTCATCCCCACCACCATCAACGAGTTGCTCACCGCCCAGGGCTTGCGATGCCCCTACTGCGGTCTGCAGCTCACCATCAACCGTGCGGAATCGAAGCGTGCAATGGATATTCTGAAGGACGTGCAGAACGCCCAAGATAACGTGAACGCCACCGCCAACCGCTATAAGTAAACCGTTACGACCAACCTTAAATCTCTTCTGGTATGGATGATATCCAGAAAACAACCAAGGATCTGGTGAATGCAGCCAAGGCCCTTCCGTTCGCCGACCTCATCGGCGGGCCCCTCGTGGCCTGCGTCGAGGCACAGCACCAAGCGGCCATCGCCACCAGCAAGTTTATCGAGACCGTCGGCATCGACACGAAGTCGGGCGAAGTGGCCTTGATACACTTCACCTTCCTGCAGGAAGGGCAGAAGCGGCGCATGTCCGTGCCGCTGCTGAGCATCGTGCCCATTCCCTACATACAAATCAACAACATCAAGCTCAATTTCCGCGCCGACATGTCGCTGGACAGCGAAAACAATTTCGTGGCGAAGTTTGCTTCGCAGGCAGGCAACGCTTCATCGACGACAGAATCGACCGGCAACAGCACGATGAAACTGGGCAACCACCTGGATGTGGAGATTCAAGCCATCGGCACCAGTATGCCCGCAGGTCTGGGCAAAGTGCTGGATGTGTTTGCCAACAACTGCATGCGCATCGAGGATGTGACCATGAAGAACTACACCATCGACCTCAACAAACTGGGCATGCAACTCGGGGCCAGCGTTACGGTGGACGAGGGAGGCTGGCGAGGACAACAAGTGTACCAACGCCTTGACAGCAGCGCCACAAGCGCCGATCTCGGCTATCGACCCGACGGCAAACCCTGTAAACAAACGGTGACGGTGGAATGCACGGAGACCATGCCCTTGGAACTGGACAAAGTGTCGGCGTCGCACTTCAATTCATACATCTACACCAAGAAGATTGTTAACGATGTCATTCAAGTTTACTATGAGATTGACCCCTCCAAGATGTACCACGTGGAGAAGACTGGCTACGACGGCAACGTGGATGTCTTTATCGACGGCGCTCTTTTTAAGGAAACGAATGTTTATTCCAATCTGAAAGCCAATCAGATTTCCATCTCCAACACGCCGGGCTACGACTGCGACCTTTCTGTGGATGGTTACGCCATCAAATTGAACTTCAAGGTTGACCCCGACTGTCTGTATAAGTTGGCGGAAGCAACAGGCTATCCAGCAGACGGCACAGTGACGGTGACTATCGACGGAGAACCCTTCAGTGAGGAGAAGCCCTACGTTGACCTTGTTCCCAGTCAAGTCAAGAGCAGTGCGTTTGACGGTTATGTGGCCACGGTCAGCATCACCAACCGCACCATCAAAATAACCTATCGCCAGCAGAAACCGCCAGCAACCGGCTCTAACAAATATACCATCGAGTATAACGCGATAGGAAAATCGCTCAAGTACAACACGGTAAAGATAGACGGGAAGGACTACAAGAAAGACACCAAATACAATTCTCTGCAAGCCAGCCAAGTGACTTCCGACGTCGAGGGCTATATTACGACCATCTACATCGAAGGCACTGTCATACACGTTGACTATGAGCCCGACTCACGCTATCTCTACACCGAGAGCATCACGGGCACGGCAGAGAAAGTGACCCTGATGGTGAACGGAACGACCTTCAGTCGCCAGACGCCGTATGTGGGCCTGAAAGCAGAACAGATTAAGCTTAGTCCCAAGATTAGCGGTTACAAGGGCCTCGTCCAAGTGGTGGGCAACGAGATAAAAGTGACTTACGACATCGACCCCGATTGTCTGTACGAGGTGGAATGGAAAGACCTCCCGACCGGAGCCAGCCCACAACTGTACATCGACAAGAAGGCATTTGACAAGGAGGCTCCCTATCCCAATCTGCAGGCTTCGCGCGTAAGTCTGGCCGATCCGATTAAGGGATACACCAGCACCATCCAGATAACCAAGGCGAATGTGATTGAGGTCACCTTCAAGAAAGACCCTAATTGCTTCTACAACAGTTTGGAGGTGATAGGCATCGACCCCAGCGAGACGACCATCAACGTTGACGGAGCTCCCTTCAACAGCGACAAGGCCTATCCGAACCTGACCGCCGACAGAGTGGAGGCCCAATCGAAACCGGGCATGCTTCCGGTAGTGACCATCGATAGCAAGAAACACGTCATCACCGTGAATTATACTACCGACCCCACCACCATCTATAAGTTGTCCATAACGGGTGTGGCCGTTGCGCCGACCGTCTTGTATGATGGCAAGCCCTTCGACGAAACGAAATCTTACTTGGGTCTCTCGCTCGACCAACTGCAGATTATCGGCGAGCCCGTCGGTTACAATTGCACAAAGACCATCGATACCAAGGACCCCAACAATAAGGTCATCCGCATCGCTTACTCTATCAAGCCTGAGTGCAAATACACTCTGAAGATAACGGGCAACCCCAGTTCGCCTGCCGCAGAAGTCAAGATAAAGGAAGGCAGCAGTTACAATCTGTTCAATGAGAACCAACCTTATGTGGGTCTGACGTCTAACATGATTCAGACGACTGTGATTCCCGGTTTCCTCTGCAATGTAAGTCTTGTGGGCCAAGTGATTCAGGTGAAATACACCGACGACCCCGCCTGCTTCTTCACCCTCAGTGTTACCGGCAACCCCGGCACGGTGAACGTAACGGTGAAAGGAAAGGCTTATAGCAAGACGGAGAAGTACATTGGGATAGGGTCGGACGACATCAAGGCAACAGCCTTCCCCGGTTATGTGTGCACCCCCTATATCACGGGGAACACCATCACGGTGAAGTATGCGAAAGACTCAACCAGTTGGTTTGCCAGCGCTACTTCGAACAGGAGCGAAGCTGTCGGCAAAATCAAGGTGAACGGAGCATTGTTCAATGCGAACACGCCTTACCCCAATCTTACGACTGACAAAGTCACAGCGCCGGCGATTTTAGGCTACAGAGCAACGGTGCTGTTCCAAGGCACCGGCACTGCGAGGACTATCGTTGTCGACTATCAACGGATTGCCAAGTACTTCTACACCGTGAATGTCATTAACCCATCAACGACAGCGGTAACTGTATCAATTGATGGTAAAGCTTACGATGCCAATCAAGCCTACGACGGGACTATGAACAACGACCGAATCACTGCTACCGCTATTCGAGGCTATGCATACAAAGTTACCATTACTAACCAAATTATTACAGTTGAATATTCTGCGACGAGCTTAGGTGTCAGACATCCGTTGACAGGAAGACGTTGATGATGTTATGCTATGCCCGACACCGAAGGAACAAGACTCAAAGCAATTCCATGCCTCCCGATGGACGAACTTATCGGGAGGCCCATGGAATCCTGCATGCGGGCACAGAGCATCGTCAACGAAGCCTCGCAACAGTATATCCGCGAAGTGGGGTTTCAACCAACAGCCGAAGGAAAGGGGACCGAGGAGTGGGAGGCCGTCTTTATGTCGTTTAGTTGCGAGATAGAAGGGCGCCGGCGCCGCTTGTCCGTTCCGCTGCTGACCTTGGTTCCCATCCCTACCTTCACCATAGAAACCGCCGCGATGTCTTTCGTCGCCCAGACGCAATTCGACGAGGAAGGCAAGATGGTGGGCACCTACGGCCCGGGAGGAAGTTACAACGAGCAGACACGGTTCCAGGGAAAAGTGAGGGTGAAGTTCCACATGGAAAGCTACGAGCCACCCACAGGACTGGCCAAGGTGCTCAACCTATATTACCACCAAGGCACACACATGAAGAAGGCGGAAGAAGAAAACACGAACGTATAACCTAATATTCTTATGGCATTGGAAAAAACTTTTCAACTTGGCTCGTGGTTCACGGAAATGGTCAGCCAAGACGATTCAAAGTGGACCTTCAATCCCAACACGTACAACCCTGACCGCTACGTGAACGAAGTACAAAACAAGACCTCCAACGAGTTCCTCATCCCCAACCAAGTAGCGCGTGTGGAGGGCGCGACCCGACTGGAAGGACGCCTCTACACCGAGGAAAACCGTTCCCCCGTCCCCGCTGTGGAACACACATTCCAAGCCATCACCACCGAAAACATCGAGGTGCCGGCCGCTCCGCGCATCAGTGACGCCCGCGCACAATTTAACCGTATACAGCCCTTCGTGCTGCAGTGGGAGGGGCTTTGGGTGAACGACCCCAAGGATGCCGGCGGCGAAACCTACCGTGGCATCTGCCGAAAGCTCTACCCCAAACTGCAGGTGTGGAAGTCGCTCGACGCGCTGAAAGACTCGGCCCTGAAGCGCAAATACAAGGGAACACAAGCAGAACTGGACGAAATCGGCGACATTTACTACAATCTCTATTACAAGACGAGTGCGGCCGACAAGATAAACAATGCGCGACTGGCCCTGTATCTCTACAACTTCGCTGTGAACGCTGGTCCCGTCCGTGCCAAGAAACTGCTTCAGAAGGCGGCGGGCGTGAAGGTGGACGGCATTGTGGGCAACGGCACACTGGGCGCTGTAAATTCCTGCGCCACTATTGTTGAGAAATACTACGCCGCGCTGGAAGCTTACTATCGTTCCATCGGCGTGGGCAACAACGCAAAGTTCCTGAAGGGATGGCTCAACCGCTTGGTGGCCGCCAAATCGTTCAGCATATAAAAAACGCCGTTCCCTTGCACATACAAGAAAATTTGTTTTTCTTTGTCCTACAATTCAACGAAGAAAATGGCAGAAGAACTACGGATTGCACAGGGAACGAAAGCAGAGAAATACGAAGCACTATTGCCTCAGATAGCCGCCGTGATGGCCGACGAGCCAGACCTCATCGCTCGCATGGCGAACGCTGCGGCCATGCTGCACGAGACGTTCGGATGGTGGTGGACGGGCTGGTACCGAGTAGTGGACAACGTGTTGGTATTGGGACCCTTCCAAGGACCATTAGCGTGCACGCGCATCAGCAAAGGGCGCGGTGTGTGCGGCACGGCGTGGGCTGAGGAACGCACCATGGTGGTTCCCGATGTGGAGCAGTTCCCGGGACACATCGCCTGCAGCAGCGCCTCGCGTTCCGAGATTGTAGTGCCCGTGTTCGACGCTCATCAGCAGGTAATGGCCGTGCTCGACGTGGACAGCGCCGAACTCAGCACCTTCGACGCGACGGACGCCCGTTATCTGGAGGAGGTGGTGCGGCTGGTGGCTCTCAACTGAGGGAAATGGTGCAGATTTTCGAGGCTGTTACTTGGCGCAATATTCGTCATAGAGGTCTGTCATCGCGTCCTCAAAGCCCCATCCGCAATGTTTTGACCACAGCACACACTGGTGAAGGCGCAGGCGGAACGCGGGTAGCAAAGCATGAACGGTCACAAATTTCAGTGTCCGCTCAAAGTTGCGTTCGACTGCATCGTAATATTGTTCCCACATATCGCCATAGTCAAAAGTAAACTGCGTGGCGTATTCCATGTACGAAACCATCAGTTCCGCCATGTTCTCTGGCGCTGGTTTCAACTTGCTAAAATCAGAGATGGCCTTTCTGCACACACTGAACCGCGTCTTGGGTTCCCACAACGTTTTGGTTGGATAAAACTCTTCTTTGATGATGCGCCGGTAACTCTCCAGCATGGCACATTCGTCAGGTTCGAGGTAATATTCCAGATATTCCTTGGCCTCTTTCTTGGCATCGTATAGTTCCATCACCAGGTTGATGACCTCGTCTTTCGGCATTTCTTTCAGCAACTTCTTTAACTTTGCTTTTGACATATCGGGGCAAAACAATTGAGTTTACCCCGTAAAGTTACAAATAAGCACGCAGAAATGCAAAATATAATGGTTGTTCTTGCAGGTGGTTGGCATTTATTTGTTATCTTTGTGTACAAATACTCATAAATCAAACAACCTACCCATGAAAAAAATCTTATTCGCCGTTGCTTGT
>JABUUA010000079.1 GCA_021443405.1 Bacteroidaceae bacterium
GCAGATTTCCTCGATGTAAGCCGCAATGCGCGGCACCTCGTCCAGACTATTCTTGAAGGTCAGCTGGTCGTCGCGGAGGGGCTTCGGGTTGTAGTGGACAGCCATAATCGTGATGTCGTCGCTTTGAGCGGCGTCGTTCACAAACTCCTGTACGCTCTCCACTAAGCTGCCGACCAGTTGTTTGGCGGAGACGGTCGAGTGGTCGGTGGCCACCTTCAGCAATCGTTCGTAGGTGAACAGCTCTTTCTGCTGGTTCTCAGCCTCGGTCACGCCGTCGGTGTAGAGCAGCAGTTTCTCGGAGGGCAACAGGTCCATCTCGTTGAGCTGATAGCGGAAATTCTCCATCAAGCCTACGGGCAGGTTGCTTGCCATCGGCACTTTCGAGGGGCCGAGAGCGCCGAGTTTCAGCATGGGGTCGTGGCCGGCATTGCAGAAACGTAAGTGCCCGTTGTTGAGGTTGAGCTCACCCATAATCAAGGTGACGAACATGTTGCGCTCGTTGTTGGCGGCGATGGTGTTGTTGATGTTAGAAACAATGGCTTCGGGGCTCGTTTCGGTTCGCAACATGGCTCGGAACAAACTGATGGTGATGGCCATAAACATGGAAGCCGGCAATCCCTTTCCGCTCACGTCGCCAATAACGAAATACAGCCGATGGTTGCGGATGACAAAGTCGTAAAGATCGCCGCCCACTTCGCGAGCCGCCTGAAGAAAGGCATAGACCTCCACGTTGTAGGGGTCGGAGAATGTGGGGAACAACCGGGCCAGCATGCTCATCTGTATGCTGTTGGCAATGCTCAATTCCTTCTCTATGACCTGTCGGGCGGCGGTGGTCTCCTCCAGCCGTGTCATGTAAGAACGTAACGACGTGCGCATGTGGTCGAGCGAAACGCCCAGGTCCTGCACTTCGTCTCCCGTATCTACTTGCTTTATGGGCGTGTCGAAGTCGCCTTGTGCAATGCGAAGGGCCGCGGCGGAGAAAAGATGTATCGGTTTTGTGCGGAGGCGGATGATGCTTCGGACGATGGGAATGGTGACGGCGGCCATGAGAATCATCAGCAACAAGAGATACAGCACAACCTCCATTACGTGTTCGAACACAAGCTCATACGGGGTGGTGATAAAGACGCCCCAGCCAATGCTCGGGATACTTGTGTAGCTCACCAACCACTTCTTTCCATTGTATTTTATGGTCAGCGTGCTGTCTTGCCCCGCCAAGATGCTGCGCCCGACTGCTTCCAGTCCCTCGCTGTTGTGCATTCGAGCGTCGGTGATGACGCTTTCGTTGGAGATGTATTCCTTGTTTTCGTGGATGATGTAGTGGCCGTCGTGGCTGATGACGTTAAGCATGTAAGCGTCGGTTGCATCGTCGGTCTGCTCGATTTCCTCCGTAAGAATCGTCAGACGCAAATCCACGCCGAGGAGACCTTGTAGTTGTCCGTTCTCGTCGTAGAGGGGATGACCGAACGTGCAAACCTTCTCGCCGCCGGCGTAATACGGAGTTGTCCAGTAGTTTTTGTGCAGACGCGTGGGGATGAGGTAATAAGGATAAGTGCGGAAATGATAGGTAGTGTCGCGCTGGTTGCGGCGCAGCGAACCGTCGGCATCGCGTATCACCTCCACCATCACGCCCTTGTCGCTGGCCAGAAACTGATGGGGCTCGAGGCAGACGAATGCATATTTCAGCCGCTCGTCCTTCATCATCTCCTCTAACATTTTATAGGTGGATTCTTGGTCGTTCAGCACAAGACGCAGGGTGGTTTCGTAGGCCTCCACCCAGGTTTCTATGTTGGTGATGTCTTGTGTTATCTCTGAAGCATAGTAGTTTACCTTGTCGTGGGTGATGGTGTTTGCCTGCGAGAGAATCTCGACCTTTGCCCAGTAGGAGGCGATGCAAAAGATGACGGCAAAGATGATGAGCACAAGTCCCGCTATCAGGAAGCTTAACTTGCCGGCGAAAGTTTTATGTCCTGTCGAGAGTTTCATGGTAAGTTCGGGCAAAATTCTTGGTAAGTACAGCGGAATTCGCCCAGATGTCCAGTGACATTGAGCAGTTCCATCGCATAGAGGAAATCACTCTCCTTCAGACGCATGTCGGCTTGTGCTTTCCCCGAAGTAATCAACTTCTGGAGATTGCCGATGCCTCTCCGTTCGTGATAGAAGTTGCGGCGCAGGCGATAGTTCCCCATCGTTTGCAGGACTAAGTCGGTGGCTCGGTCCGGTTCCGCAAAGGCGCGCTCCCATCCGGCCTTGACAGCTTGGACAAAAGCCTCCACTTCTTCGCGATGCGTATAGTAGAAATCTTCCTCCACATACAGACCGTCGTCGAGAATGTCGAGCCCTAACTCCTGAAAGGTAAGGACGCAGGCGCTGTCCATCAGCATTCCCGACTCCTCGAGCTGCAGTAACTCGTTGTGGGTCGTGCACATCGTGTTCTCCACAGCCCCGGCCAAGAACGCCTCGATGCCGCCAAATATCTCTATAAATTGCACATGACCTTGCGTCTGCTGGTCGATGAACGATTGGATGGCGGGATTGAATCTATGCCACAACGCCACTTCTTGGTCGCCAAGGTCGTCGATGTTCTGAATGTGATGATGAGAGACGATGCAGTAACTGCTGATTTGTGTAGGTTGTAACACGTTGACAATCCGTTCTCCTTTACTACGCGCTTCCAAGGCATCGAGCAAATGCATCACCGCGAAGTCCGCTTTTCCGCTCATGAGCATCTCTTGGGAAGAATGAACAGAATCGTGGAAATGCAAGGTGACGTCGAGACCATTGTCGCGGAAGAACCCTTCTTCCGCCGCAACGATGTAGCCGGCAAACTGCGATTGGGCGGTCCAGTTGGTGCTCAGCACAAAGCGCGACGGCTTGTTGTGCTGAAGAACCGCCGTGACCGTAGCCACGGAAAAGAGAAAAAGTGCGGTGCACAAAAATATAATTTTAAGTTTGCGCATGGGGCTTGTCGGCGTATTTTCCCACAAATATACTAATTCTTCTCGGATAGTTCCGCTTTTACAGCGAGAAATGTTTGTGGAAGCCTGAAAAAAAAGGAGGGCCCTGCCTCCCGGCAGAGCCCTTCTATGGTGTTTGGAAAATCTATTAGAATAAAATTGTTAACTTTTGATTACGCTTACGCCTCGGCGGGAGTTTCTGCTGCGGGCTCGGCAGCCTCGGCGGCTTCTGCGGTTGCTTCTGCAGCAGCCTCGGCCTCAGCCTCAGCCTTTGCGGCAGCCTCAGCAGCCTTCTTCTCAGCTACTTTCTTTGCAATCTCTTCGTTGGCCTTCTTCTCGGCAGCCAGCGTGGCTGCGGCAGCAGCCTTTTTGTCGGCAGCGAGTTTCGCTTCGATGGAAGCAAGACCCTTTTGCTTGTCGGCCTTCCAAGCCTCAAACTTAGCCTGTGCCGTAGCTTCGTCAAAAGCGCCCTTCTTCACGCCAGTCTTCAGGTGTTTCATGAGGTACACGCCCTCACCTGAGAGGATGTTGCGAACCGTATCGGTAGGTTGTGCACCGCACTCTACCCAATACAAGGCACGATCGAATTTCAAATCTACAGTGGCAGGATTGGTGTTGGGGTTGTAAGTACCAATCTTTTCTGTAAACTTACCATCACGTGGAGCTCTTACATCAGCGATCACAATGCTGTAGAAGGCATAGCTCTTACGGCCGTGGCGCTGTAATCTGATTTTTGTTGCCATAAATGAGTTAAAATTTTATTTAATAGGTTTGAAATATACTGCCAACTCGTGACAGCGGGCACAAAGTTACAACAATTTCTCCGATTACCAATGCTTTTGCCTAATTATTTACAAGGTAAGGCTTCATTTTGCCTTCATCGAGGCGCGGATGAGGTAGGTAATCAGCATGCAGTACATGCCGATGGACAACAGTTCGGACATAGGGTTGGCCCACCAATTTGTGAAGTCGAACTCCACGCCGCCGAAGCGCAACGCCGCGGCCACCACGCCCATGAGAGCGCCGCCGGCGATGAAGCCGCTGCTCAGCAGAGTGCCGCGTTCGCCGCGTGCTGCATTGACGGCGGGGTCGCTGGAACGGGTGGTTACAAACCAGTTGACGGCGCCGCCCACTAACAGCGGCAGGTTCAGTTCGATGGGGATGAACATTCCCAAGGCAAAGGCGAGGGCCGAGACACCGAAGGCGTTGAGCAGCAATGAAATCGCCGCTCCGATTCCGTAGAGCAACCACGGAGCTCCCTCGCCGCTCATGAGCGGTTCGATGACGGCGGCCATGGCGTTGGCTTGAGGCGCCGCGAGTTGTCCGTTGGTAAATCCGTACGTTTTGTTCAGAATCATGATGACGCCCGCTACGGTGGCCGCGCTGACGAGTGTGCCCAGGAATTTCCAGGTCTCTTGTTTTTTCGGCGTACTGCCCAGCCAGTAACCGATTTTGAGGTCGGTCACAAAACCGCCCGCCATGCTTAGCGCGGTGCAGACCACGCCGCCCATGATGAGGGCGGCCACCATGCCCGAAGTGCCGTGGAGTCCCACGCTGACCATGATGACCGAGGCAAGGATGAGGGTCATGAGCGTCATGCCGCTGACGGGATTGCTGCCGACGATGGCGATGGCGTTGGCCGCCACGGTGGTGAACAGGAAGGCGATGGCGGCGACCAACAGAATGGCCACGCCGCTAAACAGCCAGTTCTCCTGCATGACGCTGAAGTGGAAGAACAGGAATATGCTCACAAGGGCGGTGATGGCCAGTGTGATGACTTGTTTCATGGGCAGGTCGAGCTGCGTTCGCTGGGTTTCGGCCTGCTTGGCGCTCAGTTGGCCGGCCAGCGAGAAGGCGCCCATAATCACCTTGCGGCTGTTCCATATGCCGATGATGCCGGCCATGGCAATGCCGCCGATGCCGATGCTCTTGGCATATTTGAACAGCGCCTCGGGCTCCGCCATGGCGGCGGTAAGTCCCTCGGCGATGGGGAGTTCGGGGAAGAAAAGAGCGATGCCCGGAACGATGACCCACCAGATGAGCAGACTGCCGAGGCAGATGATGAGCGCATATTTGAAGCCGACGATGTAGCCCATGCCGAGCACGGCGGCTCCCGTGTTGAGCTTCAGCACAAGTTTCGCTTTGGTGGCGACGGTCTCGCCGAAATACAAGGCCCGCGATGTGAAGTTCTCGTTCCAAAGGCCGAAGGTGGCGACCACGAAGTCGAACAGACCGCCGATGAGGCCCGCAAAGAGCAAGGGCTTGGCCTGGTTGTTGCTGCTTTCGCCTGTGATGAGCACTTGCGTGCTGGCCGTGGCTTCGGGGAAGGGATAATGGCCGTGCATGTCCTTCACAAAGTATTTGCGGAAGGGGATGAGGAACAGAATGCCCAGGACGCCGCCCAACAGCGAGGCGAGGAACACCTGCAGGAACGAGACGGTCATCTCGGGGTATTTGGCTTGCAGGATGTAGAGCGCGGGCAAGGTGAAGATGGCGCCAGCCACCACCACGCCCGAGCAGGCGCCGATGCTCTGAATCATGACGTTCTCGCCCAGCGCCCCTTTCCGCTTGGTGGCTCCGGTGAGTCCGACGGCGATGATGGTGATGGGGATGGCCGCCTCGAACACTTGTCCCACCTTGAGTCCGAGATAGGCGCAGGCGGCGCTGAAGACAACGGCCATCAGCAGTCCCCACGACACCGACCAGGCGGTCACCTCGCGCGGTTGCTGGCTGTCGTTCATCAGCGGTTCGTAGTGTTCTCCCTCGGCCAGGGGGCGCATGGCGTTCTCGGGCAGTCCGGCCGTTTTTTTGTTGTCTTCCATCGTTGTATTATTTGTTTTCGTTTCAGATTCTCCGTACAAAGGTACAAATTAGTGGGGAAAAAAATGCGCGGAACAGTCTAAATTGTGAAAAATAAGTATTACCTTTGCAGACATAAACGAAACAGACGGCATGAAACTGATTTTATTGTCAAATCCCGACTTCTTCGTTGAGGAGGATAAGATATTGGCCACTCTTTTCGAGGAGGGTCTTGATATACTGCATCTTCGCAAGCCTAACAGCGAGCCCGTGTTCTGCGAGCGACTGCTGACGTTGCTGCCCGAGCGCTATCACAAGAGCGTGGTGGTTCACGACCACTTCTATCTCAAGGAGGAGTTCAACCTGATGGGCATCCACATCAGCCACCACAATCCCGTCCCCCCGGCCGACTACCACGACATGATGTCGCGAACCTGCTACACGCTCGACGAGGTGGTGGAGCAGAAGCCCGTCAGCAAATACGTGATTCTCAAGAACGTGTTTGACAGCATCAGCGAGCCCTCCTACGTGGCCCGCTTCACGCAGGACGAGCTCTACGCCGCCGCGCGGAAGGGAATCATCGACAAACACGTGATGGCCCAGGGCGGCATCGCCCTTGAGAATCTCGACCAGCTGAAGGAATTCGGCTTCGGCGGCGCCGTCATCCGCGGCGACCTCTGGAAGCGCTTCAACATCCACCGGGGCAGCGACTTCAAGGAACTCATCGCCCACTTCCGCCGACTCCGTAAAGCGGCCGACTAACGAAAACTTACGACCTACAACATACTATGAGCGAAAAGAAAGATTTTTTGGTGTTCTCGGGCTCGGCCTCACGCTACTTGGCCGAGAAGATTTGTGCCAGTCTCGACTGCCCGCTGGGCAACCTGGTCATCACCCGTTTTGCCGACGGAGAATTTGCCGTCTCCTACGAAGAGAGCGTTCGCGGACGCGACCTCTATCTGGTGCAGAGCACCTTCCCCAACAGCGACAACCTGATGGAACTGCTGCTGATGATTGACGCCGCCAAGCGCGCCTCGGCCCGGACCATCAACGCCGTCATCCCATATTTCGGCTGGGCGCGTCAGGACCGCAAGGACAAGCCGCGCGTTTCCATCGGCGCAAAACTCGTGGCCGACATGCTGTCGGTTGCCGGCATCGACCGCCTTATCACCATGGACCTCCACGCCGACCAGGAGCAGGGCTTCTTCGATGTTCCCGTTGACCATCTCTACGCCTCGAGCGTGCTGCTCCCCTACATCGAGAGCCTCGGTCTGGAGAACCTCGTCATCGCCACCCCCGACGTGGGCGGCTCGAAGCGCGCCAACAGCTACAGCAAATATCTCAAATGCCCGCTCGTGCTGTGCAACAAGACCCGCACCAAGGCCAACCAAGTGGACTCGATGCAGATAATCGGTAATGTGGAAGACGCCAACGTGGTGCTCGTGGACGACATGGTGGACACGGCGGGAACCATCACCAAGGCGGCCAACCTCATGCTGGAGAACGGAGCGCGAAGCGTCCGCGCCATCGCCAGCCACTGCGTGATGAGCGGCCCCGCCACCGAGCGCGTGGAGCAGTCGGCCCTCACCGAGATGGTGTTCACCGACAGCATCCCCTACGACAAGCCTTCCACCAAGGTGAAGCAGATTTCCATCGCCGACCTGATTGCCGACACCATCCGTCGCGTGCAGAACAATCTCAGCATCAGCGGCAATTATCTGATTTAGTCGCCAACGGTCATTTTCTACCATAACCCCCGAAGTCCGCGATTCGTGAGACTTCGGGGGATTTTATTTTGCGCAAAAAGAAGGACCCGCAAAAAAAAAGAATGACCCGCTTGAAACCAAGCGAGTCATTGTCCGGAGTAGCGCCTACGGGAATCGAACCCGTGTTCCATGCGTGAGAGGCATGTGTCCTAGCCGC
>JABUUA010000007.1:0-3789 GCA_021443405.1 Bacteroidaceae bacterium
TAGTTCTTGGTGATGCCGCCGAGGAAGGCGTTGCAGTCCACGTCGCTCTGGTGCAGCAGATGTGCCGCCATGGAACTGGTGGTTGTTTTACCGTGGGTTCCCGCTACGCAAAGCCCCTTCAGGGCGTGGGTCAGGGTGCCCAGCACCTGGGCGCGTTTCTGTATTTCGAAACCTTCTTGCTGGAAATAGGCCAACTCCTTGTGCTCGGCAGGGATGGCGGGCGTATAGATGACGAGGCACGATTCCTTTTGCTTGCAGGCGGCGGGTACGCGCGTCACGTCTTCCTCGTAGTGAACATCGGCCCCCTCTTCCGCCAGTTTTCGGGTGAGGTCGCTGGGTGTTTTGTCGTAGCCTGCCACAGTGAGCCCCTGATGTAGGAAATAACGAGCGATGGCACTCATGCCGATGCCGCCGATGCCAACGAAGTAAACGGCTTTAATATCTTGTAATTTCATGTTCGTATCTTTACTGTTTTGTAGCGAGTTTTATAACTTCCTCGGCAATGACTCTGGCAGAATCCTTGAAGGCCATCTTGTAGGCATTAGCGCCTAACTTGGCTAACAGTTCTTTGTCCATGACGCTCTTGATGGCCATCGGGATGAGGTCTTTGCGAGCATCTGCGTCACGCACCAGTATCGCCGCGTCCTTACGGACGAGTGCCATGGCATTGTGGGTCTGATGGTCCTCAGCCACGTTGGGCGAGGGCACTAAGATGCTGGGTTTGCCAAGCAGGCAGAGTTCGCTGATGCTGCTGGCTCCTGCGCGCGAAATCACGAGGTCGGCCGCTTTGTACGCCATGTCCATGCGGCTGATGAAGTCCGTGACATAGAGATTGTCGGGCTTTCCGTGCTTGGCCAGTTCCTCTTGAATGGTCTTACTGTAATAGCCTCCGGTCTGCCAGATGAACTGGATGGGCGACTTCCGTATCAGGTCGAGATTGTCGAGCACGCTCTCGTTCATAGTGCGGGCGCCTAAGCTGCCGCCAATGAGCAAGAGGGTGGGGCGGTCGGGTTCAAAGTTGAAGATGGCCGTTGACTCCGTCTTCGTCAGATTGGGGTTCTGCAGACCTTGGCGCACAGGGTTGCCGGTGAGGAGGATGCGGTCCTTGGGGAAGAAACGTTCCATGCCTTCGTACGCCACACAAATCTTCTGGGCCTTTTTGCTCAGTGACTTGTTGGTCAGACCCGCAAAACTGTTCTGCTCTTGTATCAGACAAGGAATACCGAGGTCATACGCCGCGTTGAGGGTAGCTGAACTGGCATATCCACCGACACCCACAGCCACTTGAGGCTGAAACTCGCGCAGGGTTTTCTTCACCATGCGCTTGCTCTTAAGGAAGTCGAAAAGCACGCCGATGTTGGCAGGTTTCCATAAGGGACGGTACAGACCGCGTATGGGCAAGCCCACGATTTCATAGCCTGCGGCGGGTACGCGCTGCATTTCCATGCGGCCGTTGGCGCCCACGAAGAGAATCTTGGCTTCGGGATTGATTTCGCGGATAGCGTTGGCAATGCTTACAGCAGGGAAGATGTGGCCTCCCGTTCCGCCGCCGCTTATGATAACTTTCAGTTCACTCATGCTTCTATTGTTTCTGTTACGGGTTCTTTTTTAGCTTTTGGCTCCTTCTTGGCAGCGGTGTGGCTGACGCTGAGTATCATGCCCAGGTAGCTGCACGTGATGATGGTGCTGGTGCCTCCTTTGCTCATGAGTGGCAATGGTTGGCCGGTGATGGGGAAGAGGTCAACGGCCACTGCCATGTTGAACATCGCTTGCGCAATCAGCATCAACGACAGTCCCAACACCAGATAGCAAGGGAAACGGTTCTTGCAATTCTTGGCGATGACCCACGATCGATAGACAATCAGCAGGTAGAGGAACAGGAGAATGGTGGGTAGCCATATACCTCCCTCCTCAAGAACAATGGAGAAAATAAAGTCGGAATAGGCGTGTGGCAGGTAGTCACGTTCCACGCTGTTACCGAATCCCTTCCCAAGCAGTCCGCCGGTGGCGACTGCCAGGCGTGCATGCGTCGCCTGCATGTCGCGACGAATATCATAGTCGTGTGGATCCTCGGGTATCTCTTGTCCGCCCACGAAACGGTTGTGCCATGTGGGCAGTCGGTGCAAGGGTGTGTGCCCTCCTATGGATATCTCCGACAGTTCCTTTACGGTTTCCTTGCTCACGTTCTTCATGGTCACGATGCCAGTGCCGCCAAGGATGCCAGCTGCGAGTGCTAAAATATAGAAAATTTTCGGGGGTTGGCAGACAACGGCCAGGAGTCCAATGACAATGAAAGTCAGCAGACACGTTGACAAATTCTCGGAAAAGATGCATGCACACGTTATAATGGTGCAGCAGAGAACGCGCTTGAATGATTGCATTCCCATTTCGCCGTTCTCCACATTGCGGTTGTTGGCAAACAGTTTGGCCGCTAAACAGATGAGACCTAACTTGGCAATCTCGGAAGGCTGTATGGTGATGCCACCCAGCGAAAGCCAGCGCGTGGTGTCGTTGATAGCGCTGCCCAATAGTGTTGTGCAGCCCAGCAGAATGATACTAAACCCCCAAAGAGGCACGGCAAAGTAGTAGTAGAGCTTGTAGGGGATAAGGTGCATCACCCAGACAACCAGCAGACCACTGACCAGGAAGCCGAAGTGACTGAGGGCGGGGCCAAGAAATCCGTCGTGACCATAGGTCAGACGCGACGAGGCGGAGAACACTTCGAGGAACGAAACGACGCAGATGCAGAAGTAGGCAATCCATATCCATCCGTCGCCACGCAGTATATTTTGTTGCTTTAAGTAGTCAAGCGCTTTCATCAGTCGTTGTGTTCGGTTGTTAGAGAGCACGCACGAGCGTCTTGAACTGCTCGCCACGGTCCTCCATGTTCTTGAAAAGGTCGAAACTTGCACAGCACGGACTCAGCAACACAGCGTCGCCCGGTTGGGCCATGGCGGCGCAGGCCTTCACGCAGTCGGCCATTGAAGCCGTATCAGCAACGGGCAGACCTAAGGCGTCGAACGAGTCGTGCAGTTTTTTATTGTCGGCTCCCAGATAGACCAGTCCGCGGCATTTCTGCTTCACGAGCGGGGCGATGGTGGCGTAATCGTTGCCTTTGTCCAGTCCGCCCACGATGAGCACGGTGGGGCGGTCCATAGCCAACAAGGCCACGTTGCAAGCGTCCACATTGGTAGCTTTCGAGTCGTTGATGTAGAGCACACCGTTCTTTTCTTCGACGCGCTCCAGACGATGTTCCACGCCCGGGAAATCCATCAGACACTGACGAATCAGCATTTCGTCGGCGCCAGCCAGTTTCGTTGCGTAGTAGGCCGCCATGGCATTGCGCTTGTTGTGCTGTCCCATCTGCGAGAAGGTAAGGACCAGCATCTCATAATCGGCGTCGCCGAAGCTGCATCGAGTGGGATTCCCTTCGTGAACGGGCTTGCTGCTGGGCGTCGGCTGGGGCGCGTAGCCCTCGCGGCGCTTTTGCAACTCCTGGTCGATGTGCTCGTCCTCGCGCCAATAGATAAAGAAGTCGTTAGGGCGTTGGTTCTGTATGATGCGCATCTTGGAGTCGGTGTAGTTCTGCATCGTCCAGTCGTAACGGTCGAGATGGTCGGGTGTGATGTTCATGAGCACGGCGATGTCGGCACGGAAATCGTACATATTGTCGAGTTGGAATGAGCTAATCTCCAGCACATACCAGTCGTGGTCCTCCTGTGCCACCTGCAAGGCATAGGAACGACCTATGTTTCCAGCGAGGCCGACGTCTACGCCACTCTTCTGCAT
>JABUUA010000007.1:3803-8785 GCA_021443405.1 Bacteroidaceae bacterium
CTGGTGGTGGTAGTCTTTCCGTTGCTGCCAGTGATGCAGATGGTCTTTCCCTTGCTGTAGCGGTGGGCAAATTCCAACTCGCTCAGGATGGGCGTGCCCTGTGCAATGAGTTGTTGTACCACGGGGGCTTTGTCGGGAATGCCGGGGCTCTTGACCACTTCGTCGGCGGAAAGAATCTCGGCCTCGGTGTGCTGTCCTTCCTCCCAGCGCACTTGATGTGCGTCGAGCATCTGCTTGTAGTTGTCCTTGATGGCGCCTCGGTCGCTTACGAACACCTCGTAACCCTGCTTCAGTGCAAGGATGGCGGTGCCCACGCCGCTTTCTCCCGCGCCCAATATCACTAGTTTACTCATGTCTTTTATCGAATCTTAAGGGTGACGATGGCCAGTGCCGCCATCACGATGGTTATAATCCAGAAGCGTGTTGTTATCTTTGACTCCAGCCAGCAACCCTTGGGGAAGTTCAGCAGTATCTTGAAGTTGTCGGGGATTTGTCCGGGCTTGACGCGGAACGCATCGTGGATTGGAGCGCGCTTTACCACGCGCCACTTCTCACCTCGCTTGTTGCCCATCTTGGCGTATTGAGTCTGCAAGAGCACGCTCACGCTTTCGCACAGGAACACGAAACAGATGATGGGAATGAGAAGTTCCTTGTGGATGATGATGGCCGTCACGGCGATGATGCCGCCGATGGAGAGTGACCCTGTGTCGCCCATGAAGATTTGGGCGGGATAGGCATTGTACCACAGGAAGCCGATGAGCGCTCCCATAAAGGCCAACAGGAAAATCACCAACTCCTCGCTGCCGGGCACGTACATGATGTTGAGGTACGAAGCAAAGCCGATGTGGCTGCTCACGTAAGCCAGTATAGCCAGTGTCCCCACCATGATGGCGGAGTTTCCGGCACACATTCCGTCCATGCCGTCGTTGAGATTCGAGCCATTGCTCACTGCCATGACCACAAAAGTAACCAGGAGTACGAAGAAAATCCAGCCCGCTGCGCGCTTGTAGTCGCCCATCCACGAGAAGATGCTTTGGTAGTCGAGGTTGTTGTTCTTCACGAACGGTATGGTGGTGATGGTACTTTTTACGGGCTCGCTCTTGTGGATGACGAGTTCGGCGCCGTTGTTCTCCATGGTCACGTTCTCGCGAATCACGGCGTCAGGGCTCTGCCACAAGGTCAGACCGACGATGAGGCCCAGCAGTGCCTGCCCCATCAACTTGTAGAGCGGACGCAGACCGTCCTTGGTCACCTTCATCTTTATGTAGTCGTCGGCAAATCCGATGGCGCCCAACCATACCGTGGTGAACAGCATGAGGAGCATGTAGATATTGCGCAAGCGGCCGAACAACAGGCATGGCACAAGGGTGGCGACTATGATAATGATGCCGCCCATCGTGGGCACACCTTTCTTTTCCACGCCGTAGGGATCGATGGTGATGTCGCGTTGTGTCTCCTCGCCATTGTGGCGCTTCATCCATTTGATGAAATACTCACCAAACCACAGCGAGATGATGGCAGACAGCACTAAGGTAAGCAGCGCACGGAACGAGATGTAGCTCCACATGTGTGCGCCTGACAGACCGAATTCACCGAGATGTCTGAACAAATAGTATAGCATGACTGAATCTTTTTAGTTGGTGATGCCGAAGCACTCACGGATAACCTCGTGGTCGTCGAAGTGGTGTTTCACGCCTTGGATAATCTGATAGTCCTCGTGTCCCTTGCCTGCCACCAGGATAACGTCGCCGGGCTGTGCCATCATGCAGGCGGTGCGAATGGCCTCGCGACGGTCCACAATCGCAAGCGTCTGGCGGCGCTGATCGGCGTCGAGACCTGCCAGCATGTCGTTGATGATTTCCTGAGGCTCTTCGAAGCGTGGATTGTCGCTGGTGATGATGACGCGGTCGCTCATCTTCACGGCCTCGCGAGCCATCACCGGCCGCTTGGTCTTGTCACGGTTACCACCGCATCCGCAGACGGTCCACAGCGTGCCCTTGTGCTGCAACACGTCGTTGATGGTCTGCAACACATTCACCAAAGCGTCGGGTGTGTGGGCGTAATCGACGATGGCCGTCACGCCTTCTTTGCTGCGGATGGCTTCGAACCGACCGTTCACGGGCTTCATGGCACTCAGTGCAACCAGCACCTCTTCGGGGCTGTGTCCCAGCATGACGGCGGCGCCGTATATGGCCAGCAAGTTCGATACATTGAAGCGGCCGACGAACTGCACGAAGACTTCGCGACCGTTCATCTCCAGATTCATGCCATCGAAGCCCTCTTCCAGAATCTTTGCTTTGAAGTCGGCGGCGGCGCGCAACGAGTAAGTGCGCACGGTGGCGCGGGTGTTCTGCACCATGAACAGGCCGTTCTTGTCATCTACATTCGTAATGGCAAAAGCGTTCTCCGGCAACATATCGAAGAAACCCTTCTTGGCGTCTCGGTAGTTCTCCAGTGTCTTGTGGTAGTCTAGATGGTCGAGGGTCAGGTTGGTAAACAGGCCGCCGGCAAATGTCAGTCCGCCGATGCGCTGCTGTGCGACCGAGTGACTGCTGACTTCCATGAAGGCGTAGTCGCACCCTTGGTCGGCCATTTCGCCTAACAGACGGTTGAGCGTGATGGGGTCGGGCGTGGTGCATTCGGTGGGTACTGCCTGTCCGTCGATGTAGTTGCACACGGTGCTGCACAGTCCTACCTTGTAGCCGAAGCTGCGGAACATGTTGTAAAGCACGGTGGCTATCGTGGTCTTCCCATTTGTTCCCGTAACGCCCACCAACTTCATACGCTGGGTAGGGTCGCCGTAGAAGTGGGTGGCGAGGGGGCCGACGACGGCCTCGGTGCTGGCGTATTGCACGTAGGTGACGCCGTCTGCCAAGGTGTCGGGCAGGGTCTCGCACACGACGACGCTGGCGCCTTGCTCCACGGCTTTCGCAATGTAGGTGTGACCATCGACTTGTGTACCGCGCATGGCGATGAAGGCACAACCGTTACCGACCTTGCGTGAGTCGATTTCCATACCGGTGACTTCGGCCTGCGCATTGCCTATCACCTGCAGAGGGGCGGTGGGCTTTATGAGTTCGTTGAGTTTCATATCTTGCTTAATTCAAATTGATTGTTATGCTTGGATAGCCTTCCACCTTGGTGCCGGCGGGAATACTCTGGCCGTTCACTTGTCCGTGACCGTGCACTTTCACGTGCAGACCAGCTTGGCGCAAGGCATACACGGCGTCGCGAGCACCCATGCCCATGACGTTGGGGACGACGTTGTTCTTCGCTGCGTCCGCACCAGTGTGGACGTTGACGCTACGGTCGTTGGCCGCGCGTTGCGTGGTGGTCCACTGACTCTGCGAGTTTTTGCTTTCCTGCCAGGGGATTCGCATCATGGTCAGCAGCGAACGAGTGTCTTCAGCACGACCAGTTGCCAGCAGAGGCGTGCGCCGACTGGTGCTGTCGGCTGCCATGCGAGGGTCGCGATAGGTGCCGATATTCATGACGGCCTGACTGATTTCCTTAAATACGGGACCGCAGTGACTACCGCCATAGGCTGGTCCTTCCTTCTCGATGCACACGATGCAACTGTATTTCGGGGCTTCGCTGGGATAGAAACCGCAGAAGCTCACCAAATAGCGCTTGGCATGTTGACCGCGGCCGTAGTTCATCTGGGCTGTTCCCGTTTTGCCACAGACGCGGAACTTGGGGTTGCCAGCCTTGGCGCCCGTTCCGTTGGGAGCGTTCACCACGCTGTCGAGGATGTCGTGAATGTAGCGGAGCGTCTGCGGTTTGCAGATGCTTTCTTTCAGACAAACGGGCGGGAACTCGCGCACGACCTTGCCTTCCTCAAGTTCGGCGGTCACAAAGCGCGGGCGCATCATGCGGCCGCCGTTGGCAATAGCGTTGTAGAAGGCCAGCGTGCTGATGGGCGGTATTTTCGTCTCGTAGCCGATGCTCATCCACGGGAGTGTGGTCTTGGACCAGTTGGTGTATTGGCGTCCGTTGGGCGTCTTCTTGGGCATGCGCACCTCGGGGTCGGCGCCCATCGGCATGCCGAGGCTGACGCCGACGCCAATCTTGTAGAGGCCGGCAACGTACTTCTCGGGCTGCTCGTAATAGAACTTGTCGATGATGGAGCTAACTCCCACGTTCGAGCTACTCTTCATAATGTTGGTGACATTGATGACGCGGGGCACCGAATTACCTTTGCTCGCGTTGTGGTCCTTCATCCATGAGCCGTGCATCAACTTGGTGCCGTTCTCGGTGTCCACAATATAATCGGGTGTGATATACCCGTCTTCCATAGCCACCATCATGCTGGCCGTCTTGAAGGTCGAGCCTGGCTCCCATCGTCCGTTCACGGCGTAGTTGAGGTCGTTCTCAAGGAAAACGTAGCCTTGAGCCTCGTTTCCGTAGCGCGTCATATTGACCATCGCCTTCACGTCACCCGTTGCCACCTCCATCAGAATGACGATTCCTTTATCGGCTCCGATTTCGCGCATCTTGTTGGTAATGGCTTTCTCGGCCACGTCTTGCAGGCGTGAGTCGATGGTGGTCACGATGTCGTGCCCGTTGTGTGCAGGCACATCGACCACAAAGTCCACATTGTTGAGCACCTTTTCCGTGTGACCGCTGCCCGATTGTCCGCAGAGGAGGGAGTCGTAGCAGTGCTCCAGTCCTGTGGTCTCCACGGTGTCGCGCTTCACACGATAGTCGCCAAGCAGGCGGCGGGCAAAGCCGAAGATGCCTTTCCGACTTAACTTCTGACGACCGTTGAAGCCACCTTTGCCGAATTCCTCTCGGAAAAGAGGCAGTTCCTTGCACTGAAGATATTGCACATAGGTAACGGCGTGGCCCGGCATGATGGGCCAACCCTTGGACCCGCGCTTGCGGCCTTTCTCCATACGGTCGCGGAACCATTGCTTGTCATGCTGTGGAAAGATGTTGGCCAGCCCGGTGGCGATGCTGTCGAGGTCCACTTGGTAGGCCGA